>JAGRGG010000164.1 GCA_020445645.1 Geminicoccaceae bacterium | reverse complement strand
GGTTCAAACTAGGACACTACCCGCCATTCCCCAAGCCGCGTGCCCCGGACTTGATCCGGAGCCAAACCGCCGCACAAGCGGGAAGCCCCCGACGGCTTGGTGGTTCGAGCCCGTAGCCCCGGATCAAGTCCGGGGCACGCCCGCGTAGCCAGGGCACGGACGGGCGCCTCAACCAACGCCGACCGACAAGAAGAAAAGAGGAAACGGCCCCGTGCCAGCGCACGCGAAGCTTCGTCTTCGTCGCTCAACCATCCCCGGCGATCGCTCTGTTTCATACCCGCTCACGGCTTGGCCTTCCAGCCGCGCAAGGGCTTTTGGGCCCTGTTCACGCTACCGGGCACGAGGTCGCCCAGGGCGTCGAGCCGGAAGCTGAAGGCCGTGACCTCCTCGCCCTCGTGGCCGATCTCCAGCCTGCGGGCGAGGATCCGCCGCGCCGGAGCTCTCTCGTCCGGTCTCACCGAGGTGACGACGGTGATCGGAACCGGAGACTGCTCCTCGGGGCCGCGGTAGAGGTGGGCGTTGACCGTGTACTCGCCCGGCACGATGCCGCGGCTGTAGGAAACCTCGTGGTTGAGCCCGGTCGCGTCCATGCGGCGGCCGGGGTCGTCGCGCAGGAGGGTGAAGACGCCGCCGCCCTTGTTCGCGTGGCCGACGGGGGCGTCGCCCGGTGCCTGGACCCAGAGGTCGAGGTCGCCGTCGACCTCGTCCGGCCAGCGCAGCTCGACGATGACGTTGCCGGGCGGGTCGGCCGTCGCCGCCTCCATCCGGCTTTGGGGCCCCAGATGCGGCAGGATCAGGATGACGACGGCGACGAGGCCCGCGAGCGCCAGCAGAACCACGTCGCGGAAGACCGTGCCGCCCTCGTCCTCCTCGGCGGGTTCAAGCGCGTCCATGCAGGGCCTCCGCGCGTTCGGCAAGGCGGGCGACGGGGCGGGCGACGCCGCCAAGCCCGGTCGAGAGGGTGGACGACACGCCGACGATGGGGGCCGAGGCCGCGGGGGCGCGGGGGTCGGCGATGAAGGCGGTGGGCATGGGGTCGGATCTCCAGGGACGACGACGGGGCCGGAGGCCGCTCGGGCGACGGAGGCGCGCCACCACGCCGCCGGATCCGAACCCTAACAAATCACTGGAGATCGGACCACCAGGAATTGAAAAAATCGTCTGCAATTTGATATAATACTTGCATAGATTTTCAGAAACTTGCTCAGGTCGTCCTCGGTCCGCACGGCGTCTGGACCCATGCGGTAGGCCGCTGCAAGTAAAAAGACAGTCGCCGCGACCGCCGCCCGCCCGCCAAGCCGGCCATCCTGGCCATACAGGGGCCGCGCGGGCGGCGACATCGGTACGGGCGATCGCCTTATGGTTTAGAGGCCACAGACGGCATGAAGCACAAAAGTTCGTGTTGACTTCGTTCATGAGGGTATTTGCATGGTCTCGTTTTCATGGTAAGCGCCAGCCGACCATCAGGCCCAAGGGAGGTGCAGATGACCCTCGACGAACTGACCGCGACCATGGCCAAGGACGCCGACATCACCAAGGACGGCGCCGCCAAGGCGTTGAAGTCGATGCTCAAAAGCATCGAGGCGGCCCTGAAGAAGGGCGACAAGGTGTCGATCACCGGCTTTGGCGTCTTCGAGACGGTCCACCGCGCCGAGCGCGAGGGCCGCAACCCCCAGACCGGCAAGTCGATCAAGATCGCCGCCTCCAACAACGTCAAGTTCAAGCCCGGCAAGTCCCTGCGCGACGCCGTCAACGGCTAGAAAGCCGTTCCCTGGGCCCGGAAAGACCCGCCGGCCACGTCCGAGCGGCGCACGATCGGGCCCTTGGGGCCGAAGGACCCGCTCCGCGGATCGAGCGGGCCGCCGCCGCGAGGGGCCGGTTCCCTTCTCCTGACCCGAAGGGGACACCGGCGGGCGTCCCCTTCGGGCGGGCGCACGGCGGGCGCCCGAGCGGCACGCCACGTCCCCCCCCCACGGAAGGTTAACGCGCGTCAAGCCCCGTTAACGTCAAAGCGTACCCCAAAGCACCATACTTGACCCCTTTCCCTGGGCGCCGAGCCGGTGGGTTAGAAGGAGGGTTGTGCCCACCGTCGGGAACGCCACCCGGTGGCGGACGGGGCGTGCGCACCGACCGGCCGCGGCGGGCGGTCGGCAGGAAGGGATCTGGGGCATGGCCGAGACCAACGCACAGTCCTTGCACCTCCCCGAAGGGGCGGGATGCACCGTCGCGCCGCCGGAAGCGGCCACCGCCGGGGAGCCCCTCGCCCAGGCAAAGCGGGTCGGCGACGCCCCGGCCATGACGGCGGCCGACCTCGACGCCATGCTCGCGGCGGGCGCCGCGCCGGAAGACGGGCGCCCCGCGCACGCCGCCGGCGGGCACGGCGCGACGGCGACGGTCCCGTCCGACGTGGCGGGCTCGGCCGTGGACGGGGAAGCGGGCGGGGCGACGCCGGCGACGGAGACGATCCCCGTTTTGGTGATCGCCGAACCCCTCGACCGCACGCCCCTGGTCCACCGGGTCGAGCCGGGCGAGGCGATCGAGCTGCGGGGCAAGGGTTTCGCCCACGCCGGGCTCCTCTTCGTCGACGGCGGCCTGCTTGTCCTCCTTTCGGACGGGCGCAGCGTCTTTCTGGCCGACTACGCCGCGGCGGCGGACGAGGGCCTGCCGCCCTATCTCACTCTCGAGGGCGCCCCCCTCGTCGTGAATGCCGACCTTGCCGCCGCGCTCGCCGAAGTCGTGCCGCCCGTCGAGCCCGGGGCGGGACCCGAGGCCCCGACCGCCCCCGAGAGCGACGGCGGCGGGGCCGGCTTTTCCCCCTACGACGCCGGGACGATCGGTGACGGTCTCGGACCCCTCGGCCCGCTCGGCCCCACGGCGCTCGCCTACGACGCGCCGGCCCTCCGGCCGCTCGCCCCCGGCGCTGCTGCGGCGCACCCGACCCCCCTCGGGCCGGGCGACGACGCGCACGAGCCCGGCGGCCCGATCGACGGCGGCAGCGGCGGCAAGGGGGAGCCGAGCCTGCCCGGAACCGGAACGAACCCGAACTATCCCCCCCTGAACCATCTCCCCCCGAACCATCTCCCTTTGTCCGAGCCCGACAAGATCGTCGTCGTCCCCGACCACATCGGCCCGCAGACCCTGAACGCCCACGCCGGGACCGACCCCGACGGCGACACCCTCGTCTACCGCCTCGACGACCTGCCCGATCCCGCCTTCGGCACCGTCCAACTCGGCCACGACGGCCCCGCTTTGGCGCCGGGCCGGATCCTGAGCGAGGCGGAGTACCTCACGTTGCGCTTCGACCCCGCCGAGGGGGCGGCCGGGCGGTGCTTCACGCTGCGCTACACCGTCCTCGACGGCAAAGGCGGCGAGGACGAGGGGCTGATGCGGATCGAGGTGCGCGACGCCGCCGACGGCGACTGGCACGTCGCCGGCGGCACGGGCCACGACGTGCTGCAAGGCGGCTACGGCGACGACGTGCTCGACGGCGGTGCCGGCGACGACTTCCTCAAGGGCGGCGCCGGCGCCGACACACTCTACGGCGGCTACGGCGACGACGTTCTCCACGGCGGCGGCGGCGACGACCTGCTGATCGGCGGCGCCGGCGCCGACCGGCTGACCCCGGGCGAGGGCGACGACGTCATCGTCGACGACCTCGCCGGGCGGAACGACCCCGACGGCCCCTTCCTCGTCAACGGCGGCCCCGGCTACGACCGCCTCGTCGTCGACGGCGACGGCCTCACCCTCGACCTCACCGACCTCGCCGACCACCGCCTCCAGAACGTCGAGGAGATCGACCTCGGCGGCCGCGGCAACCGGATCGTCCTCGACATCAGCGAGGTCCTCAACCTCGCCCAGACGAACGGCAGCCTCCACGTCGCGGGCGGGGCGGGCGACGCCGTGGCAGGCCACCTGCACGGCGCCGTCGTCGGCCACGAGGACGCCGATTTCACCGTCTACGGCCTGGGCGAGATGCGCCTCGTCGTCGACAACGCCGTCGACCAAAGCGGCCTCGTCACCTGAAGGCGACGCTTCGCGTCCGCCGGGCGGGGCTTTTTTCCCCTTTCCGTTCTTAAATGGTGAAGGCGCCGCCGCCCGTATCAGAACGGTGAAAAGCCCTCACCCCAACCCTCTCCCGCTTGCGGGAGAGGGTTGGGGTGAGGGCCTTTGGCGGCAGTGCAGCCCCAACCCATCAAACCGCGCGCAAGCCGGAGCGCGGCCTCCCCCCCCCGCCAACTTCGATCGACGGACAAGAAGGCCCGGTACCTGCGGACGCGAAGCGTCGCCTCGTTTGCGCCGCCGGCCCGGTTCCGCTAGGAGGGGCGCCTTCCTCAAGGAGCCACGCCCCATGCGTCCATCCGGCCGCGCCGCCGACCAACTGCGCCCCGTGAGCTTCGTGACCGGCTTCACGAAGCATGCCGAAGGCTCCTGCCTCGTCCGCTTCGGCGACACCCACGTGCTCTGCAACGCCACCGTCGAGGAGCGCGTGCCGCCCTTCCTGCGCAACACCGGCAAGGGCTGGGTCACGGCCGAGTACGGGATGCTGCCGCGCGCGACCCACGGCCGCAGCCCGCGCGAGGCGGCGCGCGGCAAGCAGAGCGGGCGCACCCAGGAGATCCAGCGCCTGATCGGCCGCTCGCTGCGCGCCGTCACCGACCTCGAACGCCTGGGCGAGCGCCAGATCGTCCTCGACTGCGACGTGCTCCAGGCCGACGGCGGCACCCGCACCGCCGCGATCACCGGCGCCTGGGTGGCGCTGGCCCTTGCGACCGACGCCCTCGTCGCCAGGGGCCTCCTGCCGAAAAGCCCGCTCGTCGAGCCGGTCGCCGCCGTGTCCTGCGGCGTCTGCGGCGAGGCGGCCGTCCTCGACCTCGACTACGCCGAGGACAGCACCGCGAAGGCCGACGCGAACTTCGTCCTCGCCGCGTCCGGCGGGATCGTCGAGGTCCAGGCCACCGCCGAGGACCGGCCGATCCCGCGGGCGACCCTGCGCGCCCTCGAGGACCTCGCCGTGGCCGGGGTCGGGGAGCTGTTCCGCCTCCAGCGGGAAGCCCTCGGCCGTGGCTGAGCGGCGGCGCTTTTCGGGCGGCCGGCTCGTCGTCGCCACCCACAACCAGGGCAAGCTGCGCGAGTTCGCGGACCTCCTGGCGCCCGTCGGCGTCGAGGCCGTGTCGGCGGGGTCGCTCGGCCTGCCGGAACCGGAAGAGACGGGGGACAGCTTCGCCGCGAACGCCGCCTTGAAGGCGCGGGCGGCGGCGCTGGCCTCGAACCTCCCGGCGCTCGCCGACGACAGCGGCCTCGCCGTCGACGCGCTGGACGGCGCCCCCGGCATCTACTCGGCGCGCTGGGCCGGGCCGGGGCACGACTTCGCCGCCGCGATGGCCCTGGTCCTGGAGCGCCTCGAGGGCGCCCCCGACCGGGGGGCCGCCTTCGTCGCGGCCTTGTGCCTCGCGTGGCCGGACGGTCGCGCGGAAGCCTTCGAGGGGCGGGTCCGGGGCCGCGTCGCCCCGGCGCCCAGAGGCGGGGGCGGGTTCGGCTACGACCCCCTCTTCATCCCCGAGGGCGAGGCCCGCACCTTCGGCGAGATGACCCCCGCCGAGAAGCGGCGCCACAGCCACCGCGCCCGCGCCCTGGCCGCGATGCTCGCCGCCTGCTTCGCGCCCGGGGGCGGGGCGGGCTAGAAGGGGAGGGGGCGGGCCGCTACAGCGCCGCCACGGTCAGAAGGTAGGGCACGACGAGGGCGGTCGCCCAGAAAGCGGCCGTGTAGAGCAGGTCCCAGGGTTCCATCCGACGTTTCCTCTCCGTTTTGGGCCGGCGATCCGGCCGTCGTTCGATCGAAGCGCGACCCGTCCGAAATAACCCGGCGGTGTAGGCGCGAGCTTTGCGGCTTGCGGCCCGCGTTGGCAAGCGCGCGGGCGGGAAAAAAGCGCGGTTCTGTGTCAAATGTCACGAATCGGCCCGTTCGCCGACGGGATTCTCGCCTAGAGGGTGAGATCGCCGCTCGCCGCGCCCGGCGCCACCGTCAGGATCCGGTCGAGGCCGGCGGGCGGGGGCTCGGCGTAACCCTCGGCGGCGAGGAGGGAAAGCCCCTTTCCGTCGCGGACGACGAGGGGGTGGGCGCGCAAAAAGGCGAGCAAGGGCGGCGAGGCCGCCTTCCAGAAAAAGACGAGGTCGTGGTCGGTCTCGGCCCGGTCGACGAGGAAGGCGCCCCAGCCCCGCTTGTGCTTCAGGACCCCGTCCGAGAGGGTCGGCAGGCTGCCGCCGAAGTCGAGCCGACGGAGGCCCCGCCGCCGCGCGTAGGCCTCGGCGAAGACGTAGAGGGCGCTGAAGGCGCCCTGCCGCACGGGCTCGGGGTCGCCGCCCTGCGTGCCGGGACCCAGCATCTCGATCGTCCCGCCCATGATCTGGAACACCTGCGCCGCGACGACCCGCCCGTCCTGGCGCACCTCCAGCAGCCCCCCCTGGCGAAAGCGCCGCCGGAGCGCCTCGCGCCGCCGGACGAACGACAGCTCGCCGTAGCGCGCCTTGGCGAAGGGCACGTACATGGCGTCGTAGAAGCGCTCGAAGGCGGCGGGGTCGTGGCTCGCCGTCCAGGTGAACCCCCGCTTCTCGACCTGGCGGATGTTGCG
The DNA here is from genome assembly GCA_020445645.1 of Geminicoccaceae bacterium. Taxonomy (GTDB): domain Bacteria; phylum Pseudomonadota; class Alphaproteobacteria; order Geminicoccales; family Geminicoccaceae; genus JAGRGG01. Next base: position 18,609 of record JAGRGG010000164.1, on the reverse strand, counting down.
CCTGGCCGTGGCGTTGGCGCCGGCGAAGCTGCCCCCGTCCGGGTCGACGGCGAGGTGGGCGCCGACGGCCTCGGGGGCCCGCACCACGCCCCGCCCTTCGAGCCCGAATGCCGCCCGCCGCTTCAGGCGGCAGATGGCGAGGTCGGCCCCGGGCAGGCGTTCCGGGACGTCCCTTCGGGCGATCCTGCCGCCGCCCGTGTCGAGGGGGTCGCCCGAGAAGAACCGGCTGGCGAAGTAGCCGAGCGAGCCGCCCCGACCCCCGAGGACGAGGCGCCCGGCACCCGCGCCCGTCTCCCCCTCCAACAGCCGCAGCGGCAGGGGGCGGGACAGGGCCGCGTCCGCGAGGCCGCGCGCCCCGCGCAGCACGGCGTCGGCCTCGGGCGGCAGCCGCTCGATCGCCCGCCACGCGAGGGTCCGCGCGGCGGCGAGCGGGGAAAAAGCCTGGGACATGGACGACCTTCATCGCGGCCCGCCGCCGGAGGGGGGAGCGCCGTTCGGGGAGGAGGGAAAACAGCGGGCTGTGTGCCATAGGCACGACTTCCCCGGCAACGCCCTTTCGTGGCAGGATGGGATCAGGCGGCGGCCTCGTGCCGCCTTGTCCAGGAGACCTTCCCTGTCGATTTTCGCATCGAGCGCGGGCGGCCCGTCGTGGCCGACCTGAGGCGGCGGCTGGCGCACGGCGGCTTCTGGGCCGCCGCCGAGACGTGGGGCCAGCAGCTCGTCAACTTCCTCATCTTCGCCGTCCTCGCCCGCCTGCTCGGCCCCGAGGCCTACGGCCTCCTCGCGCTCGCGATCGTCATCCCGGCGCTCGGCGAGCTCATCCTCATGCGCGGCGGCTGGGGCGAGGCGCTGATCCAGCGGCGGGCGCTGGAGCCCGCCCACGTCGACTCGGTCTTCTGGCTGCTCCTCGTCCTCTCCAGCCTCATCGGCGCCCTGACGGCGCTCGGCGCCCGGCCCCTGGCGCTCGCCTTCGGCGTGCCGGGGCTGGAGCCGCTCATCCCCTGGCTCGCCCTTACGATCCCGCTCGCCGCCCTCTACGCCGTCCCGGACGCGCTGATGCGCCGCGAGCTGCGCTTCGCCCCGCTCGCCGCCCGCACGCTCCTCGCCACGACGCTCGGCGGTGCCGCCGGGATCGGCGCCGCCTTCCTCGGCTACGGCGTCTGGAGCCTCGTCGTCCAGCAGGTGGTCCAGCGCGCCGTCGCCACCGCCGCCTTGTGGCTCGCCTGCCCCTGGCGCCCCACCCTCCGCTTCTCCCGCCGCCACTACGGCGAACTGCACCGCTTCAGCGTCGCGTCCCTGGGCGAACGCCTCCTCCTCTACGCCGACGAGTTCGTGCCCCGCCTCCTCCTCGGCCACTACCTCGGCCCCGTGGTGCTCGGCTACTACGTGCTCGCCCGCAAGCTCCTGGAGCTGATGACCGAGGCCCTGATCCAGCCCTTCGTCAAGGTGGCGATGCCGGTCTTCGCCCAGCTCCAGGACGACCCCGTCAAGGCGCGGCGCATCCTCGTCGACGGCACCCGCCTCGCCGCCGCCATCGCCTTTCCCGCCTTCGCCGGGCTCGCCCTCGTGGCACCGGACCTTTTGCCCGTCGCGTTCGGCGAACCCTGGCGCCCCGCCGTGCCCGCGACGCAGGTCCTGGCGCTCGTCGGCCTCTCCTTGCCGCTCAGCTACTTCGCCGCCGCCCTCATGCGCGGCCGGGGCCGCGCCGGCTGGCAGCTCCTGATCGGCGCGGTCGGCACCCTGCTCATCGTCCTCGGCGTCGCGCTCGCCGGACCCTACGGGCTCGTCCCCGCCGCCCTCGCCATCCTCCTGCGCTTCGCCCTCCTCGTCCCCCTGCGCCTCCTGGTCGCGGGCCGGGTGCTCGGCGCCGACGTCGCCGCCCAGGCCCGCGCCTGCCTGCCCTTCCTCGGGGCCACGGGCGGCATGGCGCTGGCGGTCGGCGCGTGGTACGCGCTCGAGCCCGGCCTCGCGCCTTTGCCGTCCCTGGCCTGCGTCGTGGCCTTGGGCGGGGCCGCCTACCCGCTCGCCGTGGCATTCCTCGCCCCCGGCTTCGTGCGCGACCTCGGCGGCCTCGTCCGCGCCACGGTCGGCGCGGCGCGCGCCGGGACGCCCTGAAACGGCGGGCGGCGGCACCGGCCTATGCCTGGAAGGCTCCGAACGGAAACCTCCCGCGCCGCCGCCGGCTATACCTTGGCGTGAGAAGGGTCCTTGGAAGGCTTTCCGGCCGGCCGTCGTCCTCGGGGAGGGAGGCTCGGGAGGGAGGCATTGCCGGCGGTGTCGTGGGTCCTTCGGCGGCGCGTCATGGCGCCGCCGCCACGGCGGCCGGGGAATCCGTCCCGCCTTGTCGAACCGGCAGGAGGGCAAACCGGCCCGGCGGATGAATCGGCTTGGTTTTTCAGGGCGTTTAGTGAGATGATCGACTGGAATCAAACGGGCGTTTCGCCGTTCCTTCATCGGCGAACGCCCATGACCGCTGGAGAGGCGTCGAACCGTAGCATGGCGAACGGTACCTTCACCCCCGCGGGTCCGGGCGGCGGCCGGATCCTGCCTTCGACGACGAGGAACGCTTGAAAGAGCCCTTTCACCTGCTCGTCATCGCCGGCGACGCCGACGGCAACCTCGGCGACCGGGCGATCCTGTTCGGCCTGTGCCGGCTGATCCGCGAGTCGCGTCCCGACGCCCGGATCACCGTGGTCTCGGCCGACCCCGGGCGCATGGCGCGGGACCTCGGCGTCGAGGCGATCCCGAAGGGGCCGGGCGGGCTCCCGGCGCAACTGCGCGCGATGGCCAAGGCCGACCTCGTGCTGTGCGGCGGCGGCGGGCTGTTCCAGGACGACGACAGCCTCGTCAAGATGCCCTATTGGGCGCTTCGCGTGCTCGCGGCCCGGCTGCTCGCCGGCCGCGTCGTCGGCTTCGCGCTCGGCGTCGGTCCGCTCGAAGCCCGCTCCAGCCGCCTCGCCGCCCGCCTCGCGTTCGCCTGCATGGAACGGGTGAGCGTGCGCGACCGCGAGGCGCTGGCCGTGGCGCAGCCGCTCAGCCGAAAGCCGGTCGACCTCGTGCCCGATACGGCCCTCCTCCTCGAACCCGCGCCGCCGGCGGCGGTCGAGGCGTGGCTCCGCGGGCAGGGCGTGCCGCTCGACGGGCGGCCGCTCGTCGGGGTCGCCGTGCGGCGCTGGTTCCCGCCGCGCCGCCGCCTCGTCCCGAACCAGATCAGCGCCCGCTTCGTGAAGCCGAAGGAGGCGGACGCGCCCGAGGCCGCCCGCCTGCCCCGCCTCATCGCCCGCGCCCTCGACGCGGCGGCGGCACGGCGGCCCTTCCACGCCCTCTTCCTGCCCACGTACCTCCTCCCGCACGAGGCCGACGACAGGGTGGCCGAGGCCGCGCTCGCCGAGATGCGGGTGGCGACCGGCCAGATCCTGCGCCTCGGCGACCCCGCGCTCTACAAGGGCGTCGCCGGGCGCCTCGACCTCCTCGTCGGCGGGCGGATGCACCCGACGATCCTCGCCGCCGGCATGGGCACCCCCGTCATCGGCCTCGCCTACAACATGAAGTTCAAGGGCTTCTTCGACCTGATCGGCCAGGGCGAGCGCCTGTTCGACGTGGCCGGCTTCGCGCGCGGGGGCCAGGAAGAGGCCCTCGCCGAGCGCATCGTCGCGGCGCTCGACGGGACGGCGGGGAACGCCCCCGACACCGGGGCGCTGGACGGGCGCATCCGCGGCTTCGCGCGGGACGTCCTGGGGAGGGCGGCGTGAACCCGACCGGCACGCTCAAGGCCTACCTCGCCCTCGACCGCCAGCAGCGCCTGGGGCGGCCCGCCCTCCAGGATCTCCAGGAGGCGAAGCTGCGCCGCCTCGTCCGCCACGCCTACGCCACCGTCCCCTACTACAGGCGGCTGTTCGACGGTGCCGGCGTCGATCCCAAGAGCATCAACGCGGTCGAGGACCTGGGCCGCGTGCCGCTGACCACCAAGGCCGACCTCCAGGCGGCCGGGCCGGACGCGATCCTGAGCACGGCCTATCCCAGGGACGCGCTCGTCAAGGAGCGCACGAGCGGCTCGACCGGCCAGCCGTTTACGGTCCGCTTCGACCGCCCCTTCGTCGGCATCCGCAACGCCCTGTTCCTGCGCGCCCTGAACGCCGCCGGCTACGGCCCCGGTCAGCGCCTCCTCCTCGTCACCGACGAGCGCCCCAAGCCCCCCCCCGCCTGGATGCGCTGGCGCTACGCCTTGAACCTCGACGGCCCCGACGCCCTGGTCGAGGCCTTCGAGGACTTCCGGCCGCACGTCGTCTACGGCTGCGTCACCCCCCTGCGCAACATGGCGATCGCCCTCGAGAAGCGGCCGAAGGCGTGGCGGCCCAGGGCGGTCGTCACCACCGCCGAATCGCTCCACCCGCCGACGCGCCGCCGCCTCAAGGCGGCGTTCGGCGCCGACGTCGTCGACGTCTACGGCCTCACCGAAACCGGGATGCTGGCCTGGGAGTGCGGCTGGCACACGGGCTACCACCTCTCCGAGGACACGGCCGTCGTCGACCTCCTGCCCGAGCCCGTGCCGGGGGCCGGACAACCCCTCGTCGTCACCAACCTCGATCTGCTGGGGATGCCGTTCATCCGCTACAGGACCGGCGACCTGGTCGAGCCCGCCGACGACGGCCCCTGCTGCCCCTGCGGGCGGACCCTCAAGCGCCTGTCCAGGATCGAAGGCCGGCTCGTCGACTGCCTGCGGCTCGCGGACGGTCGGGCGGTGTCGCCCTACAGCCTCGTCAAGGTGCTGGGACCCCTGCCCGGCCTCGACCGCTATAGGGTCGTGCAGACGGGAGAACGCGACTTCAAGGTCCAGTTCGAAGAGAAGAGCGGCCGTGCGCCCCCGGCGGAAGGTGCGGTGCGGGGCGCGCTCGGGCCGCTGCTGGGCGACGACGCCACGATAAGCCTTTGCGGCGAGCCGACCCTGGAGCCGCCGCCGGGCCGCAAGTTCCGCTTGGTCGAGTGCCAATGGGGAGGGGGACCGGGAGCATGAGGATCCTGACGCTCTGCTACGAGTACCCGCCGATCGGCGGGGGCGGCGCCGTCGTCTGCCGCGAGGTCGCCCAGGCCCTGGCCGCCGTCGGCCACGAGGTAAACGTCGTCACCTCGCGCATGGAGGGCGTTCCCGCCTTCCAGGACGACGGCGGGGTCGACGTCCACCGCGTGCCGTCCTGGCGAAAGCGCCGCTACCACGCGACGACGGCGGAGCTTGGCTCCGAACTGGTCCCCACCTACAGGACCGCGCTCCGCCTGCACGAGGCGGACCCCTTCGACATCGTCCACTGCCACTTCATCGTGCCCTCCGGCCTCGTCGCCCTCAAGCTCGGGGAGCGGACCGGCCTGCCCTACGTCCTCACGGCGCACGGCTCCGACGTGCCGGGCTACAACAGCGCCCGCTTCAAGCTCATGCACCGGCTGATCGGCCCCTTGTGGCAGCGGGTCGTCACCGGCAGCGCCGCCGTGACCACCCCCTCCCACTTCCTCGAGGACCTCATCCACCAGCACACCGACGCCCCGGTCCACGTCATCCCGAACGCGTTCTCGACCGCTTCTGCCGTCGATGGCGCCGCCGATGGGGGGGTCGAGCGGCGCGACCGCTTCCTCGTCGTCTCCCGGATGCTGGAGCGCAAGGGGGTCCAGCACTTCATCAAGGCGCTCAAGGGCCTGCCCCCGGGCTGGGAGGCCGTCGTCGCCGGCGACGGCCCCTACCTCGCCACGGCGCGGGGGATCGCCGCCGAGGCGGGGGTGGACGTGCGCTTCCTCGGCCACGTCGCCCGCGAGGACCTGCCGGCCCTCTACCGCTCCGCCAAGGTGTTCGTCTTCCCGTCGCTCCAGGAGAACTTCCCGATGGTCCTCCTGGAGGCGATGGCCGCCGGCTGCGCCGTCGTCTCGTCGACGGCGCCGGGCTGTCTCGAGGTCGTCGGCGACGCCGCCCGCCTCGTGGCGCCGGGCGACGTCGAGGGGCTGCACGAGGCGATGAAGGGGCTGATGACCGACGGGGCCGCCGTCGCCGACCTGCGCGCCCGCGCCTACGGGCGGGTCACGCTGTTCGCCCCCGACCACGTCGCACGGCAGTACGAGCGGCTTTTCCTCATCAAGGGAGCGAACCCGCCGCTAGGGGTGCCCGAACGCCTCCGCGCCGCCTCCCGCGCCGCCTGACGCCGCCGGCGAGGGCTCCGGGGTGTCGGTCGGGCGGCCCGGGATGCGGCGCCCGATGGAAGGCGAAGCCGGGGAGCGGCTTTCAGCGGGGCGCGCGCTTCGAGAGGATGCGCTGGAGCGTGCGGCGGTGCATCCCCAGCCGCCGCGCCGTCTCGGAGACGTTGCGGCCGCACTGCTCGAACACCCGCTGGATGTGCTCCCAGCGCACCCGGTCCGCCGACATCGGGTTCGCGGGCGGCGGCGGCAGGCTGCTGCTGGTGCTCAAAAGGGCGTTGATGACGTCGTCGGCGTCGGCGGGCTTGGCGAGGTAGTCCATGGCGCCCGCCTTGATCGCCGCCACCGCCGTTGCGATGTTGCCGTAGCCCGTCAGGATCACGACCCGGACCTTCGGGTGCAGTTCGCGCAGCCGCTTGACCAGCTCGATGCCGGAGCCGTCTTCCAGGCGCAGGTCGATCACGGCGAAGTCTGGCCGTACCGTGTGCGCCACGCTCAGCCCCTCCTTCAGGCTCTCGGCGGCGGCGACGCGGAACCCCCGCCGTTCGAGCGCGCGCTGCAGGCTCCGGCGGAGCGGCGCGTCGTCGTCGACGAGCAGCAGGAGCGGCCCCTCGCCGGTGGTGGACGCGTGCGGCAGGCCCGCCGCCTCCGCCCGCCCCTCGGTCGTTGCCTCCGTCATCGGTCCACCCCCCGCCCCAGACAAGACGCTAGGGGTTGCGCAGGCCGCCGGGCCAGCAGACCCGCACCCACGCACCCCGTTCGTTGTTCGCAAAATGCAGCTTGGCGCCCGTCCGGGCAAGGAGCGTGTTGGCGATGAAGATCCCGAGCCCGAGCCCGCCGGCCTCCTGGCGGGTCGAGAGGAAGGGCTCGCCGAGCCAGTCCAGCACCTCCGGCGGGAAGCCCGGCCCGTCGTCCTGGATCGTGAGCGTCACGGCGCCGTCCTGGACGAGGAGGGTGATGAGCACGCTCGACCTCGCGAACTCGATCGCGTTGTCGATCAGGTTGGCGAGCGAGTGGCGGATCTCGGGGGGCAGCGCCACGACGGGCTCCTCGTCGCCCGCCTCGACGACCCGCTCGATCCGGACGTCGATCCCGCCGCGCGGGTGCTCGCCCGCGATCGCCTCGACGTGCGCCGCGAGCGGGGCCGCCGTGAAGCGGGCGTGCTCGCTCGGATCGCCGCCCGGCCCCGAGAGCGTCGCCAGGATCTCGCGGCAGCGCTTCGCCTGGGCCAGCAGGTCGCGGGCGTCCTCGGCGAAGGGGCCGTCGTCCGGCAGGCCGCAGACCAGCTCCTTGGCGATGATGTTGATCGTGCCGAGCGGCGTGCCCAGCAGGTGCGCCGCCGCCGCCGCCTGCCCGCCCAGCGCCGAGAGCTGCTGCGCCCGGGCCAGCGCCAGCTGGGTGGCGCCCAGCGCGTCCGCCTGCCGGCGGGCGTCCTTGGCCATGTGCGAGACGTAGGCCGCGACCAGGACGACGACGAGGCCGAGGCCGATCGCCGTGGCGCCGGTATAGAGGCCGGGCAGGGCGAGGTCGCCCCCGAACCAGGGCAGGGGGCGGGCGACGAGCGCCTGGAGCAGGATCGAGCCGAGTGCCAGGCCGGCGAGCCCGAGCGTCGCCTCCCGGCCGAGCGCCATCGCGCTGAGCGCCACGGGCAGGAGGACGAGGAAGGCGAACGGGTTGTTCACGCCCCCCGTCAGGGCGAGGAGGTAGGTGAGCTGGAGGATGTCGTAGCCGAAGATCACGACGGCGTGGCGCTCGCCGAGCCGGGCCGCGCCGTGCTGGCCCCCGCCTTGGCCCCTATGGAGGACGACGTTCAGGAGCGCCGACAGCCCGACCGCCGGCAGCAGGGCCGCGAGCGGCAGCCGGATGCCGAAGGAGAAGTGGACGACGAGGATCGTGAACAGCTGCCCGACCACCGCGACCCAGCGCATGAGCGAGACGGTGTGCAGGCGGAGGTGGCCGCTCTCCCGCGCGGGCGGGCCGGAGCCGCGCCCGGCGAGCGCGCCCGCGAGCCAGAGCAGCGCGTGGCGGACCCCCCGCCCACGCCTGTCCGCTCCCGCCGGTTCGATCGCATGGGCCAAGGCGCCCGTCCTTTCGCTCGCTCCCGTTCCGCCCCGGCTACTACCTAGGGGCGGGACGGGCGGACGGCCACGAAAAAAAGCCCGCCCGGACGTGCCGGGCGGGCCGAGCGCGGCGCGAGGCGCCGGTTCGCCTTGGAACAGAAACGAGCAGTAGGCCGAAGCATACCGCCGGCTGTACCCTTGGATACAACCAACACAATGGTATGTGCCGTTCGTCAAAAGGAAGTCAAGAAAACTCGGGTGTGGAATAGATTTTCGGGTCGACTTGTAAATGTTTCCGACAGAGGGCCGGACCGCCGCCGAAGCGGCGGCAAGAGGCCGTGCCGCCCGCCCCGTTCAAGGCTTCGGTTTCTGACGGGGGCACGCGGCTTGAGGGATGGCGCCGCCTTGCCGCCAAAGGACCCTCTCCCTCGAGGAGAGGGTCGGGGTGTGGGCCCTTCCTCGAAACCCGAAGAAGCCAAAGCCCCCGCGGCGGACGCGGGGCGCCGCCTACCCCCGGAACCCGTGCTGGCGGAGCAGGTCGTACAAGGTCGGCCGGCTGACGCCGAGCAGGCGCGCCGTCTTCGAGACGTTGCCCTGCGACTGGGCGAGCGCCCGCCGCAGGGCACCCATCTCGGCCTCCTCCCGCACGCGGCGCAAATTGAGGTTGACGCCGCCCTCCTCGCCGCCGGCGAGGTCGAGGTCGCCGGGGCCGATCCGCCCGCCCTCGGCCATGATGAGCGCCCGCTTCAGCCGGTTCTGCAATTCGCGCACGTTGCCGGGCCAGGCGTAGGCGTCGATCGCCGCCAGCGCCTCCGGGGCGAGGCGCAGGCCGCGCCGGCCCAGACCCCGCCCGTAGGCCGTGAGGAAGTGGCGGGCGAGCAGGATCGCGTCCCCCGTCCGCTCGCGCAAGGGGGGGATCGGCAGCGCGATCTCGCACAGGCGGTAGTAGAGGTCTTCCCGGAAGGCGCCCTCCTTCACCAGCGCCTCCAGGTCGCGGTGGGTGGCGCAGACGACCCGGACGTCGACGGGGATCTCTTCCCGTCCGCCGATCCGCTCGACGACCCGCTCCTGCAGGAAGCGCAGGAGCTTCGCCTGGAGGTCGAGCGGCAGGTCGCCGATCTCGTCGAGGAAGAGGATGCCGCCGTGGGCGAGCTCGATCTTGCCCGTCCGCCGCTTGAAGGCGCCGGTGAACGCGCCCCGCTCGTGGCCGAACAGCTCGGCTTCCAGGAGGGGGGCCGGGATCGCGGCGCAGTTGATGGCGACGAAGCGGCCCTTGCGGCGCTCGGAGAGGCGGTGCAAGGAGCGGGCGACGACCTCCTTGCCGGTGCCGCTCTCGCCGAGCAGCACGACCGACACGTCGGCCGGCGCCGTCTTGTCGATCGTGCGGAACAGCTGGAGCATGGCCGGGCTGTCGCCGACGAGGCCCGGCATCCGCTCGGGCAGGCCCCGGGTCTGGAGGCGCTCGTTCTCGGCCTCGAGGTCGCCGATGTAGAAGGCGCGCTCCAGGACGATCGCCAGATGGTCGAGGTCGACCGTCTTGTCGTGGAAGTCGTGCGCGCCGTAGGCGATGGCGTCGAGCGCGTTCCCGCGCGTGTCCTGGCCCGTGAGGATGACGACCTTCGCCTTCGGGAGCAGGCTCAGGATGCCCTTCAGGGTGGCGAAGCCCTCGCTCGTGCCGCCGGGGTCGGGCGGCAGGCCGAGGTCGAGGAGGACGACGGCCGGCTCCTTCGACCGGGCCAGCGCCAGGGCGTCGGTGCGATTCGCGGCCTGGAGCACGCCGAAGCCCCGCAACCCCCAGCCCAGCTGCTTTTGCATCTGGGCGTCGTCCTCGACGACGAGCAGCGTCTTCTCGCTCATGCGGCCATTTCCCTTGCCATCGGCAGGCGGATCCGGGCCGTCGTGCCCCGGCCTTCCGCGCTCTCGATCTCGATCCGTCCCCCCGAACGCTCGACGATGTCGCGCGCCTGGGCGAGGCCGAGCCCCATCCCCCCCGGCTTCGTCGTGCTGAACGGCCTGAACAGCCGTTCCCTGACGAAGGGGGGGATGCCGGGTCCGTTGTCCTCGACGGCGATCACCGCCATGCCGTTCGCCTCGTAGAGCCGGATCCGCACCCGTCCCCCCGCCTCGAAGCCGTTGTCGATCAGTTGGCCGATGGCGCTCTCGATCCCGGCCTCGTCGATCCGGGCGACGAGCGGCGGCAAGGGCTCGACGAGGCCGGGCTTCGCCCCCTGGCGCGCCCGCGCGAGGCGCTTCAGGAAGGCGCCGAGGTCGGTCGATCGGGCGGCGAGGCGGTGGCCGTGGCGCATCTGGGCGATCAGGCGGTTGATCCGCGCGATCGAGGCTTCGAGGGTCTCCAGCATGTCCTCGTAGAAGGCGGGGTCGCCGCGGTGGCGCCGCGCGTTGGCGAGCGTCAAGGAGAGCTGGCCCGCGAGGTTCTTCACGTCGTGCATGACGTAGGCGAAGCGGCGGTTGAAGGCCTCGAACTCCTTCGCCTCGCCCAGGCGCCGCACGGCCTCGTCCTCGGCGATGTAGGAGGCCACGGCCCGGCCCATCACCTCCAGGAGCTGGCGGTCCTCGCGGTCGAACCGGCGCAGGTCGGGGGGCGGCCCCAGGAGGAGGAGGCCGAACAGGGCGTCGCGGCGCAGGAGGGGGACGAGGAGCCAGCCGTCGGGCGGCCGCGGCAGCCAGGACGGCAGGCGCCCTTCGAGGATGGGGGCGTCGATCTCGACCGGCCCGTCGGCCGCCTCGAGGACGAGGGCGAGGTCGGGTCCGACCCCGCCGCCCGCCTCCTCCTCCTGGAAGCCGTGACGGGCGAGGACGCCAAAGCGGCCGTTCTCGTAGCGCCAGAGCACCGCCTTGGAAGCGCCGATCGTCCGGGCGACGGCGAGCGCCGCCCGCCCCGGCAGGTCGTCCGGCTGCCCGGATTCGAGGGCGTGGACGAAGCGGCTCCAGATCGTCCGGTAGTCGTGGCGCAGGCTGAAGACGTGGCGGCTCAAGAAGCCGCCCGCCCCCACCCCGACCGAGAAGAAGGCGACGAGGGGAAGGACGGCGAGGACGGGCAGGCCGACGCGCGCGAGCGGCGCGAGGTCGCCGCTCGCAAGGGTCACGATCAGCACCAGGAGGGCGGCGGCGAGCGCGTAGAGGCCGGCGAGCAGGACGACGCTGCCGTAGAAGACGGCGGCGCGGGCGACGCCGGGGTCGAAGGTCCAGTGCCGCAGCCGGGCCGCCGCGACGGCGAGGAAGGGGACGGCGAGCGCGTGGACCCAGCCCCGCGCGTCGGGCAGGCCGGGGTGGGCGTCGCCCAGGAGGAGCCGGTCGGCGAAGACGAGGAAGTCGACGCCGAGGCTGACCCCGAGCCCGAGGCAGAGCGCCCGCAGGGGCCAGCGGCGCGCGGGTTCGGCCTCGGCGCCGAGCCGCTCGATGAGCAGGAGCCCGGCGAGCGCGAAGGCGGCGAGGATGAGGACGAGGGGCCGCACCCGCTCCGTGGCGGCGAGCGCGTAGCCGGCGAGGCCGATCCCGGCGGCGGCGAGTAGCCCGGCGGCGGCGAGCAGCGGCCGGTCGTTCGGGGGCCGGCCGTTCGGGGGCCGGTCGGCGAGGAAGGCCAGAAAGCAGAGCCACGCGGCGAGGCGGAGCGCGTCGAGCCCGAGGACGAGGCGGCCCGCCGGCGGGTCGAGCGCCGCCGCCGCCATGACCCCGGCGGCCGCGACGCTGGCGAGCGCGGGGACGAGCAGCGGCCAGACGCCGGCGGCGCGCGGGCGGCCGGCAACGAGCATGAGCGCCAGCACGCCGAAGGCGACCGCCTCGGTCGCGTAGCCGAGCGCGCCGATCGCGGCGGCGACGGGCACCGCCGTCAGCCTCCCGACGCCGCGAAGGACGCGCCGGGCCTCAAGCCCGTCCTCCCCCGGCCGGCGCCCCAACCGTCGCAAGCCCCCGTCCGCCGTGACTCCTGACCCGTCCCACCATCCGACCCGACCCGACCGCCCGCCTTCGGCCCCCGGGGGTCCGGGACGGCTTGGCAGGGCTCATTAAGCGTTTCGCTATCGGGTCTTAGAGCACGCAACCGATCCTGCACAGCACAAGGGTAAAAAGCGGTACCATCTTGTGCGAACCTGTCCAAAATTCCGACACCCTGCCCGCCGGCGGCCGCGGAGCGCCGCCTTCCCCCTAGCGCGGCTCGACCCGCACCCGCGCCCCGCGCAGGAGCGCGGCGTCGCCTTGGACGAGCCTCAGTTCATGGCGCCCGCCCTCGGCCGTCCGCGCCGCGTAGAGCGGCGTCCGCCCGTCCGGCCGCGCCCGGACCTCCCGCCCGCGATAGGCGAACACCGCGCCGCTCGCGGGCGCGTGCTCCAAGACGAGCCGGTAGCCCTTGGGGTCGTTGCAGTAGGCCTCGATCGTCCCCCCGCCCCCGAGCGTCGCCGCGCAGGCCCGCGCGACCCTGGCCGTCACCCGCACCGAGGCCGCGTCGTCCGCCGCCGCCGGGCAGGCGACCCCCAGCACCGCCGCCGCCGCCCACACCGTCCGCCGCATCCGCCGCCCTCCTTCGCCGCAACCGTCCCCCCGCATAGCCGAAGCCGGGGGCGAAGCGCACGCCGCGTTAACCCCTGAACGCACCCGCGTACCACCTCAAGACGCGGCGCGGCGCGATCGCGCCGCTGCAAAACCCTACCCGAATGCGCCGCCCGCCGCCCGCCTCCGCGGCCATCCCCCGAAAGTGATGCACTGGGTAGCGTATGGTCGAGTATTTCAAAGATGTTTGCCATTGGTTTACCATATTTGAATATTGCGTCCCGTTAATATTAATGAAAGCTAAACATTTATTGCGGTTAACCATTTCGCTGGGGCAAACAACGGCGCAACGGAACACGCCTCAACGAAAGCGCCCCCATGAACCGCACCGTCCTCGCCGCCCTCGCCCTCGTCGCCGCCGTCGCCACCCCCGCCGCCGCCGGCACCGGCTACACCGGCAACAAGGACGTGGCGCTGACCCTGCAAGGCGACGTGAGCCCCCGCTGCGGCATCGTGGGCGCGCCGGGCGGGGGGGTCGACCTGGGCAGCCTGAACGGCCGCGGCGGCGCCCGCCTCGCCTTCGAGATCGACTGCAACGAGCCCGTCGCCTACACCCTGGTCTCGGCCAACGGTGGCCTCACGAACGTCGACCTCGAGGGCGAAGCCCCGCGGGGCTTCGCGGCCGGCGTCGCCTACAGCGCCGCCGTCGAGGCCCCCAAGGCCGGCTTTTCGGGCGTCGCCCACGACAGCCGGAGCCTCGTGGGCGCCGGCCGGGGCGGGACCGGCACCGCCGTGCCCTTCAAGAGCGCGTTCGCCGTCAGGCTCGCCTGGAACGCCGACGCCCCCCTCATGGCCGGCCGCTACCAGGACGTGCTCACCCTGCGCATCGCCGGCGGCTCTTGAGCCGATCCCTAAAATTTTCGGCGAAATCGAAACTTTCTTTTCAATTAATGGTTGAAAATTAAACCCTACGTTGTAGAAACGGGGCGGCACCCAAGCAGTGCCGCCAACCTCCTCAAAAGGCAAGGTTTCTACATGCGCAAGCTCCTCTCGACCGCCGCCGTCCTCGCCCTCTGCGGCGCCTTCGCCGCCCCCGCCCTCGCCCAGCAGCCCGGCAAGCCGCTGCCGGCGGCCGGCAAGGACGGCGACGATAAGGCCATCACCGTCACCGCCAACGTCAACACGGTCTGCGAGCTCGCGACCGACATGAAGACCAACGTCGAGATCGAGGTGGTCGCCAACTACGAAGGCGACTACTCGGAGAAGGACGGCGACCTGAAGTTCAACGCCTACTGCAACAAGGAAGGCAAGATCCAGGTCGCCAAGCAGGGCGCCCTCAAGAACCAGACCTACCAGGGTCAGGCCCCGAACGGGTTCACCAAGACCATCAAGTATGAAACCAAGCTGACCCTGCCCGGCGACTACAAGAAGGGCGGCCCCGACAACGCGCCCCGCTTCAGCGCGCTCATGGGCGAGGTGCAGCTCGAGCTCCCCATCACCCCGCAGACGGCGTCCCGCCTTCTCGCCGGCGAGTACAAGGACGAACTGACGATCACGATCTCGTCGGGCATCTAGGCCCGCCTTCGAGCGGTGCGGCGGGTCATGGGACCCGTCGCGCCCCATCGGATCCTCCCCTATTGGGTCCTTAAAGTCAGTTCGAGGTCATGACATGAAGCTGGGTGGTTGGGCCTTCCTCGCCGGTGCCGTCCTGGTCGCCGCCGCGCCGCCGGCCTGGGCCATGCGCGTCCAGCCGATGCAGCTGGAGATGACGCCCATCGGCCGCTACAGCGCCGCGTCGGTGAGCGTCGTCAACAACGGCGCGCAGCAACTCCCGGTTGAGGCCTACGTCAGCCAACGGACGATCGGCCCCGACGGCGCCGAAGTGCTCACCCCCGCCGACGACCGCTTCCTCGTCTTCCCGCCGCAGGCCGCGATCCCGCCCGGCGCCACGCAGGTGTTCCGCGTCCAGTGGCTGGGCGAGCCGGACCTCGCCCGAAGCGAGGCCTACTACGTCACCCTGAAGCAGATCCCGGTGGCGCTCGACGCGAACGAGTCCGGCGTCCAGATCGCCTACGCCTTCGCCGTCGCCACCCACGTCACCCCCGAAGGCGCCGTGCCCGCCCTCGCCGTTCGCGCGGCGACGCCGACCAAGGACGGGCTCCGGCTCACCGTCGCCAACGACGGCGACGCCTACACCTACCTCTCGCGCGCGCTCATCCACGCGCGCGGCGCCGACGGCAGCCGGGCCGACTTCGACGGCGAGGACGTGCGCAAGGTCATGGAATCGCCCCTCCTCCTCCCCGGCTCGACCCGCGAGGTGGTGCTTCCCCTCCCCAAGCCGATGAAGGGTCCCGTCCGGGTCGACCTCGAACTGCGCTCGCTCGACGAAATCCTGAACTAGTCCCGTGCCCGCCCCCCGCCGCCTCGCCGGCGCCGCGTTGAGCCTCCTGCTCCTCGCGGCGCCGGCCCCCCCGCCGCGCGCCCAGACGCTGAACCCGCTCGGCCGCGACTTCGACCTCGTCGTGCCGATCCGCGAGGGCGGGCGCCTGCTGGGCACCATTCCCCTTCGCATCGGCGCCGACGACGCCTTGAGCGTCGCGGCCGAGCCCTACGCGGCGCTCCTCGGCGACCTGCTCACCGACGAGGCCCGCGCGAAGCTCCTCGCCGCCGCCGACGCGCAAGGCCGGATCGGCCCCGCCGCCAGCGCCGCCGCGGGCCTGCCCGTCGCCTACGACCCGGGCCTGCTCGAACTCGTCCTCACCGTGCCGGCGGCCCTTCGCCCCACGACCGAGATCGTGCTGCGCCGCTTCGGCGAGCCGCCGATCGGCCCCGTCGAGGAGCCGGCCGAGGTCAGCGGCTTCGTCAACCTGCGGGGCGGGATCGACTACGTGAGCAGGGGCGCGGGCGAGGGCCTCCAGGCCCCCGTCGTCGACGTGGACGCCGCCCTTCGCGCCCTCGGCGTCGTCCTGGAGGCCGAGGCCGTCGTCGACCTGAACGACGACGCCCAGGCCGTCTTCCAGCGCCGCGACGTGCGCCTCGTCAAGGACTTCCCCGAAAGCGCGCACCGCCTCGCGGTCGGCGACGTGCGCCCCTTGGGCGCCGGCTTCCAGACCTCGCCCCGCCTCCTCGGCGTCACCCTGGAGCGCGCCTACGCCGAACTCCAGCCCTACCGCTCGGTGATCCCGCAGGGCCAGCGCCAGTTCACCCTGGAGCGCCCGTCCAACGTCGACGTGCTGATCAACGGCCTCCTCGTCGAGCGCCTGCGCCTCGACCCCGGCACCTACGACCTGCGCAGCTTCCCCTTCGCCCGCGGCGCCAACGACATCGTCCTCGTCATCGAGGACGACGCGGGCGCCGTCGAGCGCCTGAGCTTCACGAGCTTCTTCGACGGCGCGCTCCTCGCCAGCGGCATCGACGAGTACGCGGTCAGCGCCGGCCTCACCTCCGACATCGAGGACGGCTCGATCGCCTACGGCGGCGGCGACCCCGTCGTCTCCGCCTTCTACAGGCGGGGGCTCACCGACGACCTCACCGCCGGCGCCAACGTCCAGAGCGACGGCGACACGAGCCTCGTCGGCGCCGAGGCGCTGACCGCGACCCGGGCCGGGATCTTCGAGGCGGAGGCGGCGGCGAGCGTCGGCGACGCACAAGGTTACGCCGTCAACCTCGACTGGGAGTTCCCTTTCGCCAACCTGCCCCCCAACTCGGCCAACCGCTACCTAGGCGCCTCGATCGAGCACAGGAGCGAGGACTTCGGCGCCATCGGCGACTTCGGCGGCACGACGACCGACCTCGACCTCTCCCTTCGCTACGGCCAGGACCTCCCCTTCGGCCTGCGCGGCGCCCTCGGCGCCTCCTACGGCATGGGGCGCGCCGGCAACGCCGACCAGTACGGCGTCTCGCTCGGCCTGTCGCGCCAGATCGGCTCCCGCGCCGTCCTCACGACCAGCCTCGGCTACGACGACGACGGCCGCACCGACGACCTCCGCGCCTTCGTCGGCGTCACCTTCGCCCTCGACCGCCGCCAGCGCGTCTCGGCCAGCTTCGACACCGCCGACAACCGCGCCCGCGCCGACTACAGCCTGATCGACACCGGGCGCCTCGGCGGCTACGGCGTCAGCCTCGGCGTCGAGGGCGCCGAGGAGGACGGCGGGGTCGACGCCGCCGCCGTCTTCACCGGCAACCGCGTCGACGTCAGCGCCGCGCACGACACCCGCTTCGACGGCCTGGGCGGCGGCATGACGAGCCAGAGCACCCGCCTCAGCGCCGGCACCGCCCTCGTCTACGCCGATGGGGCGTTCGGCCTCACCCGAAGCGTCGGCGACAGCTTCGCCATCCTCTCGCCGCACCCGACCTTGGAGGGCCGCACCGTCTACGTCGACCCGTCCCGCGACGGCGACGCCGGCAGCAGCGGCGCGCTCGGCCCCGCCGTCCAGGGCACCCTGCGCTCCTACTACAACCAGCGGGTATCCTACGACGTGGACGACCTGCCCATCGGCTACGACCTCGGCAAGGGCGTCTTCGAACTGAACCCCCCCTACAAGTCGGGCTACCGCCTCACCGTCGGCTCCGCCGCGACCGTGACCGCGACCGGCACCCTCCAGGATCAGAACGGCGAACCGCTGGCGCTCGCCGTCGGCACGCTCGAGGCCGAAGGCGACCCGGACTTCCCGGCGACGCAGATCTTCACCAACCGCGCCGGCCGCTTCGGCCTGCAAGGGCTGAAGCCCGGCCGCTACGGGGTCCTGTTCGCCGGGCAGGGCAGGGCGGCCTTCGCCGTGCCCGAGGGCACCGTCGGCCTCTTCCGCGCCGGCACCCTCACCGTCAGGACCCCCTGATGCGCCCCTGCGAGGTCGCGTTCGCCGGGCAGGGCGGGACCACCTTCACCGGCACCGCCGGCCCCCGCCGCGCCGGCGATCCCACCCTCACGGAAGGCCGCTGATGCGCCGTCTGCCCTTCGTCCTGGCCCTCCTTCTGGCCCCCTTCGCCGCCGCCGCCGACTGCACGAACGTCGCCTTCGACCCCGCCCAGCTCCGCCGCCTCGACGGCAGCGACGTCTACGCGCCCTTCGACGGGATCACCTACGTCGCCCGCTACGGCCTCACGCTGCGCCGCGGCCCCGCCGACGGCGGCGCCGACTGCGCCCTCTACGTCGTCGGCGCCGGCGAGGGGCCGGACCGCCGCCTGCACGGGCCGGGCGGCGGCGAGATCGCCTACGTCCTCGACCGCTTCAAGGACCAGCCCTTGGCCTTCCCCGTCGGCACGCGCGGCTTCGACGCCGGCAACGCCGTCCCCGTCGTCGTCCCGGCGGCTGCCAACAGCACCGCCGAGGCCGCGTTCCTCGTCCGCATCCCGGCGAACCAAGTCTCGGCCCCCGCCGGCGGCTACGCCGACAACACCCTCGACCTGGAGGCGCGCACCGCCGACGCCGCGTTCGCCCCGGTCGACCGCACCCCCGTCACCCTCACCCTCACCGTCGCCCCCGCCGTCCAGATCCTGCTCGCCGGCAACCGCACCGAGGGCGTCGTCGACTTCGGCGAGCTGGAGCGGGGCGAGACCGGCTTCGCCGCCCTCTACGTCACCGCCAACACCGGCTACGACCTGCGCTTCGACGCCGACTCGCTCGCCGCCGGCGCCCCCGCCCTCCGCCGCGTCGAGGGCGGCGCCTACGACGGGGCGTGGTCGCTCCCCTACGACGCCACCCTCGACGGCGCCCCCGTCGCCTTCGACGCCCCCGTCGCCACCGACCCCGCCAAGCCCGGCGACGCCCGCCGCGCCCTGCGCTTTCGGATCACCGGCAACCCGGACCGCGTCCGCGCCGGCCGCTACAAGGACGTGGTGACGATCGAGATCCGGGCGCGGCCGTAAC
>JAGRGG010000163.1 GCA_020445645.1 Geminicoccaceae bacterium | reverse complement strand
CGTGCCACGCCCGGACAACAGGCGAGAAAAGAAAAAGCAAGGCCCCGCGCCAGCGGACGCGAAGCGTCGTTCCTCATCCTCGCCCTCCTCCTGCCGCTCGCCGCCTGCGGGTTCAGGCCGCTTCTGGCCGGCCCCGAGGGCGAGGTCGTGGCGCTCGAGTTCGCGGCGATCGAGGTGGACACGCCCGAGACCCCGCTCGGCTACGCCCTGAAGACGCGGCTCGCCGAGAACCTGAACCCGAAGGGCCTGGAGCGGGAGCCCCGCTACCGGCTCGCCGTCACGACCGCGCGGCGGCGCAAGGCGCTGGGCATCCAGCTCAACGACACGACCACCCGCTACGACCTGAACCTCGCCGCCCGCGTCCGTCTTCTGCCGCTGTCCGCCAAGCCCGACGACCCGCCGCTCCTGGACACCGTCGTCCGCCGCACCGCGAGCTTCAACGTGCTCCGCCAGCCGTTCGCCACGCTGATCGCCAGCCGCGACGCCGAGGAGCGGGCGGCGCTCGAGATCGCCCTTCAGATCCGTACCCGACTCGCCGTCTACTTCGAGGAGCGCCTGCCTTGAACGTCAAGGGCGGCGCCGTCGACGCCTTCCTCGCCCGCCCGGACCCGAAGGTCGCCGTCTTCCTCCTCCACGGCCCCGACCAGGGCGCCATCACCGGGCGGGTTGCCGCCTTCGTCGCCAGGGTCGCCGACGCGGGCGACCCCTTCGCCGTCACCGACGTGGACGCCGAGGCGTTCGCGCTGCGGCCGGGCCGTCTGATCGAGGAGGCGCAGACCGCCTCCTTGCTCGGCGGCCGGCGCGTCGTCCGCGTCCGTCAGGCCGACAAGCTGGACGGCCCCTTGCGCGAACAGTTCGCCGAGGAAGTGCGCCGCCTCCTGGCCCTCCCCGACATCCTGGCCCTCGTCCTCGTCGAGGCGGGCGACCTCAAGGCCGCCTCGGCGTTGCGCCGGATGTGCGAGAAGGCCGACAACGCCGCCGCCTTGCCCTGCTACCGCGAGGAGCAGGGCCAGGGCCTCGCCGACACGATCCGCGCCGAATTGCGGGCATCCGGCCTCGGCGTCGAGCCCGACGCGCTCCGCCTCCTGGAATCCAGCCTCGGCGGCGACCGCGGCGTGACGAAGGCCGAGCTGCGAAAGCTCGCCCTCTACATGGCGGGCGCCGACACCCCCACCGTCCGCCTGGAGGACGTGCGCGCCGTCGTCGGCGACAGCGCGGCGCTCGACCTCGACGCCTTCGCCTGGGCGGCGCTCGGCGGCGAGTTCGGCCACGCGCGGCGCCTCCTTCGGCGGCTCCTCGACGAGAAGAACAGCCCCGTCGCCCTCGTCCGCGTCCTGAACGCCCTCCTCCAGCGCCTCCTGCCGCTGGCCCTCAAGGTCGAGGCGGGAACATCCCCCCGCGCCGTCGTCGAGGCGGCCCGCCCCCCCGTGTTCTGGAAGCTCAAAGGCCCCATGACCAAGGCGCTCGAAACCTGGAAGCCCCCCCGCCTCGTGGACGCCGTCGCGGCATCCGCCGCCGCCGAGCGCGACCTGAAGCGCACGGGGCCGCCGGACGCCCTCGTCCTCGAACGCCTGCTTCTCGATGTGTGCGGCATGGCGGACCCGCGGCGGCGCTGACGACGCGAAGCGCGTTCAGCCCTTCAACCCCACGTCGGTCGCGTATCGACCCATCGCCTTCGCCATCTTCAGGTCGTTCCCGGTGACGCCCCCCGCGCTGTGCGTCGTGAGGCGCACTTCGACCCGGTCATAGGTGTTGGACCATTCGGGGTGGTGGTCCATCTTCTCGGCGAGGAGTGCCGCGCGCGTCATGAAGGCGAAGGCGGCGTTGAACGACTTGAAGCGGAAGGACCGCTCGATGGCCCCGCCGTCGCCGCCGAGGGACCAGCCCGCGAGGTCCCGCAGCGCCGCCTCGACCTCGCTCGCCTCCAGCTTGTCCACGGTCTTCCTCCCTCGTTTTGGAGTCTGCCCCGATGAAGCCGCCCCGGAGCCTCGCCCGCAAGCCGCCCTCGGCCGACGACATCGTCGCCATCGGTGAAGCGGTCCTGGCCGAACTCGGTTCCGAGGTGCAGGCCCTCGTCGGCGACGTCGCCATCGCCGTCGAGGACTGGCCGGGCGACGACGTGCTCGACGAACTCGGCATCGAGGACGCGCTCGACCTCACCGGCCTCTATTGCGCCGTGCCCGTCGGCGAGCGCCTTGCGATGAACGCCCCGCCCAGCCGGCCCGAGATGATCTTCCTCTACCGCCTGCCGATCCTGGTCGAATGGTGCCAGCGCGGCTGCGCGCTGCACGAGGTGGTGTTCGACGTGCTCACCCACGAGATCGGCCACCATTTCGGCATGGACGAGGCCGCCGTCCTGCGGATGGAGGGGCGGGGCTGACCGCCCTTCACCCCCCGTCGCCGAACTCCAGCCGGAGCCCGTGCGCGTCGAGGCGGAGGTGGTGGTGCCCCCGCGCGTAGGCGACGCCCTGCAAATCGAGGAAGCCCGCCGTCCGCCCGAGGTCGGCGACGGCGATTTCCAAGGCGACGAGGCGGGGCGGCCCGTCGGGCGGGGGATCGAGGCGGGGATGGAGCACTTCGAGGTCGTCCGCCCCCGCGACGACGATCGCCGCCCGCCCCGACCTTGCCGTCCAGATCCGGTCGGTGCGGCCGAGGGCGGACGCGCCGAGCAGCCGCCCCAGCGCCGCCGCGACGCGGGGCGGGTCCGCCGCCTGGACGGTGACGGCGGCGATGCCCAGGGCGCCGTTCGGGTGGTGCAGCCACGCGGGGCGCCGCAGGAGGTCCGGGGTCAGGTGCTCGCAGGCGAACAGGTTGAGCCCGGCCGTTCCGCCCGCGGGCGGCATCGCGTTCCTGAAGCGCAGACGCAAGGCACCGTCCGGCGCGTCCAGCGTCCGGGCGAGATCGCGCACCTCCACGCCCTCGATGCCCGCCGCACCCCACGCCGCCGCCGTCCGCCCCGCGTCCCCGCTGCCGAGCACGAGCCCGAGCAGCCCCTCGCCCTCCCGCTCCAGCCGCTCGACGAGGCCGTTCGTGAACAGGCCGGGGTCGCGCACGCCGAGCAGCTCGACGTAGTCGTCCTCGAACATGAGGCAGTGGTTCGCCGTGCCCCAGCCCTCGTGCCGGCCGAGCGGGCTCGCATTGAACCCGAGGCGCCCGAACGCGGCCCCCGCCGCGTCCAGGTCGGCCACGGCGACGATGACGTGGTCGAGCCCGGTGATCGCCCTGTCGCCGCCGTCCATCGCCCGCCTCCTGGCCCCCGTTCCGACTTGGCCTTAAGTAGGCCCGAAGCGGCTGGGGAGAAAGCCATGACGATCGGCATCATCTGCGCCATCCCGGAGGAACTCGGCCACCTCAGGGACGCGCTCCGCCACGGGCGCGACGAGGCGCGCGCCGGCCTCGCCTTCGCCAAGGGCACCCTCGACGGCCACGAGGTCGTCCTCGTCGGCGCCGGGATCGGCAAGGTCAACACCGCCCTCACCGCGACCCTCCTCGCCGACCGCTTCGACTGCCGCCTCGTCGTCTTCTCCGGGGTCGCGGGCGGGCTCGATCCCAAGCTATCCATCGGCGACGTGGTGATCGCGGATCGCACCCTCCAGCACGACGCCGGCGTCATCGAGAACGAACGCGTCACGACCTATCAGGCGGGCCACGTCCCCTTCTTCAACCCCACCGACCGCCTCGGCTACCCCGTCCCTGCCGACCTCGTGGCCAAGCTGAAGGACCGCCTCGAAGGCTTCGCCCTCCCGCCGCTCCCGCCCGAGGCCGGCGGCACGGGCACCCCGCCCCGGATCGTCTTCGGCACCATCCTCTCGGGCGACCAGTATTTGCACTGCGAGGCCACCCGCGAGCACCTGTTCAGGACGCTGGGCGGCCGGGCGATCGAGATGGAGGGCGGGGCGCTGGGGCAGGTCTGCGAGCGCTTCGGCATCCCCCACCTCGACGTCCGCGCGCTTTCCGACCTCGCCGGCCACGACTCGCGCTTCGACTTCGCCCGCTTCGTCCACCGCGTCGCCGCGTCCTCGGCCGCGATCCTTCGCCGCATCCTGCCGGTGCTCTAGGGGCGAACGTTCGCGGAACAAGGCGCCCCGGCCGCACGTTTCCAGACCCGCCAAACCCCAAGGCTGGAACCATCCCATGAAGCTCGGGCAACCCTTGTGCGCCGCCGCCCTCCTCGCCCTCGCCGCAAGCCCGGCGCTGGCGCAGAAGGCGGCCGACACCACCGAAGGCGGCGTCGCCTCCGCCTACGAGAGCAAGGCGGCGAAGGACCAAGTGCCGCTCACCGAGGATCTCCGCAAGACCTCGAACGAGGCCCTGCAAGCGACCCTCTACGAACTCACCGAACTCCAGCACCGCGACCATCAGGCCCACTGGAACGTCACCGGCCCCCTGTTCTACGAGCTGCACGACCTCCTGGAGCACCTCTACGAGGAGGTGTTCACGATGATCGACGTGGTGGCCGAGCGCGAGCGCGCGCTCGCCTCCCCCGCCGACAGCCGCCCCGTCGCCGTCGCCGAGAACGCCAAGCTCGACGACTTCCCGGCCGGGCTGATGCGGGACAAGCAGGTGCTGGAGCAGTTGAGCAAGGACTATCACGAGGTCGCCCAGAGGGTCCACGGCCGCCTCGAAGCGACCAAGGACGACCCCGCGTCGCAGGATACGCTGATCGACGTGTCGAGGATGCTCGACAAGCACTTGTGGATGCTGCGCGCGTTCCAGCTTTAGGACGACGCTTCGCGTCCGCCGACGGACGCGAAGCGTCGTCCTACCGCACCCCACCCGGCACCACCCGCGCCTGCACCGCCGCGACGACGGCGAGCGCGTCCCGGCCCAGGCGCCAGCCCTGGCGGTCCCGGTCCTCGACCGCGATCCAGCGGTAGCCGAAGCGGGTCAGGTCGTCGAGGGGCAGGGGCTCGTCGAAGCGGTTGTCGAGGACGAGGGTGCCCCGGTCGGTCTCGACCAGGAGGACGAGGTGGTACTCGTCCTCCTCGGTGAACAGGGTGGCGAAGCGCAGGCTGGCGGGGGGCCAGCCCGAGGCCTCCAGCCGCTCCCGCTTGGTCAGCGCGTAGTCG
Organism: Geminicoccaceae bacterium; assembly: GCA_020445645.1. GTDB lineage: Bacteria > Pseudomonadota > Alphaproteobacteria > Geminicoccales > Geminicoccaceae > JAGRGG01. The sequence continues at coordinate 1,485 of JAGRGG010000163.1, read as the reverse complement.
TCGCAGTCGCCCCGCGCCGGCGAGAGCCGCCACACGTCCGCCCCCGGCGGCTCGCTCTCCGGCAGGATCGCCCGGTTGACGCCCGCGTTGACGGCATCGAGCAGCCCGAGCCTCCGCGCGCCCGATCCGGCCCGCGCCGCACCCGACGGCGGCTCGCAGAGGCGCCTTTGCTCCGTGCACAGCGTCACCCAGCCGGCGGGGCCGGCGAACCGTTCCGCGCCGAGGAGGGCGTCGATGTCGCCCCAACCCGCATTGGCCCCCGTCGTCAGGGGAAAGAGCAGCGCGAGGAAGAGGAGGAATGCCGGTAGCCGCATCGCCGGTCGACTCCGAAGGGGAGGGGGCCGGCGTTCGGGCTATCAAAGCAAGGCGAGGGGAACTTGGTTAGCCGATAGAAAGGAATACGGGCGTGCCTAAGGGGCGTTAACCCCGTTCGGGGGGACGGGGGACGCGGATCCGCGCGCCGCCTCCTGAACCGGCGGCCCCGCCCGGCCGTACAAGAAGGAGGGGATTTTCCCTCCCTTACGCCGCCGCGTCCCGGTGTGACAATTGCCGCATCGAGAACGGGGGAGACGTGAGATGTTCAGCCACATCGTGATCCTCGCCGGCGCGGCCCTGGGCGGCCTCGCGGTCCTGCCCGTCGCCAGAGGCGAGAGGGGGATGGCCGTCGGCACCCTGCTGCTCGCCGGGGCTGTCCTGGGGATAGGGGTACAGATATGAACGCCTACCAAGTCATCGTTACCCTCAACGGCTGGCCCGTCGAGATCCTGCCCGTCCAGGGCACCAAGGCCGACGCCGAGGCGCTGGGCCAGGAGCGCGTCGAGGGCCTGATGCGACTGACTTTTACCGTTGTTGCAGCAGACGAATAATTTCACTGCTATCAGGGGTCGGCGCGACGTGCGGGGGGATCGAGGGGCCGGCCGTGGATCGGCCGGGTCTGGCGGTGTCGGGCACGGGGCGCGCGTCCGGGCCCGGCGCCCGCGCCGCCCCCGACGCCGTTCCCTGCGGGGCCTGGGCCCGCGGCTTCTGACCGCCGCGCGGCACGGAGGGGCGCCCCGGCGGGGCCGGACGAAGGCCGACGACGGCGCGCCCCTTCGACGCCGGCGGGACCCGACGACGGCTTGAGGGCCGCCGGGCGATGCGGCCGCGGGCCGGCACGATCCGCAGGCGCCCCCGCCCCGGCCTTCGGCCCGCGCGACGCGCCCCCCCCTTGCCCAGCCGCACCGTCGTCCCGCCCCAACCTGCGGCCGCGCTTCCAACGCGGTCCACTGAGGATGATCAAACGATTAGACTAGGCCCTGTTAGGGCTTGACAACCTATCGAGAGCGGCTTGCGGTGCAAGACGCCCCTGAAGGGGCAGGCGGTCTTCTCGTGGCGGTGGCGACCGCCCGCCACGCCCTGAGGCGCCCCCATAAGCGCTTGACCATCGAAAGCGCCGCTTTCGAACGGTTATAGAAGACCGCCCCCGCCACGATCCGCCGCGACCCC
>JAGRGG010000162.1 GCA_020445645.1 Geminicoccaceae bacterium | reverse complement strand
TCGACAGAACGAAAAAAGAGAAGAAGGCGCGAACGTATGGATGGCCTGCCCGAAGGTTTTCGATCCTCCTTGGGGCTTTTTGCCTTTGCACCCTTGCCGGGCTTTGGTGGGGCCTTGGCCGCGTGCTTCAGGGCCGGCTCGAAGCGGTCGAAGTTCTCTTCGCAGCCAAGCTCGCTGGCGGCTTCGATGAAGCGACGCGACTGTTCGGGGCCGCTCGTTGCCTTTGGAGGCCGCGAACCAAACCCATCCTTCGGCAACATCGCCTCCCTTCCGAGCCGACCTGTCGCGAACGGCCGCGGCGTCAAAAAGGCGCCGCGTCTCCGCTTCGACAATCCGAACGATGCCCTCGACCTTGCCCGCAAGAGCGTCGAGGAATGCCGCCGCCGGCTCGCCAGCCGCGGTCCGACCGTCGCCCAACGATCCCAAAAAGGGCAAATCGACATCGCCGTTGCCATGAAACGTCCGTCCGGGGGCCAACCGGATGGATTCAAGCTCCTGCTTCAGGCCGTCCCAGTTGCGGAACCCGAACCTGCAACGGCCTTGCGTCACAAGTGGCTGCGACGGGCGGGCGTTGAACCGAACTTCGGAGACATCGAGGTCCGGCTTGAGGACAACCCGGCGTTCGTTCGGCCTGCTTCTTGGGGGTTGACGTCGGCGTAAGACCGCCGCTACGTCGGCCGCTTGCCTTTCGCCCCCGCCAGCGCGAAGGCGGCGCGCTCCCCGTCCGTCGCCTCGCACTCGTTGCAGCGGAAGTCGAACCCCGCCACGTGGCGGTGCAGGTGCTTCTTGCCGCCGCGCCGGTAGACGCCCTTCATCCCGCGCTTGAAGACGGAGAAGTCCCCTTCGATGGTGTTGGTGTGGATGGTCGGATCGTCCTGGCTCACGCACGCCCCCGCCCCGTGGCGGGTGCAGCCGTGCCCGGCGAAGCCGTCGGCAAGGCGGCCGTGCTGCGCCGCCTCGTCGGTCATGACGCGATGAAAAGCGGCGCTTTTCATCCCTGGCGATGGTCTCCTGCGGGATCGGCGTCAGCGTCGCCGCCGCCAGGTCGTCGACCACCACCGCCTTCGCGCGCCCGCTCGCGCGGTCGGCCAGCGCCAGCACCTTGTGCTCGTGCGCGTGGCCGCGCCCCTTCTTCGCGCCGTGCGGCTTGATCGCGCGGTCGTTGCCGATGAACGTCTCGTCCGCCTCGACCTCGCCGCCGCCAGAGCCGAACACGTCGAAGGCGCCGTCGCGCATCGCCTCGCGGAGGCGATGGCTCGTGAACCACGCCGTCTTGTGGGTCACGCCCAACGTCCGGTGAAGCCGATGGCTGCTGATGCCCTTCTTGCTGCGGCAAAGCAGGTACGCCGCCTGAAGCCACGTCGTGAGCGGGACGTGGCCGCGCTCGAATGCGGTGCCGACCGTGACCGTGAACCGCTCGCGGCCGTGTGGCCACGCTTCTTCAGCCCGACGCGATGCGTCTTGCCCAAAAGCGGACGGATGCGATCCACCGCGCCGCAGTGGGGGCAGACGGGGCCGTCCGGCCACGGCACCGCCTCAGGATGCGCCAGGGCGGCGGCATCGTCGTGAAGGCCCGCCGAAGAAAGGCCAGGGGCGGGCATGGGCGGCCCCTCGTGCCTAAAAACCCACCTTCGCCGTTCGGGTGGGCCAATCCTATGATCGCCGGAAAAGACAAGAAAGGCCCCGCGCCCAGCGGACGCGAAGCGTGATCCTACTTTCCCCGCGTGTCCTGCCACACCTTCACCGCCGTCGGCCCCGTGTCGCCCTGGCCGTGGACGTAGAGCACGGCGGCGCCGCGCCCGAGCCCGTCGAACGAACCGTCGAGGACGCTGTTGCGGTGGAAGTAGATGAGCGCCCCCTCGGTGCCGAGGATGTAGCCGTAATCCTCGTCGGCGTGCATCTCCGCCACCTGTCCCTGCACCTGGACCTGATCGGCGCTGTGGTACTTCACGCCCCCGCCGAGCTGTTCCTTGTAGGCGAGCAGCTGCCGTTCGGCGGCGTCGAAGGCGTCGCGGATCGAGGCGTAGACGTCGGGGTTGGCGTAGCGTTCCCTGGCCTTCTGGGGCGCCTTCGTCACGACGACCTCGCCGCCCGGCACGAGCATGTCGATGTGGACTTCGTAGACGTTGCCGGTGCGGTGCTGCTTGTGGAGCGCCTCGACCGAGACGCGGCAGGCCGTCAGCCGGTCGTAGAGCTTCTCGAGCTTGGCGAACCGGTCGCGGATCGCGGCCTCGACCGACTCGGACGCTTGCAGGTTGTGGAAGGCGATCTCAAGCGGCTCGTCCAAGGTTCTTGCTCCCGAGTTGGGTCGGTTCCTGGATCCCTACCGTAGCAGGGTGCGCGCTAGTAGCGAAGGATGGCGCAGAGCGGCCCCTCGCTTGGCATGTCCTCTGGGGCGAGGGCGTGGACCTTGCCGCCCTGGAGGAGGGTCTTCGTGGCAGCGAGATCAAGGAGGTCGCCGCCCTCGCCGGTCTCCTCGCCTTCGAGGTGGACCTTGTTGGCCGCCTCGTCGAAGCGGCCCCACATGTTCCGCCCGCGCGCCACGAAGAGCGTGTCCACCCGGCCAAACACGGCGGCGCTCACGACCTCGTCAGGCTTCGTGCTCGCCCGCCCGCCGTCGTCGGCCTTGAGCGCCTTGAAGTGCCCGACGTCCTCCTCCCGCGCCTTCTCGAACCCGGGCCGCACCACGGCGTAGGTGCGTTCGAGCAGTTCGTCCCCGTCGAGGGAGGCGGGGTCGGTCTGGACGCCCTCTTCGGCCAGCGGCAGGTCGCCGGCGACGGCGCGGAAGTGCCCTTGCGACTCCGGCGCCGCGACCAGGACGAGCGGCGCCTGATCGCCGCCGAGCGCGTCCCTGACGGCGGCCTGGAGGTGGCGGAGGTGGTCGACGAACTGCGACTTGCGCTGCTCCTCCGGTGCTTCCCCGAACGCCTGCGATGCCGGCATCCCGACCGACGGCGCCACGCGCGGCCGGGCCGGCGGGGCGGCGTGCGCGCCCCCCTCGTAGTCGGTGCGGGCGGCGATCGCCTCCACCCCCTGCGGCAGGTCGGCGTCGAGGCGGCGGAGCGCGAAGCGCGAGCCCTCGTAGAGATGGCTCTCGTGCGCCGTCGTCGTCAGCACGTAGAAGCGGCCGTCGCGGGCGAGGAGCGGCAAGAGCGGCTTCAGGTGCGCGCGCGGCCCTACCACCTGCAACTCGCGCACCTCGATCGGCAGGCGGTGCTGCTGGAAGAGGCCCTCGGCCATGAAGAGGGCGAGGCCCAGGCCCTGGTAGCGCCAGAAGACCTCGTCGTCGACGAGTGCCTGGGCGGGGGCGAGCAGCGCCTCGATCTCGGGCGGACGGTGCCCCGCCTCGGCCAGCCGCTCGGCCACGGTCTGAAGCGCGTTCTTCAGCCGGATCGGGTCCTGGCGGATTTCCCGGCCCTTCTCGTGGGTGGGAAGGTAGATCGAGACGACGGGCGCGGCCTTGATGTTGGCCAGCGCCTCCAGGTCGGAACGCTTGAACATGTCCTCTCCTTGACGGTTCGGCTTGGATCAACGACCGGCCGGCCCCTCCCGTTCCGTGCCACTTTGGCAGGCAGTTCACCCCCACCCTGCCCAGTTGACAGGCATCTCCTCCCCCTTCGAACCGCCCCTGCGGTGAGTCCCGCCTCCGGCATGGAACTTGCTCATCCACCGTGGAAACGGCCCCGCCGACGGGGCCGACGGATGGATCGAAGGGCCGTGAACCCATGAAACACCGGTCGGTCCCCCTTCTCGGGGCACTTCTCGCAACCCTCGCCGCCGCCCCTGCTTTCGCGCAGGACGCGCCGCCGCCCGCCCCCGTCATCGACGGCGGCGGCACGGCGTGGCTCATCACCGCAACGGCGCTCGTCCTGATGATGGCCGTGCCGGGCCTCGCCCTGTTCTACGGCGGGATGGTGAGACGGAAGAACGTGCTCTCCGTCCTGGGGCAGGTGCTCGCCACCGTCGCCGTGTGCAGCCTCGTCTGGATGGTTGCCGGCTACAGCCTCGCCTTCACCGACGGCAACCCCTTCGTCGGCGGGCTCGACCAGGTGATGCTGAACGGCATCGGGGTCGACAGCGTGTCGGGCGCCATCCCCGAATCCGTCTTCATGATGTTCCAGATGACGTTCGCCGCGATCACGCCGGCGCTCATCGTCGGCGCCTTCGTCGACCGGATGAAGTTCACGGCGATGCTGATCTTCATGCCCCTTTGGTCGCTCGCCGTCTACGCGCCGATCGCGCACTGGGTCTGGCAGTCGAACGGCTTTCTCTTCAACGAGGGCGTGCTCGACTTCGCGGGCGGCACCGTCGTCCACGTCAACGCCGGCGTCGCCGGGCTCGTCGCCTGCCTGATGATCGGCAAGCGCACCGGCTACCGCCAGGAGCCCATGCCGCCGCACAACCTGGTCCTTACCCTGATCGGCACCGGCCTCCTCTGGGTCGGCTGGTTCGGCTTCAACGCGGGCTCGGCGCTCGCCGCCGACGGCCGCGCCGGCATGGCGATGGCGACGACCCACATCGCCGCCGCCGCCGCCGCCGTCGCCTGGATGTTCGCCGAGTGGGCGACCCACGGCAAGCCGTCGCTCCTCGGCATGGCGTCGGGCGCCGTCGCCGGCCTCGTCGCCATCACCCCCGCCTGCGGCTTCGTCCTCCCCGGCGGCGCCCTCGTCATCGGCCTCGTCGCCGGCATCGTCTGCTACTGGGGGGCCACGTGGCTGAAGAACGCGCTCGGCTACGACGACAGCCTCGACGTGTTCGGCGTCCACGGCATCGGCGGCATCGTCGGCGCGCTGCTCACCGGGGTCTTCGCCGTGGGCGCGGTCGGCGGCGACGCCGCGCGCGGCCTCATCGACGGCAACGCGGCCCAGGTCTGGATCCAGGTCAAGGGAATCTTGTGGACGGCCGGCTGGTGCGCCGTCGCCACGGCGGCGATCCTCTTCCTCGTCAAGCTCACCGTCGGCCTGCGCGTCGAGCGCGAGACCGAGGTCGAGGGGCTGGACCTCGCCATCCACGGCGAGGTGGTGCAGTAGAAGATTACGCTTCGCGTCCGCTGGCGCGGGGCCCTTTTTCTCTTTTTTCTAGCCTGTTGGTCGAGTTTGGCACGAACGCCTGAGCCAAGCCCGAACAACAGATAGAAAAAAGAGAAAAAGGGCCCCGCGCCAGCGGACGCGAAGCGTAATCAGCGCCGACCGGTCAGTAGGTCGCCGTCAGATAGTCGACGATCTTCCCGGCGTCGCTTTCCGCGATCGGGGCGCCGTAGACCTTGATCATCTTCGTGACCTCGGCCTGCCAGAAGTCGTGCCCGAACTTGGCGCCCTTCGGCTGCGTCTCGATGTAGTCCGCCGAGTGGCAGGTGGCGCAGTTCGCCTCCGCCGCCTCGACCCCCGGCCCCGGCCTGAACGCCGCCGTCTCCTCGGGGGCCTTGTAGGCGACCGGCTCGGCACGGGGCGCGGCGGCGCCGGCGGCGAGCACGGCGAAGGCGCTGGCGGCGAGAAACCGCTTGTCCATGATCTCCTCCTCAGGCCGCCGTCACCCGGACGGTCTCGACGACGTTGCGCATGTAGCCGGCCGGGTTCCAGAGCGGGGCCATCGGCTGCGACTGGCCGATCCGGTTGACGGCCCGCACCTTGAGGTCGTGGCCGCCGGGCGGGAGCGTGACGGCCGCCTGCCACGGGCGGAACGAGTACTTGCCCAGATCCTTGCCGAGCTTCGCCCCCTGCCACGTGCGGCCGCCGTCGGCCGAAAGGACGACCTCTGTGATGCCGTACCCGCCGTCGAAGGCGATCCCCTTCACGACGGTCTCGCCGCCCGCTTTCACCTTCGACCCGTCGGCCAAGTTGGTGATGAAGGAGCGCACGTCGTAGCGGTTGATCGGGATCGTCGTCGCCGGCTTCTCCCCCGGCGGCACGCAGGCGCAGGCGTTGGCCGGGATGCGGTAGGCGGTCTTCATCCAAAAGCCGTCGAACACGCCGTCGGTCGCCACGATCTCGCTCAGGTGCTTGACCCAGTAGGTGCCGTAATAGCCGGGGACGACGAGCCGCACGGGGTAGCCGTTCAGGACCGGCAGGTCGGCGCCGTTCATCGCGTAGGCGACCATCACCTCGCCGTCCCGGGCGTGGTCGACGTCGAGCGCCTTCACGAAGTCCGGGGTCGCCGGCAGGGCCGGGCCGTCGAGCCCGTTGAACGCCACCTGCCGGGCTCCCGCCTTGAGCCCCGCCTTGGCGAGGATCGCCTTCAGCGGCACCCCCTTCCAGCGCGCGTTGCCCATGCCGCCGTTGCCGAGCTGCCCCCCGGCGACGCGCGGCTCGAAGAACCCCCGGCTGTTGCCGGAGCACTGGTTGACCGCGACCAGTTCGACCGGCTCGAACCCGGTCTTGAGGTCGTCGAGCGACAGGCTGAGCGGGGCGTCGACCTGCCCCTTGACCTCGATCCGGTAGGTTTCGGGGTCGAGCCCGGCCGGCGGCGAGTCGGTGAGGTGGTAGCGGACGAAGAAGGCGTCGTTCGGGGTGATCGCGTCCTCGTCGAAGACCGCGAAGGGGGTTTCGAGCTGGGGCGGCCGGGTGGTGAGGCGGATGAGCGGCCGCTTTTGCGGGTACTGGACCAGGGGACGATCGCCGTTGCCGAACGGGAGCGTCACCGTCTCGGCCGCGAGCGCCGCGAGGGGCGTTCCCGCCCCCCCGAGCGCGAGAACGCCGCCGACCCCCTTCAGGACCCGCCGTCTGTCGACCATCGGCCGCCTCCCCTTGATCTATCGCAGGACCGTCCGCCACCTTTCAGACGGCGCCCAGGCCCTGTCAAGCGGCGCGGGGGATTGACCGCAAGCGACCGACCGCCGATCTATCGGCCTTCTTGCCACCGGACGACGAGGCCACGCATGGGCGAGCGGCCCTTCGATGCCCTGATCGACGCGCGCGGGCTCTCCTGCCCCCTGCCGCTCCTGAAGGCCCGGCAGGCGCTCATGGTCCTGGAGGCGGGTGCCCGCATCTGCGTCCTCGCCACCGACCCGGCCGCCCGGCGCGACTTCGAGGACTTCGCCGAGGCTTCCGGCAATGGCCTCCTCGGCATCGACGAGGAAGACGGGCTCTTTCGCATCGTCGTCGAGAAGGTCTAGCGGTGGACGCCTCGCGCCCGTTGCCGCGCGGGCCCGTGCCTTTCCGCGCGGCCGCCGTTTGCCGAACGAACCCAAGAACGACCTTCGACCCGGCCGTTCGAGCGACCAGTCTGCCCGCCTGACCGGAGGAAGCCTCGATGCGCTTCGACGAGTACCGCCGCCACGACGCCCTCGGGCTTGCGGGTCTCGTGCGGCGGGGGGAGGTGACGGCGGGGGAACTCCTCGACCTCGCCGTCGCCCGCCTCGACGCCGTCGACGGGGCCCTCGGGATCGTCGGCGTTCGAGAAGAGGCGGCCGCCCGCGCCCGCCTCGACGCCGGCCCGCCGGACGGGGCATTCCGGGGCGTTCCCTACCTGTTCAAGGACCTGTTCGCCTTCGAGGCGGGCCGTCCCCTCACCAACGGCAGCCGGCTGTTCGAGGGCTTCGTCGCCCCCTCGACATCGACCTACATAGCCCGGACGCTGGCGGCGGGGCTGGTGCCGTTCGCCAAGTCGCGCGCCCCCGAACTCGGCCTCAACCTCGCGACCGAGCCCCGCCTGCACGGCCCGACCCGCAACCCCTGGGACCGGGGCCGCTCGGCCGGCGGCTCGTCGGGCGGGGCGGCGGCGGCCGTCGCCGCCGGGGTCGTGCCGATGGCGCACGCCACCGACGGCGGCGGCTCGATCCGCGTCCCCGCTGCCGCGTGCGGCCTGTTCGGCCTCAAGCCGTCCCGGGGGCGCAACCCGATGGGTCCGTTCATCGGCGAGGCGTGGAACGGCCTCGCCTGCCCGCACTGCGTCGCCCGCAGCGTCCGCGACGGCGCCGCTCTCCTCGACGCGACGGCGGGGCCGGAGCCGGGCGATCCCTACGCCTGCCCGCCGCCCGAGCGCCCGTTCCTCGCCGAACTGGGGCGCGACCCGCCGCCCCTTCGCGTCGCGCTCGTCGCCGAGCGGCCGGGCGGCGGCGTCGTCCACCCCGACGCCGAGGCCGCCGTCGAGGGCGCGGGCGCGCTCCTCGAAGACCTCGGCCACCGCGTCGAACCCTGGACGTTGCCCTTCGCCGCCGACGAGCTGGAAACCGTCCTCCTCGACATCATCACCTCGAACCTCGCCGCCGACCTCGGCTTCTGGGCGGGCGTCCTGAAGCGTCCGCTCGACGCCTCGACCCTTGAAGCCTGCACCCTCGCCCTCCTGCGGCGGGGCCGGGACCTGCCCGCCGTCCGCCTGCAGGCGGCGATCGGCCGGATGCACGGCATGGGCCGCGCCCTCGGCAACGCCTTTCAGACCTTCGACGTCATCCTTCAGCCCACGCTGGCCCTCCCGCCCCCGCCCATCGGCTGGCTCGACCAGGACGGCGACCCCGACGCCTTCGCCGCCCGCAGCCGCGAGTTCTGCCCCTTCACCGCCCTCTACAACATGACGGGCCTGCCGGCGGCGAGCCTGCCGCTCTACTGGAACGGGGCCGGCCTGCCCATCGGCGTCATGGCGGCGGCGGCGCTGGGGAAGGAAGGGCTCCTGTTCTCGCTCGCGGGCCAGTTGGAGCGCGCCCGGCCGTGGTTCGACCGGGTGCCGGCCGGGTAGGACACGCTTCGCGTCCACTGGCGCGAAGCGTGTCCTAGCGCCCGTGCGGCGTCTCCAGGTCCGACATGTCCGGCCCGACGGGGACGATGCCCGTGGGGTTGATCGTCGCGTGGCTGCCGTAGTAGTGGCGCTTGATCTGGTCGAAGGACACCGTCGCCTTCACACCGGGGTGCTGGTAGAGTTCCTTCAAATAGGCCCACAGGCGGGGGTAGTCGTCCTTCAGCCGTCTGATGTTGCACTTGAAGTGGCCGTGGTAGACGGGATCGAAGCGGATGAGCGTCGTGAACAGCCGCCAGTCCGCCTCGGTGATCCGGTCGCCCGCGACGTAGCGGCGCTCGCCCAAGAGGCCCTCCAGCCAGTCGAGGCTCTCGAACAGCGCCGCCACCGCCTCCTCGTAGACCCCCTGCTCGGTGGCGAAGCCCGCCTTGTAGACGCCGTTGTTGACGGTGTCGTAGACGCGGGCGTTGACCCGGTCGATCTTGTCCCGCAGTTCCGCCGGATAGTAGTCCCCCTCGGCGGCGCCGAGGCCGTCGAAGGCGCTGTTGAACATGCGGATGATCTCGGACGACTCGTTCGAGACGATCGTCTCCCGCGCCTTGTCCCAGAGCAGGGGCACCGTGACCCGGCCCGTCACGTCGGGCTTGGCGCGGACGTAGAGGTCGCGGAGGTACGCGGCACCGTAGAGCGGGTCGCCCGTCGCCTCGCCGTCGCGCTCGAAGGTCCAGCCGTCGTCCAGCATGAGGGGATGGACGACCGAGACGCCGACCTTGTCCTCCAGTCCTTTCAATGCCCGGAAGATCAGCGTCCGGTGCGCCCAGGGGCAGGCGAGCGCCACGTAGAGGTGGTAGCGCCCGCTCTCGGCGGGAAACCCGCCTTCCCCCGAGGGGCCGGGCGCCCCGTCCGGGGTTATCCAGTTGCGGAATTTGGAGGTGTCGCGGACGAACCGGCCGCCGTGCGACGCCGTGTCGTACCACTCGTTCGTCCACCTGCCCTCGACGAGGCGTCCGCCCATCGTCCCTACCCCTTCAGCTTCTTGGCGATCTCGGCGACGTGCCGCCCCTGGAACCGCGCCATGCCGAGTTCCTGCTCGGAGGGCATCCTCGAGCCGTCGCCGCCGGCGATGGTCGAAGCGCCGTAGGGCGAGCCGCCCTTGATCTCGTCGAGGCCCGTCTGCGCCTGACAGGTGTAGGGCAGGCCGACGACGACGAGGCCCTGGTGGAGGAGGGTGACGTGGGTCGTGATCAGCGTCGTCTCCTGCCCGCCGTGCTGGGTCGCGGACGAGGTGAAGACCGAGCCCACCTTGCCGACCAGCGCCCCCTTCGCCCACAGTCCCCCGGTCTGGTCCCAGAAGTTGCGCATCTGCGCCGCCATGTTGCCGAAGCGGGTCGGCGTGCCGACGATGACGGCATCGTAGTCGGCAAGCTCGCTTGGCTGGGCGATCGGCGCCTTCTGGTCGAGCCTGACCCCGGCCTTCTCCGCGACCTCCTTGGGCATCAGCTCCGGCACGCGCTTGATCGTGACCTCGGCGCCGTCGACCTCGCGCGCACCTTCGGCGACGGCCTCCGCCATCCGCTCGATATGGCCGTAGCTGCTGTAGTAGAGGACGAGGACCTTGGTCATCAAGGGACTCCTTTGGGGTTCTTCCTGGTCTTGTGCCGCAAAAATGGCGCCTGTCCCCGATCATTCCCAGGCCGGGGCGGGAAAGTCAGCGTTTCGCGCCCGTGTCCTTCGAAAGATGCCGGGCAAAGAGAGCCGAATGCCGTGGAACTCGAAAGAAACGGTTCGGTTGTTCGTGGACTCGTTCCAGGGGGGGGGAGAAGCCCGGCCCCCCGCCGATCGCCATGAACCTTACGTCAGCCACGGAGACCTCCCTTATGGTAACCACCTACACCGAGCGCGACCCCGCGCTCACGGGCAGCTACGTCGAGCGCGAACACAGGCCCGCCGGCGCCGTCCGGCGCGTTTCCTGGGGGGCGATCTTCGCCGGCACTGCCCTCGTCCTCGCCATCCAGTTGATGCTCGGCCTCCTTGGCCTCGGCATCGGCCTTGCGACGATCGACCCCGTCCAGAACGATACCCCCTCCGTCGCCACCCTCACCTCGACGAGCGGCCTCTGGGCCATCGCCACCGTCCTCATCGCCACCTTCATCGGCGCCTACGTGGCGGGGCGCCTCGCCGGCAGCCCGAGCGGCACCGACGGGGTCCTGCACGGCATCGCCACCTGGGCGGTCTCCACCCTCGTCGCCGTCTGGCTGCTCACGAGCGGCGCCTCCGCCATCGTCAGCGGCGCCTACGGCGCGCTCAGCTCGTCGGTGCAGGGCATCGCCTCGGCCGCGCAGTCGCTGACGCCGGACTCGCTCTCGGTCCTGCCCGACAACCTGGAGCGGCAGGCGCGCCAGCTCCTGCGCCAAGGCGGCCAGCAGGCCGAGCAGGCGGCGGGCCAAGCCGAGCAACAGGCGCAGCAGGCGGCGCAGAACGCGCGGCAGGCGACGGGCGAGCAGGACCTGACGGCGGCCATCGGCGACATCGCGGCCGGCGTCCAGCAGGACGCGAGCCCCGAGGACCGGCAGGCGGCCGTCCAGACGATTTCGCAGACGGCCAACATCCCGCAGCAGGAGGCCGAACAGCGCCTGCAGCAGTTCCAGCAAACCTACAACGAGGCGGCCGCCAAGGCCGAGCAGACGGCGCAGCAGGCGGCCGAGACCCTGTCGGCGACCGCGTTCGCCACCTTCGTCGCCCTCGTCCTCGGCCTCATCGTCGGTGCCATCGGCGGCCGCGTCGGCCGTCCGAGCCACACCGTCGACGCCTACGAAGGATAGGACGCCTCGAACGCTTCATGTCTGGGCCGGGGCGCCAGCCTCGGCCCGTTCGCGTTCGAGCGGATAAAGGAGGACGGGCGGTGTTCTTCGACAGTTGGGTCGACCTCGGCCGCACCCTCGTCGTCGGCGTCTTCGCCTATATTGGGCTCGTCTTCCTGCTGCGCGTCTCGGGCAAGCGCACGCTGACGAAGATGAACGCCTTCGACCTCGTCGTCACCGTGGCGTTCGGCTCGACGTTCGCCACGGTCCTCCTCTCGAAGGGGGTGGCGCTGGCCGAAGGGCTCCTGGCCTTTGCCCTGCTCGCGGGATTGCAACGGGTCGTCGCCATCCTGTCCCTGCGCTCGAGACGCTTCGAGGCGCTCGTCAAGTCGGAGCCCCGGCTCCTGTTCCGCGAGGGCCGGATGCTCCTGGGCGCCCTCGAGGCCGAGCGGGTGACGGCAGCCGAGGTCATGGCCGCCGTGCGCGGCGCGGGCCACGGCGACCTCGGGACGGTCGGCGCCGTCATCCTCGAGACCGACGGCAGCTTCAGCGTCCTGCCGAAGATCGGGCACGACGCCGCACCCACCTTCGACCCCCCGGACTAGACCCCGTCGCCGACGAAGGGGTTGCCCTTGCGCTCCTCGCCGAACGTGGAGCCGGGGCCGTGGCCGCAGACGAAGGCGATGTCGTCGCCCAGGGGAAAGAGCTTGGCACGGATCGAATCGACCAGCGCCTCGTGGTCGCCGTAGGAAAAGTCGGTGCGGCCGACCGAGCCCTGGAACAGCACGTCGCCGACGACGGCGAAGCGAAGATCCTCGCTGACGAAGACCATGTGGCCGGGGGTATGGCCGGGACAGTGGAGGACGGCGAAGGGCTCGCCCCCGATCTCCACCGTGTCCCCCTCCTTCAGCCACCTGTCGGGCAGGACGTTGCGCATCCCCCGAAGGCCGTAGGTCAACGCCTTCGCCTCGATGTCCTGCAGGATCGCCCGGTCCTCTTCGCCCGGCCCGACGATCGGCAGGCGCGCGCCGGACTTCGCCTCCCACAGTCCGCGCAGCTCGTCGGCGCCGCCCGCGTGGTCGAGGTGCCCGTGGGTGAGGAGAATGCCCGTCGGCGTCATCCCCGTCTCCCCGATCGCGTCCATGATCTTCGGCGCGTCGCCGCCCGGATCGATCACGGTGCCCCGCATCGTCGCCTCGTCCCAGAACAGGGCGCAGTTCTGCGGGAAGGGGGTGACGGGAACGATGGTGCCTTTGAGGGGCATGGCGCGGGCTTTCAGAAGGGTGGAGGACGGGAGCGTTCAGGGATAGATAAGATCATTTAGGGCTCCATCTACCCTGTCGCCGACGCGACGGAAGTTCATGCAGGAGGCCGATCATGGAAAACTGCAAGGACTATCCGGCGGGGGCACGACGACCGCCCTTGCCAGCGTCGTCGATCGGCCGAACGACTTCTACGCGCCGGACGAGGTGCGGGCTTGGCTTCACGCGCCGCACCCGCGGCTTGGCGGCGAGCGGGCCGTCGACCTCATCGACGCCGGTCGCGTCGAGGAGGTTCCGGCAATCGTCGGGGGGCTCGACGCCGGGGCCTACCTCTGGCACAAACCCTCGTGGTGCCGACCGACGGTTGACCAAGGTCCGACCGTTTCGGCAGAAGTAGCGGGAATGGCTTTGGAAATCGACGCGAACAGGTTCATCCTCCGCGATTTCACCGACGCCGACCGGGCCGCGTTCCTCGCCTATCAAGCCGATCCCCATTACCGGGCGCTGCACGGCCCGGACGAGGCGAACCCCCGGCACGCGGAGGATCTGCTCGTGCGGTTCGCCTTCTGGGCGGAAGAGCGGCCGCGCCGCAACTATCAGCTTGCGGTCGCTCGCAAGGCGTCGGGGGAACTCCTCGGCTGCGCCGGGCTGCGTCTCGAAAATTGTTGCCCCGGCGAGGGAGAGCTTGGGATCGAACTGGCGCCCGCGCACTGGGGCCGTTACGCCTGCGCCGTCGAGGTCGCACGGACCCTCCTCGCCTTCGGCTTCGTGGAACTCGGCCTTCGAGTCATCGTCGGCGGCACGGGCAGCGGCAACCGGCGCGTCGCCCGCCTCGCGGCGTGGTTCGGGGCGGAGGTGGGCGCGACCCGGCCGGGACCGGCCTGGATGACGGCCCGCGGCTGGCACGAGGTCGAATGGCGCGCCACCCGCGAGGGGTGGCGGGAGTCCAAGGCTGGGGGCAGGCGGACGCTTCGCGTCCGCTGGCGCGTGGCGTCGTCCTAGCCCTCCCCCAGCCACCCGTCGACCAGATACCTTGCGATGCTGTCCGGGCTCGGCAGGCGGATCTCGCCCCGTCGCAGTTCGTCGCGCCCGAACCAGCGGGCCTCGGCAAGCTCCTCGCGGTCGATGCGCAGCGCCGTGTCCTTCGCCTCGGCGCGAAAGCCCAGCATGAGCGACTGGGGGAAGGGCCAAGGCTGGGAGGAGAGGTAGCGGATCCCGTCCACCTCGATGCCGACCTCCTCGAACAGCTCGCGCTGCACGCACTGCTCCAGGCTCTCGCCGGGTTCGACGAAGCCGGCAAGCGTCGAGTACATGCCTTCGGGGAAGCGGGGGGCGCGGCCGAGGAGGCACTGGTTCCCATGGCCGACGAGGACGATGACGGCGGGGTCGGTGCGGGGGAAGACGTCGAGGCCGCAGGCGTCGCAGTGGCGGACGTGGCCGCCTTGGGCGACGCGGGTGAGGGTGCCGCAGGCGCCGCAATGGGCGTGGCGCAACTGCCAGTGGGCGATGGCGCGGGCGAACGCGAGGAGGCCGGCCTCGACGCGGGGAAGCGCGCCGCCGACGGAGCGGAGTTCGACGTAGTCGCCCCGGTCGAGGCCGATCTCAACGAGCGGGCGCCCGCCCAGGTCGAGGGCGAAGTGCGGGCGCTCCCCGACGAGGCCGAGGAACAGGGGCACGGCGCCACCCGGCAGGGGGCCGAGCGCGGCGCTGGAAGCGATCAGCGCGCGGGGGCCAGCCTCCGTCTCCTCGATGAGCGGACGGACCCCGTCGAGGAGGACGACGGCGCTCGACGGATCGGCGAAGGCGGCGGCGAGCCATTCGGGGTCGCGGCGGTGGTGAGCGGCGCGGTCGAGGCCG
>JAGRGG010000161.1 GCA_020445645.1 Geminicoccaceae bacterium | reverse complement strand
CGCCAGCGGACGCGAAGCGTATTTAGATGCCAAGGCCGGTACCCTGCCCGTCGATAGCCCCGGCGAACCGGATCTCCCCCCGTTCCAGCACGTAGGCGCGGTCGGCGACGCGGCGGGCGAAGCGGGGGTTCTGTTCGGAGAGGAGGATGCCGAGGCCTTCGGCCTTGAGAGTTTGGATCGTGTCGGCGAGGGCGTCGACGACGAGGGGGGCGAGGCCTTCGGCGGGTTCGTCGAGGAGGAGGAGGGCCGGATTGCCCATGAGGGTGCGGGCGATGGCGAGCATCTGCTGCTCGCCGCCGCTCATCTGGCCGCCCCGGCGGCGGCGGAGGGGGCGGAGGTTCGGGAAAAGGGCGTAGAGGCGGTCGGGCGTCCAGGCGGGGGCGCCGGGGCGGGGGATCCTGCGGCCGACGGCGAGGTTCTCCTCGACGGTGAGGCCCTGGAAGACGCGGCGGTCCTCGGGGACGTAGCCGAGGCCGAGGCGGGCGATGGCGTAGGGGGGCAGGCGGGCGATGTCCTGGCCGTCGAGGCGGATGGAGCCGGAGCGGCGGGGGAGGAGGCCGATGAGGGCGCGAAGGGTCGAGGACTTGCCGGCGCCGTTGCGGCCGAGGAGGGCCACGACCTCGCTTTGGGCGAATTCGAGGTCGAGGCCGAAGAGGACGGCGGCTTGGCCGTAGCCGCCGCGGAGGTTTCGGGCCACCAGCTTCATGGGGGCTCCCCGCCGAGGTAGACGGCGCGCACCTGGGGGTCGGCGCGGACGGCTTCGGGCGTCCCCTCGGCGATGAGGCGGCCGCGGTCGAGGACCATGACGCGGTCGGCGTGGGCGAAGACCACGTCCATGTCGTGCTCGGTGAAGAGGACGCCGACGCCGTCGTCCCTGGCCGTTTCGGCGACGAGGCGCATGAGGTCGCCGCGCCCGGCGGGGGCCATGCCGGCGGTGGGCTCGTCCATGAGGAGGAGGCGGGGGGAGGCGGCGAGGGCGAGGGCGAATTCGAGGCGCTTCAGGTCGCCGTAGGCAAGCTCGCCGACGGGGCGTCCGGCGTCGGCGGCCATGCCGACCCGCTCCAGGAGGGCTTCGGCCGGGACGGCGGCGAAGGCGCCGAGCGGACGGAAGGGGCGCCAGACGGTTCGTTCGTGGCCCTCATGGCCGAGCAGGGCCAGTTGCACGTTCTCCCGCACGGTCATCGAGGCGAAGGCGGCGGCGACCTGGAAGGTGCGGCCGACGCCGGCCCCGGCGAGGCGGCGGGGCGGCAGGCCGGTCACGTCCCGGCCGAGGAGGCGGACCCGGCCCCGGTCGGGGGCGATCTGCCCGCCGAGCATGGCAAAGCAGGTGCTTTTTCCCGCGCCGTTCGGGCCGATGAGCGCCAGGACCTCGCCGGGGCGAAGGGCGAAGGAGACGCCGTCCACCGCCAGGACCCCGCCGTAGGCCTTGGCGAGGCCGTCGACGGCGAGGAGCGGCGGGGCGCTCCCCTCCCCCGCCCGGCTCACGCGCGGCGCCGTCGGGCGAAGAGGTCGGCAAGCGTGCCGGCGATGCCCCTGGGAAAGGCGACGACGAGGACGACGATCAGGGCGCCCAGGACCAGCTTGGAGAGGTCGGTCTCGCGCATCAGCCAGACGGCGGCGGATTTGTAGGCGACGGCCCCAATCAGGGCGCCCGAGACGGTGCCGACGCCGCCGAGGAGGACCATGACGAGGGCATCGATCGAAAGCGGGATGGCGAGGGTGTCGGGGAAGACGCTGCCCTTGAGGAAGGCGAAGAGCGCACCCGCGAGGCCGGCGGCGGCGCCGGCGGCGACGAAGGCCATCCAGCGGATCCGGCCGACGTCGATGCCGACGGCGGCGGCGCGGGCGGGCGCGTCGCGGGCGGCGCGGAGCGCGTAGCCGTAGGGGGCGAAGGCGAGGCGGCGCAAGGCGACGAGGCCGGCGGCGAGGAGGGCGAGCGTCAGGAGGTAGAAGCCGGCGGGGGTGCCGGCCAGGCCGGAAGGCCACAGGCCGAGGATGCCGTTGTCGCCGCCGGTGAGGGCGACCCACTGGAACGCGGTCGACCAGAGGATCTGGGCGAACGCGAGGGTGAGCATGGCGAGGTAGACGCCGGAGAGGCGGACGGCGAACCAGCCGGCGGCGACGGCGCCTAAGGCCGCGAGGAGGGCGCCGGCGGGGAGGGCGGCGGGCATCGGCAGGCCGGCCTGAACGGCAAACGCGGCGCCGTAGGCGCCGAGGCCGAAGAAGGCGGCGTGGCCGAAGGAAACCAAGCCGCCGACCGACATGAGGAACTGGAGGCTGAGCGCGAAGAGGGCGAAGAGGGCAATCTCGGCGGCGACGGCGAGCGCGTAGGGGCCGGCGACGAGGGGGAGGAGGGCGCAGGCCGCGACGGCGAGGAGGGCGAGCGTCCCGGCGGTTCGCCCGAGCGGGCGCCAAAGGCGGGCGGGCAGGCCCACGGCGCGGGGCGCAGGCTCCTCGCGGCCGAACAGGCCGTGGGGGCGGACGACGAGGACGGCGGCCATGACGAGGAAAGCGAGGACCAGGGAGACGCCGGGGAGGATCAGGATGCCAAAGGCGTTGAGTTCGGCGACGAGGACGGCGGCGACGAAGGCGCCAAGCACGCTGCCGAGCCCGCCGATGACGACGACGACGAAGGCTTCGACGATGACCGAGAGGTCCATCGCGTGGTTGACCGCGTCGCGCGGAAGCTGGAGGGCACCGCCGAGGCCGGCGAGGAAGACGCCGAGCGCGAAGACGCCGGTGAAGAGCCACTTCTGGTCGACGCCGAGGGCCGCCACCATCTCGCGGTCCTCGGTCGCGGCGCGGACGAGGACGCCGAAGCGGGTGCGGTGGAGGATCAGCCAGAGGGCGCCGAGCACGGCGGGGCCGAGCGCGATGAGGAAGAGGTCGTAGGCGGGGATCCGCTGGCCGAACAGGAGAACCCCGCCCTCGAGACCGGGCGCCCGGCCGCCGATCAGGTCGTCCGGCCCCCAGACGAGGACGACCAAGTCTTCCGCCATCAGGGTGACGCCGAAGGTGGCGAGGAGCTGGAACAGCTCGGGCGCCTTGTAGACGCGGCGGAGGAGAAGGACCTCGACGAGGGCGCCGATGCCGGCGGTGAGGAGGGCCGCGAGGACGAGGCCGACCCAGTAGCCGAAGGGGCCGCTTAAGCGCTCGGTGAGCGTGTAGGCGAGGTAGGCGCCGGCCATGTAAAAGGCGCCGTGGGCGAAGTTGACGATCCGGGTGACGCCGAAGATGAGCGAGAGGCCGGACGCGACGAGGAACAGGGACGCGGCGGAGGCGAGGCCGGTCAGGAACTGGGCGGCGTAGAAGTCCAAGGGCTTGGCGCCTTTTCCTGAACGCGATCGGGAAGGATCAATCGGCCGGGCGCAGCTCCTTCACCTCGGCCTCGTCAGGCAGGTAGTCGGCACCGTCGCGGTAGGCGAAGTCGACCATGACGCCGTTTCCGTCCTTGATGGCGGTGCGGCCGACGAAGGCGCCCAAGGTCGACTGGTGGTCGACGGCGCGGAAGACGATCGGGCCGAAGGGCGAGTCCACGCCGATGCCCTCGGCGGCCTTGATGAGCGCCCCGGTATCGGTCGAGCCGGCCCTGGCGAGGATCGCCGCCGCCGCCTTCATCGTCGTGTAGCCGACGACCGAGCCGAGCTTCGGGTGCTCGCCGTAGGCCTTCTCGTAGGCCTCGAGGAAGGCCTCGTGCGCGGGGGTATCGATCGCGTACCAGGGGTAGCCGGTGACGATCCAGCCCTCGGGCGCCTCGTCGCCGAGCGGCTCCAGGTACTCGGGCTCGCCGGTGAGGAAGCTGACGACGGAGCGGCCCTCGAACAGGCCGCGCGTCTCGCCCTCGCGCACCAGCTTGGCGAGGTCGGCGCCGAAGGTGACGTTGAGGATCGCCTCGGGCTTCGCCGCCGCGATCGCCTGGATGACGGGGCCGGCGTCCAGCTTGCCCTGCGGCGGCCACTGGGCGGCGACCCATTCCACGTCGGGGCGCTTCTCGACGAGGATTTGCTTGAAGACGGCGACGGCGCTCTGGCCGTACTCGTAGTTGGGGGCGATCGACGCCCAGCGTTTCGCCGGCAGCTTCGCGGCCTCCTCGGCCAGCATCGCCGCCTGCATCGAATTGCTCGGGCGCAGGCGGAAGGTCTCGGGGTTGCCTTGGCTCAGGGTGATGGCGTCGGTGAGGGGTTCGGCGGCGAGGAAGAAGACGTTCCGCCGCTTCGCGTAGTCGGCGACGGCGAGGCCGACGTTGGAGAAGAAGGTGCCCATGAGGAGGGCCACCCCTTCCCTCGCCACGAGTTCGTTCGCCGCCGTGAGCGCCTGCGCCGGCTTGCCGCCGTCGTCGCGCGAAACGACCTCGATCGGGCGCCCGCCCGCCGCGTTGACCTCGCCCAGCGCCAGTTGCCAGCCCTTGCGGTAGGGCTCGGTGAAGGCGGGGAGCGTCGAGTAGCTGTTGATCTCGCCGATCAGGATCGGTTCCTGGGCCTGGGCTTGGTGGCCCGCGAGGCCGAGGATGAGGAGGGCGGCGAGGCGGAGGTGGCGCATGGGCGGGACGACCCCTTGTCCGGAGGGCGGGCGTGGTTCCGTACCTAGGGCTTATCGCGCCCGGCGTCTCCCCCGCTTTTCAGGGGCCGCCCAAAGGCACGAGGCGACTTCGGGCCGAGCCTGCCGGCAGGCTCGCCAGCGCCCGGGCGAGGTCGGCGACGTAGCGGCCCGTGGGCTCGCGCCGGGGGCGGGGCCGGGGCCATAGGGGGGCCGGGAGAAGATGGACGAGGAGGGCCTGCGGCGCGCCGGGGCCGAGCGCCGCGTCGAGCCGCACGGGGCCGCCGTTCAGGACCGGGCGGGCCACGAGGTGGCGGACGGTGCCGTCGGCCTCGAACAGGTCGACGAGGAGGTGGCCCGCCGTTCCGGGCGCGAGGCGGAGGTCGACGTCGAGGGCGCCGGCGAGGCGGTCGACGCGGGGCGGCGGCAGGAGGGGGGCGGCGCTGCTGCCGGGGGCGAGGAAGGCGAGGCAGGCGGGCCAGGAGGGGGCGCCCGGCAGGCAGCGCCGGACGGCGTCGACGCGCGGCGGCGCCGCGACGACCGGGAGCGGCCCCCTCCTTGCCGTCACGACCGGCAACCCTCCTTCGGGCGGGATCGGCCGCCGGTCGTCGAGGAACTCCCGGGTCAGCACAGGGACGGGTCCGCCGGGCGGCAGGACGTACCCCGTCACCGCCGTCACCGCGGCGGCGGCCG
>JAGRGG010000160.1 GCA_020445645.1 Geminicoccaceae bacterium | reverse complement strand
CCCGACCCACCAGCCGGTCGAGCAGTTGGCCTCCCTTCGCGCCATCCCGAACGTCCTCGTCTTCCGCCCGGCCGACGCGATCGAGACGGTGGAGTGCTGGCAGGCGGCGATCGAGAACGCGCGCGGCCCCTCGGTCCTCGCCCTCACCCGGCAGAACCTGCCGACGCTGCGCGAGGACGAGACCGGCGAGAACCTGAGCGCGCGCGGCGCCTACGTGCTGCGCGAGGCCGAAGGGGGCGGGCGGCGGGCGACGATCCTCGCCACCGGCTCGGAGGTCGAGATCGCCGTCGAGGCGCGGCGGATCCTTCAGGGCGAGAACGTCCCGACCGCCGTGGTCTCGATGCCCTGCCAGGAACTGTTCGAGCGCCAGGATGGGGCGTGGCGGGAGACCGTACTTGGGTGCGCCCCCCGCGTCGCCGTCGAGGCGGGAACGCCCTTCGGGTGGACCCGTTACGTGGCCTCGGAGGGCGACGTCGTCGGCATGACCAGCTTCGGCGCCAGCGGCCCGTTCGACGAACTCTACGAGCATTTCGGCATCACCGCGAAGGCGGTCGCGGAGCGGGCAAGAAGGCTGCTCGCCTGACCCCCGCGGAACAAGGAAAGGAACACGACATGACCGTGCGCGTCGCCATCAACGGCTTCGGCCGCATCGGCCGCAACGTCCTGCGCGCGATCTGCGAGAGCGGCCGGCGGGACGTGCAGGTGGTGGGCATCAACGACCTGGCCCCGCCCGAAACCAACGCCCACCTGTTCCGCTTTGATAGCGTCCACGGCCGCTACGGGGGCAAGGTGACGCTGGAGGGCGATACGCTCGACGTGGGGACGGGCCCGATCAAGGTGACGAGCGAGCGCGAACTGACGAGGCTGCCCTGGGGCGACCTCGGCGTCGACATCGTGATGGAATGCACGGGCGTCTTCACGAGCGGTGAGAAGGCCGAGGGGCACCTGAAGGCGGGCGCCAAGCGGGTGCTGATCTCGGCCCCCATCTCCGGCACCGCGCGCGACACCGACATCACCGTCGTCTACGGCGTCAACCACGACAGGATCGACGCCTCGCACACGATCGTCTCGAACGCGTCGTGCACGACGAACTGCCTCGCCCCGGTCGCCAAGGTGCTGCACGAGGGAATCGGCATCGAGCGCGGCCACATGACGACGATCCACGCCTTCACGAACGATCAGAACCTGCTCGACGTGTTCCACAAGGATCCCTACCGGGCCAGGGCGGCGACGCTCTCCATGATCCCGACCTCGACCGGGGCGGCGCGCGCCGTGGGGCTCGTCCTCCCCGAACTGAAGGGCAAGCTCGACGGCGGCGCCATCCGGGTGCCGACGGCGAACGTCTCGCTCGTCGACCTCACCTTCGTGCCGAAGCGCGACACCACCGCCGACGAGGTCAACGGCCTCCTCCAGGACGCGGCCGAGGGGCCGCTCAAGGGCATCCTCGCCTGCTCGTCCGAGCCCCTGGTCTCGATCGACTACAACCACAGCCCGACCAGCTCGAACGTCGACCTGAAGGCGACGAAGGCGATCGAGGGCAAGCTCGTGCGCGTCGCGTCCTGGTACGACAACGAGTGGGGCNNTGGGGCTTCTCCAACCGCATGGCCGACACGGCGGCGGTGATGGCGACGTTTCTCTAGGATCACGCTCCGCGTCCGCCGGCGCGGGGCGTCTACTGCTCCTGGACGAACACCTCGACCCGCCGGTTCGTGCGCCGCCCTTCGAGGGTGTCGTTGGTGGCGATCGGGTCGGCCTCGCCCAGACCCTCGGCCGCGATCCTGTCGGGCCTGATGCCGTAACCGTCGACGAGTGCTCGGGCCACGGCCTTGGCCCGCTCCAGGGAAAGCTCGCGGTTGACGGCGTCGTCGCCGTAGGAGTCCGTGTGGCCGACGATGCGGACGCGGCCGTCGTCCTTCGCCCGGCGGATGAGGTCGGCGACGGCGGCGAGCGGGCCCTTCGCCTCGTCGGCGAGCTGGTTGCTGCCGGGGGCGAAGGCGATGCCCTCCGGGCGGGCCATGACCCAGCCGTCGCCCGCGGGCTCGGTCTTGAGCCCGGTCGTCGTCGGGGGCGCCGTTGCGACCATGAGGGCACCCGCCGCCGGCGCCGCCGCGGGGGTCGCCTCCAGTTCGGCGGGGAGCGCCTTCCCCTCGTCGGGCCTGTCGGTTTCCTTGAGCTGCCGCTTCAGGACGATCACCTGCTTGTTCAGGGCGTCGACGTCGCCCTCGGCGGCGGCGGAGGCGATCTGCTGGTCGCGGGCGATCAGTTCGTTGGTCAGCGCCTCGATCTCGTCCTGGGCGTCGCGCAGCGCCTGGCGGAGCTGCCCCGCCTCGCCGCCGCCGGCGCCGGCCGCGCGCAGCCTGGTCGCCTCGTCGGCGTAGACCTTGGCGTCGTTGCGCGCCGCCGTGACCTCCTTGGCCAGCATCTCCTTCGACGCCCGCACCTCGCCCAGCGCCGCGACCAGCCCCTTGTTCTCCTGCAAGGAACCCAGGAGCTGCTCGCCCAGGTTCTGCACCTCGGCGACCGAGGTGGCGGCGACGCTTCGCAGTTCACCAAGCTCTTTTTCCAGGGCCGCGATCTGCTTTTCCGCCTTGTCGAGGTTGCCGGTGAGCGCGGTCGTGCGTTCCTGGATGCGGCCTTCGGCCTCCTGCCGCACCTGCCTCACCCGCTCGGCGAGGTCCGAGGCCTCGGACCTCGCCGCCGCGACCGCCGCCTGCTCCGCCTCGAGCTGCTTGGCCGTGCGGGCGAAGTCGGCCTTCGCCTGCGTCGCCTCCCGGGAGGACGCGGCGGCCCTGTCGGTGACGGATGCCAGTTGCTGGCGCAGGTCGGCCATCTGCCGGTTCAGCTCGTCCTGCTTCGCGTTGCGCTCGGCGAGGCGCTTTTCCAGCTCGCTTAGCTGCTGCTGCGCCGCGGACAGCGCCTCGTCGCGGCTCGACACCTCCGTCGTCGCCTGCGACCTCGCCTCCTGCAACGCCTGCTCGGTCTTGTCGCGCTCGCCGCGCGCCTGCTCGACCAGCGCCGTGAGGCCGTCGACCTCCTTCAGCGTGCCCTCGAGCTGCTGGCGCAGCTTCTGCCGCTCGCCCTCCAGCGCCTTGCGCTGCCCGCTCTCGGTCGTGACCTGCTCGCCCAGCGCCGCCAGCGACTGCTCGGCCTTGGCGCGCACCGCCGCCATCTCGCGCTCCAGGTCGGCGATGCGCGACGAGCGCCCCGCCGACTCGTTGCGCACCGCCTTCAGCTCCTCCAGCATCACGTCGCGCTCGGCGCGCAGCCGGTTCATGCTCTCGGTGAGCTGGCCGATCGTCTCCCTGGCCGAGCGCAGCTCCGCCGCGAGCTCGCCCGTGCCCGAGGTCTGCCGTCCCGCCTGCTGCTCGGAAAGGCGGCGCTTGATCGCCTCGATCGCCGCCTTGAGGTCGCTGGCGCTCGCCTCGCTCCCGGGCGCCCCACCGGGGCCGACGTCGCCCGCCTTGCCGTCGCCCGCCCCGTCCGCCTGCACCCGGACGAGGGGGGGTCCGGGCGGCGGGGTCGCCGGGACGCCGGCGCCGGCGTCCGAGGCGAAGAGCCCGGCCGCGAGCCCCAGGCCGAGTGTCGAGGTGAGCGTTCTGCCGGCCATCCTGCGGGACATGCCTTGTTGCCTTCCATCCATCGCGCCCGCCGCCTCTTCGCGGCGCGTCGCCCTGCGGCTTCTTTCGTTGGCTAGAGGTATAGGGCAAGTCCAGGGCCGCGGGAACCATCGCGTCGTTCGCCGACGCTTTCACGGTGTACGTTCAACGACTTGCAAGATTATCGGTTGAGCCCAGGCCCCGTTCCCATCTTCGGGTTGAACGTTCAGTGCGCCATGAAGACGGGCAGTTCGGCGCCGGCGAGGATGTGGCTCGTCACCCCGCCGAAGATCATCTGCCGAAGGCGGCTTTGCGTGTAGGCGCCCTTGAGGAGGAGGTCGCCGCCGATCGCTTTTGTCTCGGCCAGCAGGCGCTCGCCCGACGAGGCGTCGCCGCGCGCCGCGTGGCGCATGACGGCGTCGATGCCGCCGCGCTTGAGCGCGACGACGAGTTCCTCGCCGGTGGGGCCGGCGACGCTGCCGCCCTCGACGGTGAGCACGGTGACGCGCTCGGCGGCGCGGAGCAGGCTGCGACCGAAGGCGAGCGTGCGCGCCGTCTCGCTCGCCCCGTTCCAGGCGACGACGACGTGGCGGCCCATCGTTGGCGGCGGCTCCGGGGGGGCGACGAGGAGGGGGCGGCCGCTGTCGAAGAGGGCGGATTCGAGCGCGGCGACCGAGGGGGCCGGGTGGTCGTACAAGGGGCGCCCGACGACGATGGCGTCGAACAGCCGCCCGTGCTGGCCGATGGCGCCCTGCCCGCCCGTCGTCTCGATCCGCCAGTCGGCGAGCGGGCGGCCCGGCGCGCCCGTGCGGGCCAGCCCGTGCTCGTCCATGAAGCCGGCAAAGGCGGCGACGGCGCGGTCCGCCCGCTCGCGCGCCTCCTGCTCGAAGCCGGCGATCAGGTCGGGTGCCGCCGCGATGAAGCCGTCGGCCCCGGCCGCGATCACGTCCGGCTGCGAGGGGCGCATGTGCAGCCCCTCGATATAGGTGCCGTCCTTCTCGGCGAGGAGCCAGGCGCAGCGCAGGATTGAAGGGAGGACGGGGCTCGATTCCAGATGGACGAGGATCGTGCGCAAGGGCGTCGCCTCCGTGGCTTGCGAAGCATCGCCCTCAAGGCTGCACGATAGGGTCCGTCGCGGTCAACCGCGGCGTTTCCCGGTCGCCCGTGCGGACGCGAAGCGCATCCCTCGACGGCCGTTCAGCCCCGGCGCGGCTCGGGCTCGCGGGCGAGGATCTGGAAGAGTTCGGCCCGCCGCTCGCGCGCGAGCCCCGGTCCGGGCGGCAGAAGGACGCCGAGGAGGCCGTCGTCCAGCCGTTCCAGCGGAACGGGACGCCCCTCCCCCGTCGCGGCGACGACCCTCCCCCCCGTCGTCCAGGCGAGGCAGGGAAGGCCGTTCTCGTAGGCCCGGACGCGGACGAGGGCGTCCAGGAGGTCCCCGTCCAGCGGCGGCGCCTCCAGCGCCAGGAGGCTGGCGGCGCCCGCGAGCGCGAGCGCGCGCGCCGTCTCGGGGTCGAGCGGGTCGCGGGCGAGCAGAAGGCCCGGTCGGTGCGGGTCGAAGGGGACGACCGTGAGCCAGGAGCCGGGGGCGAGCCCGGGGTCCGGGTGGGCGGCCCGGTAGTGGGCGAGCGCGGTGCCGTCGGCGGCGGCGACCTGGAGG
Organism: Geminicoccaceae bacterium; assembly: GCA_020445645.1. Classification (GTDB taxonomy): domain Bacteria; phylum Pseudomonadota; class Alphaproteobacteria; order Geminicoccales; family Geminicoccaceae; genus JAGRGG01. The sequence goes on along the minus strand of JAGRGG010000160.1, from coordinate 4,751 downwards.
GCGAGGTAGGGCACCCCGTCGGCCCGCTCGACGAAGGTCCAGGCGACGGCCAGTCCGGCGGCCGCGGCGAGGTCGCCGAGCGCCCGCGCGGTCGGCCCGTCCGAGGGCTCCTCCCCCGGCTGGCGGGGCAGGAGGAGGAGGTCGGCACCCCATCCCGCCACCGGCGCCGTCATCCCCTCGACCCTTGCCTTCGTTCCCGTCGCCACCGCCAGCCGCACCGCGCCGTCCCCTTTTTCCCGTTGTTTCGGCCCCAGAATGACCGACATTTCATCCGCAGGCAAAGCGGCCGCCAGGAGGGCGCGCTACATGTGCGTCATCGAACGTTCACGCCGGCTCTTCCAGCCCTTCGGAGCGGTGGCCGGCGGGCACCGTCCAGCAAGGAGACCTAGATGTCCATGATCCAGCGGATGAGCCCGAGGGCGCGGGGCGCCCTTGCCGGCGTCAGCGCGCTTGCCATCCTGAGCACGGGCGGCTTCGCGCTCGCCGAGAGCGCCAGCGGCCCCGTGACGGGCCAAGCCAACGCCGCCGTCAGGAACGACCACGGCTACGCCGACCTCGTCGAGGCGGTGGCGCCCGCCGTCGTCAACGTCAAGGTCGAGGGCAAGGCCGAGCCGGCCATGATGTCGGACCGCGGGCCGCAGGGGGGACCGCACGGCCGGTCGCCCTTCAACGACCCGAACATGCGCGATTTCTTCGAGCGCTTCTTCGGCCAGCCGATGCCGATGCCGGAGCAGACCCCCGAGGGCCGCGTGCAGCGGGGCGAGGGCTCGGGCTTCATCATCGACGCGACCGGCGACATCGTGACCAACGCCCACGTCGCGGGCGACGCCGACAAGATCACCGTCGTCCTCCAGGACGGCACCGAGCTGCCGGCAAAGCGCATCGGCGTCGACGAGAAGACCGACCTCGCCCTCATCAAGGTCGACGCCGGCAAGCCCCTGCCCTTCGTCGAGTTCGCCGACAGTTCGAAGGTGAGGGTCGGGGAAGAGGTCATCGCCGTCGGCAACCCGTTCGGCCTCGGCGGCACCGTCACGGCCGGCATCGTCTCGGCGACCGGGCGCGAGGTCGGCAACGGTCCCTACGACGACTTCCTCCAGATCGACGCCCCGATCAATCGCGGCAACTCGGGCGGCCCCACCTTCAACACCGAGGGCAAGGTCGTCGGCGTCAACACGCTGATCTTCTCGCCGTCGGGCGGCTCGGTCGGCATCGGCTTCGCCATCCCCTCGAACCTGGTCAAGGAGATCGTCGCCGACCTGCGCGAGAACGGCACGGTCGAGCGCGGCTGGCTCGGCGTGCAGATCCAGCAGATGGACCCGGACCTCGCCAAGGCGCTCAAGCTGAAGGACGACGAGGGCGCCCTCGTCTCGCAGGTGTTCGACGACAGCCCGGCCGCCAAGGCCGGGGTCAAGGAGGGCGACGTCATCGTCGCCTTCGGCGACACCCAGATCACCAAGCTGCGCGACCTGACGACGGCCGTGGCCCGCACCGACCCCGGCAAGGCCCAGGACCTCACCGTCTGGCGCGACGGCAAGGAGAAGAGCCTCAAGGTCGAGGTGGCCTTGATGCCGAGCGACGGCCAGCAGGCCAACGCGATGGGGGACGACGAGCAGGCGAAGCCCCGCCTCGGCCTCTCGCTGGCGCCCCTGGACGACGCGATGCGTCAGAAGATGGACCTCGGCGACGATACCCAAGGCGTCGTCATCGCGGGCGTGCAGCCGGGCTCGCCGGCGGACGACAAGGGCCTGCGCGAGGGCGACGTGATCCTCGAAGTCTCGGGCAAGCGGGTGAGCGATCCCCAGACGGTCGCAAAGGCGGTCGAGCAGGCGGCGAAGAACGGCGAGGACCTCGTCCTCATGTCGGTGCGCCGCAACGACGGCAACCTCTACGTCGCTGTCCCGCTGGGCGCTTCCTGAGCGACCGAGCGGGCGACGCCGCGGGCGGGGGCCTTCCCCGCCCGCGGCACGATCGGCGGGTCCATCCCCGCCTGCCACGCGTCACCGCAGCCGAGAAAGGAGCGGGAAGGGAACCCGACGCGCCCCTCCCCGCTTTGCCCCGATGAGAGAAGACCAGGACGCAGGGGCGGCCCCGCCGCCCGCGACGTTTTCCAAGGCGCCGATGAAGATTCTCGTCATCGAGGACGACGTGCCGTCCGCCACCTACATGGCCAAGGGCCTGGAGGAAAGCGGGCACGCGATCGACCTCGCCCACGACGGCAAGACGGGCCTTCTGCTCGCCGCCACCAACGACTACGACGTGCTCGTCGTCGACCGGATGCTGCCGGGGCTCGACGGCCTCAGCGTGGTCAAGACCCTGCGCGCCACCGGCAACGCGACCCCGGTGCTCTTCCTCTCGGCCCTGGGACAGGTCGACAACCGGGTCGAGGGTCTGAAGGCCGGCGGCGACGACTACCTCGTCAAGCCCTACGCCTTCAGCGAGCTGCTCGCCCGGATCGAGGCCCTGGCAAGGCGGGGCGCCGCCGCCGGCGAGGGCGAGGTCCAGGTGACGTCGCTGCGCTACGCCGACCTCGGCATGGACCTTCTCTCGCGGCGGGTCGAGCGCGACGGCCGGCGCATCGACCTGCAGCCGCGCGAGTTCAAGCTGCTCGAAGTGCTCCTTCGCCACGCGGGGCAGGTGATGACCCGTACCATGCTGCTGGAGAAAGTCTGGGACTACCGCTTCGACCCGCAGACCAACATCATCGACGTCCACATCAGCCGCCTGCGCCAGAAGATCGACAAGGGGTTCGACGTGCCCCTGATCCATACGGTGCGCGGCGCCGGATACAGCCTGCGTGCGCCGGACGGCACTCCTTAGGTCGTCGACCTTCCGCCTGACCCTGGCCTACCTCGCCGTTTTCGGCCTCTCGGCCCTGGTCCTCCTAAGCTTCGTCTACGGGGCCAGCGTCACCTTCATGGAACGGCAGGTGATGGCGACCATCGACGCCGAGGTCCAGGGCCTGCGCGAGCAGTACCAGACTGGCGGCCTCGCCGCCCTCGCCCGCACGATCGCCTTCCGCGCCGAAAGCGATCACAACTCGGGCAGCGTCTACGTGCTGTTCGACACCGCAGGCAACGTGCTCGCCGGCAACCTCGACGAGCCGCCGGCCGGGCGGATCACCGACGAGGGCTGGCTCAGCTTCACCCGCGCCAGCGACGGCAAGCCCGTCCTCGCCCAGGCCTTCCTCGTCGACGGCCGCGCCCACCTCCTCGTCGGCCGGACGATCGAGGACAAGCGCGACACGCAAAGGCTCATCCGCAACGCCGTCTTCCTGGGCGGCGCCGTCATGCTCGTGCTGGGCGCCGCCGGCGGCCTCGTCCTCTCCCGCTGGACGCTGGCCCGGCTCGAAGCCGTCAACCGCACGACCACCCGGATCATGGGCGGCGACCTCGGCCAGCGGATCGCGGTCAAGGGCGGCGGCGACGAGTTCGACGAGTTGGCGCTCAACCTGAACGCCATGCTGGAGCGGATCGAGCAGCTGGTCGCCGGGATGCGCGAGGTGACGGACAACGTCGCCCACGACCTGCGCACCCCGCTCACCCGCCTGCGCGCCCGGATCGAGGTCGGCCTCATGGGGCCGCTCGACCCCGCGACCGCGAGGACGGTCCTGGAGGATACCGTCAACGACGCCGAGACCCTCATCGCCACCTTCGACGCCCTTCTCAACATCGCGCGCGCCGAGGCCGGCGAGCAGCGGGCGAGCTGGGAGCGGGTGGCGCTGCGCGAGATCTGCCGGGACGTGGTCGACCTCTACGCCCCGCTCGCCGAGGACCGGCACATGACCCTCGTCCTGCGCCCCGGACCCGACGCCGCCGTCGCCGGCAACCGGCACATGCTGGCCCAGGCGCTGGCCAATCTGGTCGACAACGCGATCAAGTACGCGCCCGAGGGCGGACGGATCGAGGTCGGCGTGGGCGCCGGCCCGCCGCCGGTGGTGGAGGTCGCCGACAACGGCCCCGGCATCCCGACGCACCTGCGCGAGCGCGCGCTCGAACGCTTCGTCCGCCTCGCCCCCGACCGCACCGGCCCCGGCAACGGCCTCGGCCTCAGCCTCGTGAAGGCCGTGGCCCGGCTGCATGGCGCCGCCCTCGACCTTGACGACAACCGTCCGGGCCTCGTCGTCCGCCTGCGCTTCCAGGCGCCCGCCGGACGGATCCTCCCCTCCGACGGACGGCCGGCGGAGGCGATCGCCGCGTCCTAAGTTCGATGTTCAGAAAGGTGGCGCACCACGCCGCCCCTGTTCCGGCGGCCGGCCTTTCTTCCTCGCGTGGCCCCTCGTTTGGGCGTCTCACGCGGTTGCGGCGGGGGCTTTGCGCCGTGTCGGACCGGTTCGATCCGGCCGGACAAGGGTCTCCTCGCCTCCGCGTCCGCGGGCCGCTTCGATGAGGCGCGCCGACGGCTCGGGGTCGTCCGTCGCCGTGCGCGTCGGCGGCGCGGAGCCGCGCTTCGACACGCGCGCCCCCCGGCCGGGCGGTCCCCGCTCCGACGGCCTCGACGTCGCGCGAGGGCGTCGAGGAAAGCCGCGACTGGCCCGCCCCCCCGACCGTCGCCGAGCGCCGCAAGCAAGCGCGTCTTCGACGCGCAAGCGATCTTCGCGCGCTCCCAGGCTCGAAGCGGGCGGCTTCAGGCCCCCGTTCCCCGGCGTTCTTGCCCACGCGGCAACGGCCGAGCCGGACCCTGGCGCCGGCTTCGACGGATGCGGCATCGACGCCAGGGTCGAGCGCGTGCCCGAGGGCGTTCGACGCGGGGGC
>JAGRGG010000159.1 GCA_020445645.1 Geminicoccaceae bacterium | reverse complement strand
GCCAGCGGACGCGAAGCGTTTTCAGCCCTATGGTCCCTGGCCCACCCGACAAACGAGGAAAGGCCCCATGCCGAGGACCATGCGCTACATCGAGATCGAGAAGCCGGGCGGACCGGAGGTGCTCGTGCCGCGCGAGGGGCCGGTACCCGAGCCCGGTGCCGGCGAGCTTCTGGTCGAGGTCGCCGCCGCCGGGGTCAACCGGCCGGACGCCCTCCAGCGCGCCGGCGACTACCCGCCGCCGCCCGGCGCTTCCGAGGTGCCGGGCCTCGAACTCGCCGGCCGCGTCGTCGAGACGGGGGCCGGGTGCGAGCGCTTCAAGGTGGGCGATGCCGTCTGCGCGCTCGTCACCGGCGGCGCCTACGCCGAGTACTGCCTCGTCCCGGAGCCCCAGGCGCTCCCGGTCCCGGACGGCTATTCGATGACCGAGGCGGCGGCGATCCCGGAGACCTACTTCACCGTCTGGTCGAACGTCTTCGAGCGCGGCGCCCTGAAATCCGGCGAGACCTTCCTCGTCCACGGCGGGTCGAGCGGCATCGGCACGACGGCGATCCAATTGGCGAAGGCGAGGGGTACGCGCGTCTTCTGCACCGTCGGCAACGCCGAGAAGCAGGAGGCCTGCCGGAAGCTCGGCGCCGAGCGGGCGATCGACTACAAGAAGGAGGACTTCGTCGAGGTCGTCAAGGCCGCGACCGGCAAGAAGGGGGTCGACGTCGTCCTCGACATGGTCGGCGGCTCCTACGTCGAGCGCAACCTGAAGGCGCTGGCCCAGGACGGCCGCCTCGTCCAGATCGCGTGGCTGGAGAGCCCGAAGGTCACGGCCAATTTCGCCCTCCTCATGCTCAAGCGCCTCACCTGGACCGGCTCCACGCTGCGCGCACGGCCCATCGAGGAAAAAGGCCGCATCGCCCGCGAGCTCGAGCGCGAGGTCTGGCCGCTGCTGCGCGCCCGCGACGTGGCGCCCCTGATCGACAGGACCTTCCCCCTCGAAGAGGCCGCCGCCGCGCACGCGCTCATGGAGAGCAGCGGGCACATCGGCAAGATCGTGCTCGAAACGGGGCGCTGAACACGCGAAGCGCGTTCAAACCTGCCCGACCTCCAGCGGCGCCCACGGCGTCGCGTCCGGTGGCCCGTCGGCGTAGAGCCAGACCGGGTGCCGGTCGGTAGTGGGCGGCAACGCGATCAGGCTGCTGCTGCGGGTGCCGTAGCCGGTGCCCGTGCGGATGCACATGCCGTCCTTGGGCTCCCCGGTCTCGCTCGCCGGGGAGGCCAGGAGCAGCTGCCAGGAGGACCAGTCGTTCTGGTCCGGGTCGGGGGCGTCGGCGGCGCGGAAGAGGGGCATGTAGCGGCGCAGGCGGGCGGAACTCGCGTCGTTGACCTCGGCCGCCGAGAGCATGGCGAGGCCGGGGCCGAGTTCCTGGCTGCGGACCATCCCGTCGCCCGCGTGGCGGAGCCAAAAGGCGCGCTCGGCGTCGGCGACGACGAGGTTGAAGGGGCGGTAGGAGTCCGGGTCGAGGTGGGCCAGGGCCTCCGCCGCCGCCTCGGCCTCGGCGTGGTCGAGCGCTTCCAGGACGAGTTCGCCCCGGCTCCGCCGCCCGTCTTCGGGACCGAGCGTGCCCCGCCGGTTGAGGACGGCGGCCACGACCCCGTCGTCGTTGACGCCGAGCCACGACCCGCCGGCAAGCTCGTCCAGCCCCGCCAGCACGTGCGGTCGGTCCGGCCAGCGGCGTCCCGGCGGCAGGCTCGGCCTGTCTTCCATCTCGTCCCGGTTGGCGGCGAGCAGGAGCGGCCAGTGCGCGTGGCCGGGGCGGCGCAGGAGGACGAGCGTGCACATGGGCGTTTCCCCGAAAGAAGGCGCGTCGCCGGATGGCGCGGGCGGCCGGCGAAGCTTATATAGCCGCCGAACGGGACCGCAAACACGGGAGAAGCCGGGCGATGGTGTTCGAGGACCGCGAGAGGATGGAAGAGGCGAAGTTCATCCACGAGCAGGAGCTGGCCTTTCGGATCCGCAACCGCCGCAACAAGCTGTTCGGCTTCTGGGCCGCCGAGACCTACCTCGGCAAGGAGGGCGGCGCGGCCGCCGACTACGCGAAGGAGGTCGTCATGGCCGATTTCGGCGATACGGCGGGCGGCTTCGACGCCATGAGCCGGGTGAGGGAGGATCTGAAGGAGGCGGGCCTGGAGATCAGCGACCACATCCTCAGCAAGCGCCTCGTCGAGTTCGAGCAGGAGGCGCGGCGGCAGGTGATGAGCGAATGAGCGACGACGCGACGAGGCCGGAGCCCGTCTCCGAGCGGCACGAGGCGCCGCCCGAGGCGCCGCCCGAGGCGCCGAAGGAATCCGCCTCCCAGCCCCCCTCCCAGCCCGAAGGCGAAAAGGGCGGCCCGAAGGGTCCGGAGCCGACTCGATTCGGCGACTGGGAGAAGAACGGCCGCGCCTTCGACTTCTAGGACGCGCCTTGCGTCGGCCGGCGCGGAACCTTTTTCTCTTTTCCAGCTAGATAAAAGAAGAAAAAGGCCCCGCGCCGGCGGACGCGAAGCGTGTCTTCGCCGACGGCCGGGCGCCTGAAGGAGGAACGGTCCCCCCATGTCGCAAGCATCCGAAGCCGTGGGGCGGGGGGCCGGCCACCCCAATTTCTGGCGCCTCGCGCTGGGTTCCGTCGGGGTCGTCTTCGGCGACATCGGCACGAGCCCCCTCTACGCCTTCCGGGAGGCGCTGCGCGCGGCGGGGCGCGCGCAGGCGGGTCCGGACGCCGTGCTCGGCGTGCTCTCGCTCATCCTCTGGACCCTGATCCTCATCGTCACCTGCAAGTACGTCCTCATCCTCCTCTACGCCGACAACCGCGGCGAGGGCGGCACCCTCGCCCTCATGGCGCTGGCCCGCAACGCCTTCGGCCCCAGGGGGTCGGGGCTGCTGCTGCTGCTCGGCATGGGCGGGCTCGCCTTGTTCTACGGCGACGCGCTCATCACGCCCGCGATCTCGGTGCTCTCGGCGGTGGAGGGGCTCCAGGTGGTCTCGCCGGCGACGGCGGGCGTCGTCCTGCCGCTCACCCTCGTCATCCTGGGGGGTCTCTTCGCCGTGCAGTACCGGGGCACCGGCGCCGTCGCCCGCATCGCGGGGCCGCTCACCGCCTTCTGGTTCCTGACGATGGCCCTCTCCGGCCTGCGCCACATCCCCGACAACCTGCACGTCCTGGGCGCGTTCAACCCCCTCCTGGCGCTGGGCTTCCTGTCCGGCCACGGGATGATCGGGCTCCTGGTCCTGGGCGCCGTCTTCCTCTCCGTGACCGGGGCGGAGGCGCTCTACGCCGACCTCGGCCACTTCGGCCGCCGGCCGATCCAGGTCATGTGGCTCTGCCTCGTCCTGCCGGCGCTCATGCTGAACTATCTGGGGCAGGGCGCCCTCGTCCTCGCCCACCCCGAGGCGGCGAGGGACCCGTTCTTCCTCCTCGTGCCCTCCTGGGCCACCCTGCCGCTCGTCCTGCTCGCCACCGCCGCCACCATCATCGCGAGCCAGGCGGTGATCTCGGGCGCGTTCTCGCTGACGCGGCAGGCGATCCAGTTGGGCCTCCTGCCGCGCCTGGAGATCGTCCACACCTCGAAGGCGCACGAGGGCCAGATCTACCTGCCGCGCGTCAACCGCTGGCTGTTCGTCGGCGTCGTGCTCCTGGTCCTGGTCTTCAAGTCCTCGACCAACCTTGCCGGCGCCTACGGGATCGCCGTCACCGCGACGATGGTCGTCGACACCCTGATGGCGATGGCCGTCGTCGGCTGGGTGTGGAAGTGGGGCTTGGCCGGCGCCGTCCCGCTCTTCCTGCCCTTCCTCGTCCTGGAACTGGCGTTCCTCGGCGCCAACTCGCTCAAGATCGTCGCCGGCGGCTGGATGCCCCTGTGCGTGGCCGGCGTGCTCATGCTCGTCATGCTGACCTGGAACAAGGGCCTCGCGGCGCTGATCGCCCAGATCCGCCGCGAGGAGACGCCGCTGAAGGACCTCCTGCGGTCGCTCGGCCGGCGGACGACGCAGACGGTCCCCGGCAAGGCCGTCTTCCTCACCAACGACGCCGTCACGGCCCCGACCGCGCTCATGCACAACCTGAAGCACAACAAGGTCCTGCACGAGCAGAACGTCGTCCTCACCTTCACGACCGACCAGCGGCCCCAGGTGCCTTCCAAGGAGCGGGTGCGGATCGAGCGCCTGAACGGCCAGTTCGTCCGGGTCACGGCCGCCTTCGGCTTCGTCGAGACCCCCCGGATGCGCGTCGTGCTGGCGGCGCTGCGCCAAGAAGGGCTCGATCTCGACATGATGGAGACCTCCTTCTTCCTCTCCCGCCGCACCATCCGCCTCGCGCCCGACCGGCACGATTCGCTGCCCGTCTGGCAGCGGCGGCTGTTCGCGGCGCTGGCCCGGCAGGCCGACGCCGCGCGCGACTACTTCCGCATCCCCGCCGACCGGGTGGTCGAGATCGGCACCGTGGTGCTGTTCTGAAGGGGCGCCATTTGAAGGCGCAAGGCCCCCGTTTCGCCGCCGAATCGGCTTCCAATTCGCGCCTGATTCACCATATGTTCCCTACAGCAGCGAGAGGTTGACGGCACATGGCAGTTGAGTCCCTGAGCGCCCGCCGGACGGGCGACGACCGGCAGCGCGCGCTCGACGCGGCGATCGCCCAGATCGAGCGGGCGCACGGCAAGGGTTCCCTGATGCGCCTGGGGCAGAACCCTGCCAAGGCCGAGATCGAGACGATCTCGACGGGTTCCTTGAGCCTCGACATCGCCCTTGGCATCGGCGGCCTGCCGAGGGGCCGGGTCATCGAGATCTACGGCCCCGAAAGCTCCGGCAAGACCACCCTCACCCTCCACGCGCTCGCGGAAGCGCAGAAGGCGGGCGGGGTCTGCGCCTTCATCGACGCCGAGCACGCGCTCGACCCGGGCTACGCCAGGAAGCTCGGCGTCAACCTCGACGACCTCCTCATCTCGCAGCCCGATACCGGCGAGCAGGCGCTGGAGATCGCCGACACCCTCGTGCGCTCCGGCGCCCTCGACGTCATCGTCGTCGACAGCGTGGCCGCCCTCGTGCCGAAGGCCGAGCTCGAGGGCGAGATGGGCGACAGCCACGTCGGCCTGCAGGCGCGCCTCATGAGCCAGGCCCTTCGGAAGCTCACGGCGTCGATCAACCGCTCGAAGACGATGGTGATCTTCACGAACCAGATCCGTTCCAAGATCGGCGTCATGTTCGGCAGCCCCGAGACGACGACGGGTGGCAACGCGCTCAAGTTCTACGCCTCGGTCCGCCTCGACATCCGCCGCATCGGGCAGGTGAAGGACAAGGACGAGGTCGTCGGCAACCAGACCC
>JAGRGG010000158.1 GCA_020445645.1 Geminicoccaceae bacterium | reverse complement strand
CGCCGCCCTGGGGCGGGCGTTCAGGCGCGCGGGCGGGCGGGGCGGAAGGGGGGGAAACGGCCCCGCCTTCAGTGCGCCATGAGGACGGGGGAGGCCATGTTCTCCAGGATCACCCGGGTCGTCCCGCCGAACAGGTCCTCCCGCAGCTTCGCGTGGCCGTAGGCGCCCATGATGAGCACGTCGGGGTCGTGCTCCTTGCAGTAGCCCAGGATGGCGCCGGCGACCCCGCCCCGCCCGGCCGGGACCTCGACGACGCGGGCGTCGATCCCGTGCCGCTTCAGGTGGGCGACGGCGTCGGGGGCCGTGCTCGCGGACCGCTTGGCCTCGTCGCCGACGATGGTCAACACGTCGAGGCGGCGCTTGGTCTCCAGGATCTGCATCCCGTCGCTGAGCGCGCGGGCCGCCGGGCGGCTGCCGTCCCAGGCGACGACGGCGTGCTCCTTGAAGGGGCGCACGGGGTAGTTGTTCGGCACGACGATGAGCGGGCGCCCGGCGCGAAGGACGAGGTCCTCGGCGCGCACCGGCCGCCGCGCGTCGCCCGGCGCCGAGAACTGGCCGAGGAGGAGGATGTCGTGGAAGCGCGCCCGGCGGGCGAGCACGGCGTTCGGCTGGCCCTCCTCGCCGACCCAGTGGACGGGGCCGGCGAAGCCGAGCGCTTGGAGGCGCTCGCGGAACGCCGCCTCGACGGCGCGCCCGGCCTCGGCCTCGGCGTCGGCGATCGACTGGAGCACGGACTTGCTCATCCAGCGCTCGACCTTGCCCTCGAAGCGCACGGGCGACTTCGCCCAGACGCCCGTGAGGTCGGCCCCGTACTTGCCGCACATCTGCACCGCGTACTGCAACGCGGCGTCGGCGTTGGCGCTGCCGTTGTAGGCGACGGCGAGATCCTTGATGGCCATGGGTGGTGCCTTTCCTGTTTCCCGTTGGCGGCCTCAGGCGCGCCCCTTGAGCGCCCCTTGCAGGAGCGGCACGATCCCGGCGGCGTCGGGGGCGACGTGGGCGCCGGCGGCGCGGAGCGCCTCGCCCTTCGCCCTGGCGCCGCCTTCGCCGAACAGCTCCAGGGCGCCGGCGTGGCCCATGCGCCGTTCGGGCGGCGCGTGGCGCCCGGCGACGAGGGCGACGACCGGCTTTTCGGGCTTCGCCTCGGCGAGGTAGGCGGCCGCCGCCTCCTCTTCCCGCCCGCCGATCTCGCCGATGAGGACGACGGCCCCGGTCTCGGGGTCGTCCATGAACAGCCTCAGGCAGTCGACGAAGCCCACGCCGTGGATCGGGTCGCCGCCGATGCCCACCGTCGTCGACTGACCGAGCCCGGCGGCCGTCGCCTGCGCCACGATCTCGCTCGTGAGCGACGCCGAGCGCGAGACGATGCCGACCGGCCCCGGCGTCGCGTCGTCGACCGACATGACGCCGAGCTTGGCGAGGCCCGGCGCCAGGAGGCCCTGCGAGTTCGGGCCGACGAGGCGGGTGGACGAACCGTTCAGCGCGTGGCGCACCCGCACCATGTCGAGGATCGGCACGCGCTCGGTGACGCAGACGACGAGGCCGATCCCGGCCTCGATCGCCTCGATCATCGCGTCCGCGGCATTCGGCGCCGGAACGAAGACGAGGCTGGCGTTGGCGTCGGTCTCGGCCACGGCCTTGGGCACCGTGTCGAAGACGGGCAGCATCAGGTGGCGCGTCCCGCCCCGCCCCGGCCGGACCCCGCCGACGACGGTGGTGCCGTAGTCGATGATCTGGTCGGTGTAGAAGGTGCCGGCCCGCCCGGTCATCCCCTGGACGACGAGGCGGGTGTCCTTGGAAACCAGGATCGCCATCAGCCCCGCCCCCCCTTCGCCAGCGCCACCGCGCGCTTGGCGGCGTCGGCCATGCCGTCGACCCGCTCGTGGCGGATGCGCCGGTCCACCATCATCGTCCGCGCCTGCCCCGCGTTCTGCCCCGCGACCCGGAAGACGACCGGCACGCTCCGCCCCGAACGGCGCACGGCGATGCCCAGCGCCTCCACGATGGTGTCGCAGCGGGTCATGCCGCCGCCGTGGACGTTGACGAGGATGACCGCGACCTTCGGGTTGGAGAGGAGGAGGCCGATGCCCTTGGCGATCTGCAAGGAGGTCGCCGTCGTGCGGATGTCCATGAAGTTCGCGGGCCGCCCGCCCGCGTCGCTGAGCATGTCGTGGGTGGCAAGGCCGAGCCCGGCGCCGTTGGTGACGACGCCGATGTCGCCGTCCATCCGCACGAAGTTGATGTCGTGGCGCTGCGCCTCCAGCTCGACCGGGTCGGCCTCGTCGTCGTCTTTCAGCGCCCTGAGGTCGGGGTGGCGGTAGAGCGCGTTGTCGTCGAGGACCATCTTCACGTCGACGGCGACGAGGTCGTCCGCCTCGGTGACGACGAGCGGGTTGATCTCGATGAGGGTGGCGTCGAGTTCGAGCAGGGTGACGACGAGCGCCTTCATGAGCGCCGTCGCCTTCGCCTCGACGGCGCCGCCGAGGCCGATCCGCCCGGCGAAGCCCCTGAGCGCGGCGTCGTCGGGACGGCGCAGGCCCTCGAGCGGCAGGGTCGCGAGCAGGCCGGGGTCGGCCCGGATGCGGGCCTCGACGTCGCCGCCGCCCGCCTCGGTGCCGACGAGGGCGACGCCCCCCTTGGCGCGGTCGACCAGGATGGCGAGGTAGACCTCCCGCGCCGCCGCCACCGCCGCCTCGACGTAGACCCGGCGCACCGTCCGCCCCTCGGCACCGGTCTGCGACGTCACGAGCGTCCTGCCGATGAGCGAGCCCGCGAGCTTGCCCACGCTCTCGGCGGTGGCGCCGAAGTGGATCCCGCCGGCCTCGCCCCGGCCGCCGGCCAGGATCTGCGCCTTGACGGCGAAGCGCGGCGCCCTGATCTCGCGGGCGACCCTCGCGGCCTCGTCGGGCGTCCAGGCCACCTGCCCTTCCGGCACCGGCACGCCGCGGCGGCCGAGGATCTCCTTGGCCTGGAACTCGTGCAGGTTCATCGCGTCAACGCCCCCTGATCCGGGCGGGCGGCCTTCGGCCGGCGCCTTCCCTGTTGCTCTCGCGCGTCGCTCCCCCTCGACCGAAGCCTTGGGATACCAGAGACCCTATCCCCTGCCCCGGCCGGAGTCGAGGGACGACCCTATCGGAAGGGGGCAAGGGCGCGCGGCGTCAAGGGTTTTCGGGCCGAGGCCGCCGTTCGACGCTTCGCGCCGGCGGGCACGAAGCGTGCTCCGTCAGGAGTCGGCGGCGATCTCGGGAGCGACCACCTCCTCGGGGAAGACGGGGTAGAGCCCCTTCGAGCGGCCGAGCTGCTGGACGAGGGCGAGGACGGCGTCGATGGCGGGCGTCTCGACGTCGACCATGCGGGCCATCTCCTGGACGACGGTGAGGAGCGCGTCGATCTCGAGCGGCTTGCCGGATTCCAGGTCCTGGAGCATCGAGGTGCGGTGCGCGCCGACCTTGGCGGCACCGTTGATGCGGCGCTCGACGTCGACCCGGAAGTGGACCCCGATCCGCCGGCCGATCCGCTCGGCTTCCAGCATCATCCGCCGGGCGAGCGACCGGGTGCCGGGGTCGGTGGCGACGACGTCGAGGGTGGCCCGGGTGAGCGCCGAGATCGGGTTGAAGCAGAGGTTGCCCCAGAGCTTCAGCCAGATGTCGTCGCGGATCTCGGGCATGATCGGCGCCTTCAGCCCGGCGGCCTCGAAGGCTTCGGCCAGCCGCCTGATGCGCGGGGTCTCCTTGCGGGCGGGCTCCCCCAGGCCGAACTTGTCGCCGTAGACGTGCCTGACGACGCCGGGCGCCACGATCTCGGTCGCGGGGTAGACGGTGCAGCCGATGGCGCGCTCGGGCCCGATCAGGTTCCACTGCCGGTCGCCGGGGTCGACGCTGTTCAGGCGCAGGTCGGCGTACTGGCCCTCGAAGCCGTGGAAGTACCACCAGGGCACCCCGTTCTGCGCGGTGACGACGGCCGTGTCGGGGCCGAGGAGCGGCCGCATCGCCGGGGCCGCCTCCCAGGCCTGGTGCGACTTGAGCGCGACGATTACGTAGTCCTGGACCCCGAGTTCGGCCGGGTCCCTGGTCGCGCGCAGGCGGACCACGGCCTCGCCGTCCTCCCTGACGAGCCTGAGCCCGTTCTCCTTCATCGCGGCCAGATGGGCGCCCCGGGCGACGAGGGAAACGTCGGCGCCCGAGCGGGAGAGCATGACGCCAAGATAGCCGCCGATGGCCCCGGCGCCGTAGATGCAGATCTTCATGGTTCTTCTTCCGTTGTGTCGTTCGGCGGCAGGCCGTCCCCCCGAGCGTCCTCCCTCGTGCGCCCTCGTTCGGAACGCGAAGACAGCTTGACACATGCACGCCGTTGGCACCAGTGTGTGGGATGCCACAGGCCACCTAGCGGGCGACGACGCGCTTCGACGCTGCGTCCCTCCCCTCGTTGGCCTTGTCAAAGCGACCGCATCCACGCTGCTGCGGCGATCAGGGAGAACAGGACGATGACCAGCAAGAGCAGACTCTTGGCCGCGACGGCCATGACGTTCGGCCTCGGCGTGCTCGGCGCCCACGACGCCGCCGCCGAGTGGAAGCCCTTCAAGCCCGTCGAGTTCATCATCATGGCGGGCCAGGGCGGCGGCGCCGACCGGCTCGCCCGGTTCATCCAGTCGATCGTCGAGAAGCACGACCTCTCGCCGATGCCCTTCATCCCGATCAACAAGGGCGGCGGCTCGGGGGCCGAGGGGTTGCGCTACCTGAAGGACAAGGAAGGCGATCCCCACGTCATCATGGCGACCCTGAACAGCTACTACACGACGCCCCTGCGCCAGCCCGAGGTCGGGGTCGACATCTCCGAGTTCACGCCGATCGCAAGGCTCGCCGAGGACTACTTCGTCCTTTGGGTGAGCGCCGACTCCCCCGACAAGGACCTGGATTCCTACGTCGCCAACGTGAAGGAGAAGGGCAAGAAGTGGCGCATGGGCGGCACCGGCACGGGGCAGGAGGACAGCCTCGTCACCACCATGCTGGAGAACGACCTCGGCCTGACGATGACCTACGTGCCCTTCAAGGGCGGCGGGGACGTGGCCAAGGCGCTGATCGGCGACCACATCGAATCGACCGTCAACAACCCCTCGGAGCAGATGGGCTTCTTCGAGGCCGACAAGTCCCGCCCGATCGCGGCCTTCACCGAGGAGCGGATCGCGGCCTTCCCCGACACGCCGACCTTCAAGGAGCTGGGCCACCCGGACCTCGTCTACCAGATGCAGCGCAGCGTCGTGGCGCCGGGCGGCATCGATAAGGACGTCCAGGACTTCTACATCAACGTCTTCAAGCAGGTCTACGAGAGCCAGGAGTGGCAGGACTACTGCAAGAGCGAGGCGCTCGAATGCGCCTGGCTCGCGGACGGTGAACTCCAGGACTACTTCATGAAGGAGCAGGAGAAGCACAGGAAGATCCTGCAGGACATGGGCGAGCTGCCCAGCTAGGCCTCGGGAGGTCATCTCAAGGGCGCGGCCGCGGCTTGGTCGCGCCCCTCGCGGGGGACGCCGGAGGCCCGGCGTCGCGCACCGTCGGATCCGATGAACGGGGGGAAGGAGCGCCATGCGCGCGGCGGAACTCTCGACGGCCGCCCTCCTGGCGGTCTTCTCCTGCTACCTCATGTGGCACAGCGTGGCCCTGCCGATCGGCTGGGTCGAGGAGGCGGGGCCGGGCGGCGGCGCCTTCCCGTTCTGGCTCTCGCTGGGCATGTTGGTCTTCAGCGCCGTGATCTTCTATCGCGGCTGGCGGGGGGCGACCCCGCAGGGCGGATCGTCCGAGCCCTTCATCGACCCGGACTCGCGGGGCATCCTCCTCGTCACCGTGCTCTCGGTGACGGCGCTCATCGGCCTGACCCACGTCATCGGCGCCTACGCCTCGATCTTCCTCTTCATGCTCTTCTACGTCGGCGGCGTCGGCCGCCACCGCTGGTACACGACCATCGCCGTCGCGGTCTCGGTCCCCGTCATCCTGTTCTTCTTCTTCGAGATCGGCATGAAGATCTTCCTGCCCAAGGGGATCACGGAGCCCCTCTTCTACCCGCTCTACCGCATCTTCCTCTAGGCCGCGCGGTGCCGGGAGGGCCGGCGACAAGGCCCCCTACGCACCCCTGGGAGGCGTTCTCATGGACATCCTTGCCAACCTGGCCGGCGGCTTCGTCACCGCCTTCGAGCCCCTCAACCTCGCCCTCATGGTGCTGGGGTGCTTTCTGGGGCTGATGATCGGCGCCATCCCGGGCCTGGGCTCGGTGAACGGCGTCGCCATCCTGCTGCCGATCACCTTCGTCGTCCCGCCGACGGCCGCCATCATCTTCCTCGCCGCCATCTACTACGGCGCGATGTACGGCGGCGCCATCAGTTCGATCATGCTGGGGATCCCCGGCGCGTCCACGGCGGTGGCGACGACCTTCGACGGGCGGCCCCTGGCCCTGAAGGGCTTCGCCGACCGGGCGCTGGTCGCGGCGGCGGTGGCGTCCTTCGTCGGCGGCACGGTCTCGATCATCCTCTTCACCCTGTTCGCCCCGCCGCTCGCCGACTTCGCCCTTCGCTTCGGCCCGTCGGAGGAGTTCGCCCTCATGATGGTGGCGTTCGCCACCTTCGTCGGCCTCGGCGGCGACGACATCCCGAAGACGCTCCTGATGATCCTCCTCGGCCTCGTCCTCTCGACGGTGGGCCTGGACGAGATCTCGGGCCGGCCCCGGCTCATCTTCTTCGACATTTCGGGCTTCTACAAGGGCATCTCGTTCATCGTGCTGGCGATCGGCATCTACGGCATCGGCGAGATGCTCTGGACCGTCGAGCAGGCGAAGGGCAAGGTCGAGATCGCCCAGCACACGGTGAACTTCGCCCGCGTCCTCAACGGCATCCGGCTCCTGAAGCCCACCCTCAGGACGATGGGCCTCAGCTCGCTGCTCGGCTACTTCGTCGGCATGCTGCCGGCGGCGGGTGCCACGCCGGGCTCCCTCATGGCCTACGGCCTCACCAAGAGCATGTCGAAGAACCCGCAGCTCTACGGCAAGGGCGAGCTTGCCGGCGTCGTCGCCCCCGAGGCCGCGAACAACGCCGCCTCGACGGGTGCCCTCTTGCCGATGATGACGCTCGGCATCCCCGGCTCGCCGACGACGGCGATCATCCTGGGCGGCATGATCATCTGGGGGCTGACGCCGGGGCCGATGCTGTTCATCGAGCAGAGCGAATTCGTCTGGGGCCTGACGGCGAGCCTTTACGCCGCCAATCTCGTCACCGTCATCATGAACCTCGCCCTCATCCCGGTGTTCATCTGGGTCTTGAGGATGCCGTTCACGATCCTGGCGCCGCTCATCTACGTGCTCTGCCTCGTCGGCGGCTACGCCCCCGACAACGTGATGCACGACGTCTGGCTCATCCTCATCTTCGGCGTCGCCGGCTACGCGCTGCGCAAGCTCGACTACCCGATGGCGCCGCTCGTCCTCGCCATCGTGCTGGGGCCGCTCGCCGAGCGCTCCTTCCGCCAGACGCTCATCGCCGAACAGGGCGACTGGACGGTCTGGGCGACCCGGCCCATCTCGGCCGTCTGCATGCTGATCGCGCTCGCCCTCTTCCTCTACCCCCTCATCCTGGGCTTCCGTCGCCGCCGGGCGGCGGCCGCCGCGGGGATGGAGATGCAAGGCTAACCGCTCAACCGGAGCGGGCCGTTCGCGCCCGTGTCCCGCGCCTTCGGCCCCGCCTTCGTCGGAAATTCGGCGGGACGGGGCCAAGAAAGCGTAGGACCGGCTTGCCAAGCCGTCCCAACTGGCTTATGGTATACCACATGCCAACAAGAGCAGACGGTGCTGACCAAGACCCCGACCGCGCGATGCGGCTGAGCCCGATCCTCTCTGCGCCGAGCCTGAAGGACCGGATCTACGGCCAGTTGAAGGAGCAGATCACGGGGCCTTGGATCTATCGGCCGGAAGCGCGGCTCAGGGTCGACGAGCGCGGGCTCGCCAAGCGGCTGGAAATCTCGCGCACGCCGCTGCGGGAAGCGCTCGCCCGGCTCGAACAGGAGGGTCTCGTGCGGATCGTGCCGCGCAAGGGAGTGTTCATCGTCCGGCGGTCGAAGGCGGAGATCCTGGAAATGATCGTCGCCTGGGCCGCCCTGGAGAGCATGGCGGCGCGGCTGGCGACGGCGGCGGCGAGCGACGGGGAACTGGCCTCGCTGCGGTCGATGTTCGCCACGTTCGGCGACGACGACGGGATCGTCGCCCACATCGACGAATACTCGGAGGCGAACCTGCGCTTCCACGCGAAGATCCTCGATTTCGCCAAGTGTCGCCTCTTGCGCGACATGGCCGAGGGCATCCTCATCCACATGCAGGCGATCCGGGCCCGGACCATCTCGGAACGGGACCGGGCGCACCGGTCGATCATCGACCACATCCACATCATCGAGGCGCTCGAACGCCGCGACGCGGACCTCGCGGAGCGGCTCGTGCGCGAACACACGCTCGGCCTCCACGCCCACGTCAAGGAGACGTGGATCGAGGCGCCGGGCACGGCCGACGAACCGTTGGTCGCCTGAACTCAGGATAGCTAGGGGGGACTAGACTCATGGCCGACCTCGCCGAACGCGGCGATACCGCGACCGACACGCTGGCCCGCAAGACGAAAGACGGCAACGTCGTTTCCGGCGGCCACCTCGTTGCCAAGGCGCTGAAGAACGAGGGCGTCGACACCGTCTTCACGCTGTGCGGCGGGCACATCATCGACATCTACGACGGCTGCATCGACGAGGGCATCCGCATCGTCGACGTCCGCCACGAGCAGACGGCGGCGCACGCGGCCGACGGCTACGCGCGGCAGACGGGCAGGCTCGGCTGCGTCGTGACGACGGCCGGCCCCGGCTGCACCAACGCGGTCACGGGCGTCGCCACGGCGTTCCGCTCGGAGAGCCCGCTCCTCCACATCGGCGGCCAGGGCTCCCTCACCCAGCACAAGATGGGGTCGCTCCAGGATCTCCCGCACGTCGAGATGATGAAGCCGATCACGAAGTTCTCGGCGGGCGTGCTCTCGACCGAGCGCGTCGCCGACATGATCGCGATGGCGGCCCGCGAGTGCTTCGCCGGCGCCTACGGCCCCTCCTACCTCGAGATCCCGCGCGACGTGCTCGACCGCGAGGTGCCGATCGAGCGGGCCGTCGTGCCGCAGCCCGGCCGCTACCGCGCCTCGACGCGCTCGATCGGCGACCCGGCCGACATCGAGAAGCTCGCCGACATCCTCGTCAAGGCCGAGCGCCCCTGCGTCCTCTTCGGCGGCCAAGTTTGGATGACGCGCGGCCACGAGGAGGCGATCGCGCTCGTGCGCGGGCTCAACATCCCGGCCTACTTCAACGGCGCCAGCCGCGGGATGCTGCCGCCCGGCGACCCGCACTACTTCAACCGCACCCGCCGCCTCGCCTTCGACAAGGCCGACGTGATCCTCATCGTCGGCACGCCGTTCGACTTCCGCATGGGCTACGGCAAGCGGCTGAGCCAGGACGCGACGATCGTCCAGATCGACGCCGACTACCGCACGGTGGGCCGGAACCGCGACATCTCGCTCGGCCTCGTCGGCGACCCCGGCGCCATCCTGGGCGCGGTGCTGGCCGCGACGACCGGCCGGAGCGACAACGGCGCCAAGGGCCGCGAGGGCTGGCTCGCCGGGTTGCGCGAGGCCGAAGGCAAGGCGCTCGACAAGCTGATGCCGCTCTTCAAGAGCGACCAGAACCCGATCCACCCCTACCGCGTCGCCTGGGAACTCAACGAGGCCCTGGACGAGAATACGGTCTACATCGGCGACGGCGGCGACGTCGTCACCATCTCGGCGCAGGCGGTCGAGCCGCGCGGCCCCGGCAACTGGATGGACCCGGGCGCCCTCGGCTCGCTCGGCGTCGGCACGGGCTTCGCCATGGCGGCGAAGATCGCCCACCCGAAGAAGGACGTGCTCTGCCTCTACGGCGACGGCTCGTTCGGCATGACGGCGTTCGACATGGAGACCGCCGACCGCTTCGGCGCCCCCTACCTCGCCGTCGTCGCCAACAACTCGTCGATGAACCAGATCCGCTACGGCCAGATCGCCAAGTACGGCGAGCAGCGCGGCAACATCGGCAACAAGCTCGGCGACGTGCCGTTCTCGAAGTTCGCCGAGATGCTGGGCGGGTACGGCGAGGAGGTGCGCGAAGCGCCCGAGATCGCCCCGGCGCTGCGCCGGGCCAGGGAAGAGGTGCGCTCGCGTGGCAAGTCGGCGGTCGTCAACATCTGGGTCGACCCCAACGAGTACGCGCCGGGCACCAAGGCCCAGACGATGTACAAGTAACGGCATAAGCATCCAAGGATCATGGCGGGCCGTCCCAACTTCGGGCGGCCCGTCCGGGAGGACGGCATGAAGGCCCTCGAAGGCGTCAAGATTCTCGATTTCACCCACGTGCAGTCGGGGCCGACCTGCACGCAGCTCCTCGCGTGGCTCGGCGCCGACGTCATCAAGGTCGAGCGCCCCGGCGTCGGCGACGCGACCCGCCAGCAGCTTCAGGACATCGAGGGCGTCGACTCGCTCTACTTCACGATGCTCAACCACAACAAGCGCTCGATCACGCTCGACTCGAAGAACAAGGAAGGCAAGGAGGTGCTGGAGCGCCTCGTCAAGACCTGCGACATCCTCGTCGAGAACTTCGCGCCGGGGGCGCTCGACCGCATGGGCCTCACCTGGGCCCGGATCCAGGAACTGAACCCGCGCATGATCTACGCCAGCGTCAAGGGCTTCGGCCCCGGCCCCTACGAGGACTGCAAGGTCTACGAGAACGTCGCCCAGTGCACGGGGGGATCCGCCTCCACGACCGGGTTCGACGACGGCCCACCCGTGGTGACGGGTGCCCAGATCGGCGACAGCGGCACGGGGCTGCACCTCGCGTTCGGCATCGTCGCCGCCCTCTACCACCGCGAGAAGAGCGGGCGCGGGCAGCGGGTTCAGGCAGCGATGCAGGACGGTGTCCTCAACCTCTGCCGTGTCAAGCTGCGCGACCAGCAGCGCCTCGCTCACGGTCCGCTCACCGAGTACCCGCAATACCCGGACGAGGAGTTCGGCGAGGCCGTGCCGCGCGCCGGCAACGCGTCCGGCGGCGGCCAGCCCGGCTGGATCCTGAAGTGCAAGGGCTGGGAAACCGACCCCAACGCCTACACCTACTTCATCACGCAAGCGGCCGTCTGGTCGAAGATCTGCGAGGTGATCGGCAAGCCCGAGTGGATCACCGACCCCGACTATGCGACGCCGAAGGCACGGCTGCCGAAGCTGAAAAGCATCTTCGACACGATCGAACAGTGGACGATGACCAAGACCAAGTTCGAGGTCATGGACACCTTCAATCCACTGAACGTGCCCTGCGGCCCGATCCTGTCGATGAAGGAGCTGGCCGAGGAGCCGTCCCTGCGCAAGACGGGCACCATCGTCGAGGTCGACCACCCGGAGCGCGGCACGTACCTCACCGTCGGGATGCCGGTGAAGCTTTCCGACAGCCCGGCCGAGGTGAAGCGCTCGCCGCTGCTCGGCGAACACACCGACGAGATCCTGACCAGCGTGCTCGGCTACGACGCCGCCGAGGTGGAGCGGATCAGGGCGTCGGGGGCGATCGGCGCGGCACCGGCCAGCAAGGCCGCCGAGTAGACACCATTCGGGGCCGGCGCGAAACGCCGGCCCCTTTCGCATACGGACATCAAGGGAGGGACGCACGATGCGCGTCGTGGTTCACGGCCAGCAGGCGTTCGGCAAGGCGGTCCTGGAGCGCCTGCTGGAGAAGGGCGAGAACGTGGTCGCGGTGTTCTGCGCCCCGGACAAGGAAGGGCGCCCGCGCGACCCCTTGGCCGAGTTCGCGGAAGCGAAGGGGCTGCCGGTCCACCAGCCCACCTCGTGGAAGACCCCCGAGGCCGAGGCGTTGATGCGCTCCTTCGAGCCCGACGTGTGCATGATGGCCTACGTCACCCTGTTCGTGCCGGAAGCGGTCCGCGACATCCCGAAGCGCGGCACGTTCCAGTACCACCCCTCGCTCCTGCCCAGGCACCGGGGTCCGTCCTCGATCAACTGGCCGATCATCATGGGCGAGAAGCGGACGGGGCTCACGATCTTCTGGCCCGACGACGGCCTGGACGAAGGCCCCGTCCTCCTCCAGAAGGAGGTCGACATCGGCCCCGACGACACGCTCGGCTCGCTCTACTTCGAGCGCCTGTTCCCGATGGGCGTCGACGCCATGCTGGAGGCGCTCGATCTGGTGCGCGACGGCAAGGCCCCGTCGATCGAGCAGGACGAGAGCAAGGCCACCTACGAGAGCTGGTGCAAGAAGGCGGACGCGAAGATCGACTGGTCGCAGCCGGCTTCCAAGCTGCACGACCTGATCCGCGGCTGCGACCCACAGCCCGGCGCCTGGACGACGCTGAACGGCGAGGAAGTGAAGGTCTTCGACAGCCAGGCCCTCCCCGGCGGCGGCAAGGATCCGGGCACCGTCGTCGACGTGAACGACAGCGGCGTCGTCGTCGCCACGGGCGACGGCGACATCCTGATTGGACGCGCCCGGCCCAAGGACGCTAAGAAGGGTCCGGCAAGCGACTGGGCGCGCGGGGTCGGCCTGACCCCGGGCGCCGCCTTGGGGGGCTGACGCCTGCTTCCGTCACCGGACGCGAACACCACAGCAAGTCGAGAAGAGCAAAAGACATGAGCGTCAAGTCCGACATCGAGATCGCCCGCGAGGCGACGATGAAGCCGATCGCCGAGGTCGCGGCCAAGATCGATATCCCGGCCGAAGCCCTGAACCTCTACGGGCCGCACATCGCCAAGGTCAACTACGACTACCTGAAGTCGATCCAGGGCAACGAGGACGGCAAGCTGATCCTCGTCACCGCCATCACGCCGACGCCGGCCGGCGAGGGCAAGACGACGACGACGGTGGGCCTCAGCGACGGCCTCAACCGCATCGGCAAGAAGACGATCAGCTGCACCCGCGAGCCTTCGCTCGGCCCCTGCTTCGGCATGAAAGGGGGTGCCGCCGGCGGCGGCTACGCGCAGGTGGTGCCGATGGAGGCGATCAACCTCCACTTCACCGGCGACTTCCACGCCATCACCTCGGCGCACAACCTGCTCGCGGCATTGGTCGACAACCACATCTACTGGGGCAACAAGAGCGACCTCGACACCCGCCGCGTCGCGCTGCGCCGCGTCCTCGACATGAACGACCGGGCGCTGCGCCAGATCGTCAACTCGCTGGGCGGGGTCGCCAACGGCTTCTGCCGGGAGGACGGGTTCGACATCACCGTCGCCTCCGAGGTCATGGCGATCTTCTGCCTCGCCACCGACCTCGAAGACCTGGAGCGCCGGCTCGGCAACATCGTCGTCGGCCAGACCCGCGACCGCAAGCCCGTTCTGGCGAGCGCGATGGAGGCGCCGGGCGCCATGACCGTCCTTTTGAAGGACGCGCTCATGCCGAACCTCGTGCAGACGCTCGAGAACAACCCCGCCTTCATCCACGGCGGGCCGTTCGCCAACATCGCCCACGGCTGCAACTCGGTGCAGGCGACGAAGACCGCGCTCAAGCTCGCCGACTACGTGGTGACGGAAGCGGGCTTCGGCGCCGACCTGGGTGCCGAGAAGTTCTTCGACATCAAGTGCAGGAAGGCAGGGCTGAAGCCGGCGGCGGCCGTCATCGTCGCCACCGTCCGCGCCCTCAAGATGCACGGCGGCGTCGCCAAGGACGACCTGAAGCACGAGAGCGTGGAAGCCGTCGTCAAGGGGTGCAGCAACCTGCGCCGCCACATCGAGAACACGCAGAAGTTCGGCGTGCCCGTCGTCGTCGCCATCAACCGCTTCGTCACCGACACCGACGCCGAGGTCGAGGCGGTGCGCAAGGTCAGCCGCGAGTTCGGCGTCGAGGCGATCCTCTGCAACCACTGGGCCGAAGGCGGTGCCGGGACCGAGGAACTCGCGCGCCACGTCGCCGACCTCGCCGACAGCGGCAAGGCCGACTTCAAGCCGCTCTACCCGGACGAGATGCCGCTCTGGGACAAGGTGAAGACGATCGCCACCCAGCTCTACGGCGCCGCCAACATCAACGCCGATTCGACGGTGCGGGCGCGCTTCAAGGAGCTGCAGGAGAACTACGGCCACTTCCCCGTCTGCATGGCGAAGACCCAGTACTCCTTCTCCACCGACGCCAACCTGAAGGGCGCGCCCTCGGGCCACGACGTCGAGATCCGCGAACTCCGCCTCTCGGCCGGCGCCGGGTTCGTCGTCGTCGTCACCGGCAGCATCATGACCATGCCGGGCCTCCCCAAGGTCCCGGCCGCGAACTCGATCCGCCTCGACAGCGAAGGCAGGATCGAAGGGCTGTTCTAAGTCAGCCGAAGGGCCAAAAAGAGGGGGAGGGTCGAAAGGCCCTCCCCTTTTTTGTCGGCCCGATCACGCTCCGCGTCCGCGGACGCGGAGCGTGATCCTCTACTCCGCCGCCTGCGCCACCCTGAGCGGCGTGACGCGCGCCGCCGAGAACTTGAACTCGGGGATCTTGCCGATGGGGTCGAGCTGGGGGTTGGTGAGGACGTTGGCCGCCGCCTCGGCGAAGCAGAAGGGGATGAAGATCATGCCCTTCGGGACCGCGTTGTGCTGGCGGACCATGAGTTCGATGCCGCCGCGCCGGGTCTCGACGCGGACGCGGTCGCCGGCCTCGATGCCAAACGCGCGCAGGTCGGCCGAGTTCATCTGGACGAAGGCCTCGGGTTCGAGGGCGTCCAGCACCTCGGCGCGGCGGGTCATCGAGCCGGTGTGCCAGTGCTCCAGGGTGCGGCCGGTCGAGAGCACCATCGGGAACTCGGCGTCGGGCTGCTCGGCGGGCGTGATCCCCGTCGCCGGGACCAGCTTCGCCCGGCCGCTCTCGGTCGGGAAGCGGTCGCTGAAGACGATGCCCTCGCCCGGGTGGTCGGGGGCGGGGCAGGGATAGGTAATCGAATCCTCGCCCTCCAGGCGCTCCCAGGTGATGTTGTCGAAGCTGCCCATCGCCTCCTTCATCTCGGCGAAGACCTCGGCCGGGCCGGCATACGACCAGGGGAGGCCGAGGCGGCGGCCGAGTTCCTGGGTGATCCACCAGTCCTCGCGGGCGTCGCCCGGCGCGTTCAGCGCCTTCCTGCCCATCTGCACCTGCCGGTTCGTGTTCGTCACGGTGCCGTTCTTCTCGGGCCACGCCGAGGCGGGCAGGACCACGTCGGCGTACTTCGCCGTCTCGGTGAGGAAGATGTCCTGGACGACGAGGTGGTCGAGCTTGGCGATGGCTTCCCGGGCGTGGACCACGTCCGGGTCGGACATGGCCGGGTTCTCGCCCATGATGTACATGCCCCTGACCCGGCCGTCGTGGATCGCGTCCATCGTCTCGACGACGGTGAGGCCCGGCGTCGGGTCGAGCTTCTGGCCCCACAGGGATTCGAGCTTGCCCCGGTAGGCGTCGCCGCTCACGCGGTTGTAGTCCGGGAACATCATCGGGATGAGCCCGGCGTCGGACGCGCCCTGGACGTTGTTCTGGCCGCGCAGCGGGTGGAGGCCCGTTCCGGGCCGCCCGGTCTGGCCGCACATGAGGGCGAGCGAGATGAGGCAGCGGCTGTTGTCGGTGCCGTGGGTGTGCTGCGAGACCCCCATGCCCCAGAAGACGATCGCCGCCTCGGCGCGGGCGTAGGTGCGGGCCACCGTGCGCAGGGTCTGGGCGTCGATGCCGCAGATCGGCGCCATGTCCTCGGGCTTGAACGCGGCGAGGTGCTCCTTCAGGCGCTCGAAGTTCTCGGTGTGGGACTGGACGTACTGCCGGTCGTAAAGCTCATCCTCGACGATGACGTGCATGAGCGCGTTCAGCATGGCGACGTCGCGGCCGGGCCTGAACTGGAGCATGTGGGTCGCGTAGCGCTTGAGCGCCTGCCCGCGCGGGTCCATGACGATGAGCGTGGCGCCGCGCTCCGTCGCCTGCTTGAAGTAGGTCGCGGCGACCGGGTGGTTCTCGGTGGGGTTGGCGCCGATGACGACGATCACGTCCGCGTTCTTGACCTCCATGAAGGGGGCCGTGACGCCGCCGGAGCCGATGCCTTCGATGAGGGCCGCGACCGAGGACGCGTGGCAGAGGCGGGTGCAGTGGTCGACGTTGTTGTTGCCAAAGCCCGTCCGGACCAGCTTCTGGAACAGGTACGCCTCCTCGTTCGAGCACTTGGCGGAGCCGAACCCGGCGAGCGCCTTGTCGCCGTGCTTTTCGCGCAGGCCCTTCAGCCCGTTCGCCGCCACGTCGAGCGCCTCCTCCCACGAGGCTTCCCGGAAGTAGTCCAGCACCCTCTTCGGGTCGATCGCCGTCACGGCGTCCTTCTTCGACACGCCCTCCTTGCGGATCAGCGGCTTCGTGAGCCTTCCGGGATGGCGGACG
This sequence comes from Geminicoccaceae bacterium, assembly GCA_020445645.1. Taxonomy (GTDB): domain Bacteria; phylum Pseudomonadota; class Alphaproteobacteria; order Geminicoccales; family Geminicoccaceae; genus JAGRGG01. The sequence continues at coordinate 8,112 of JAGRGG010000158.1, read as the reverse complement.
TAGTCGAAGCCGAAGCGGCCCTTGACGCAGAGGCGGTTCTCGTTCGAGGGGCCGTCGCGGCCGGTCACGTAGCGGATCGCGTCGTCCTTGACGTGGTAGGTGAGCTGGCAGCCGACGCCGCAATAGGGGCAGACGCTCTCGACCTTCCTGTCGACGCTCCGGTCGGCCTTCTCGGTGGCGAGGTCGACGATGGAGGCGGGGAGAAGCGCGCCGGTCGGGCAGGCCTGGACGCACTCGCCGCAGGCGACGCAGGTGGACTCGCCCATCGGGTCGTCCTGGTCGAAGACGATCTTCTCGTGGTGGCCGCGGTACGCCATGCCGATCACGTCGTTGACCTGGACCTCGCGGCAGGCGCGGACGCAAAGGGTGCACTGGATGCAGGCGTCGAGGTTGACCCGCATCGCCGGGTGGCTCGGGTCCTTCGGCGGCTGGTGGCGGGCGGGAAAGCGGCTCTCGACGACGCCGACGCGGTCGGCCCACTGCCAAAGCCGACTGCCCTCGTCGTGCGCGTCCTCGCGCTTCGGCTGGTCGGCGACGAGCAGCTCCATCACCATCGCCCGCGCCTTGGTCGCGCGTTCGTTGCCGGCCCTGACCTTCATGCCCTCGGTCGGCTGGCGCAGGCAGGAGGGGGCGAGGACGCGCTCGCCCTCGATCTCGACCATGCAGACGCGGCAGTTGCCGTCCGGCCGGTAGCCGGGCTCGGGCAGGTAGCAGAGGTGGGGGATCTTGACCCCCTCCCGCTCGGCCACCTGCCAGATCGTTTCGCCGGGCAGGGCCAGGACCTCGCGGCCGTCCAATTCAAAGCGGATCTTGTCGGACATCAGAGGCTCCCTTTCGGCAACTGTCTTGCGGGTGCCGCCCCGAGACGGGGCGCGCCGCGGTATGGACGGGGCATGTCGGGTGGCGACGGGCGCATCAGGCCCCTCCCCCGACGAGCCGGGCGGCGAGGCGGTTGTGCGCGGGCACGAGGGTAGAGGGATCGAGGGTGGTCAGTCGTCCCTCGCGGACGACGACCCTGCCGTCGACGACGGTGTACCACGCATCGGCCGGCCGGCAGAAGACGAGGGACGCCAGCGGGTCGTGCAACGCCCCCGCGTGGGCGATCCCGTCGACGCGAAAGGCGGCGACGTCGGCGGCCATGCCGGGGGCGAGGCGGCCGACGTCGTCGCGGTTCAGAGCGGCGGCTCCCTCCCTGGTCGCCATGCGCAGGACTTCCCTCGCGGACAGGGCGGCAGGGTCGCCGCCGACGCGGGCGAGCAGCATCGCGTGGCGCGCCTCGCCCAGCAGGTGGCCGCCGTCGTTCGAGGCCGAGCCGTCGACGCCGAGGCCGACCTTGACCCCGGCGTCGAGCATGGCGCGCACGGGGGCGATGCCCGACCCGAGCCGCATGTTGGAGCAGGGGCAGTGGGCGACCCCGGTGCCGGTGCGGCCGAAGAGGTTGATCCCGGCGGGGTCGAGCCTGACGCAGTGGGCGAACCACACGTCGGGGCCGGTCCAGCCCAGGTCCTCGGCGTACTCGGCGGGCGTGCGGCCGAACCGTTCCCGCGAATAGGCGACGTCGCCCCCGGTCTCGGCCAGATGGGTGTGCAGCCCGACCTTGAGCCTGCGGGCGAGCGTTGCCGTCTCGCGCATCAGATCCCGGCTCACCGAGAACGGCGAGCAGGGGGCCAGCGCCACTTGGGTCATCGCGGCGAAGCCCGCGTCGTGGTGGCGCCCGACGACGCGCTCCATGTCGAGCAGGATCGCTTCCTCGTCCTCGCATAGAGAATCCGGGGGCAGCCCGCCTTGGCTTTCGCCGACGCTCAACGCTCCCCGCGTGGCGACGAAGCGCAAGCCCGCCTCCCCCGCCGCCTCGATGGCGTCGTCGAGGGTGCAGCCGTTCGGGTAGAGGTAGAGGTGGTCGGCAGCGGTGGTGCAGCCCGACAGCAGCAGTTCCGCCGCCGCCACCTGCGTCGAGACCCGCACCATCTCCGGGGTGAGCCCGGCCCATATGGGGTAGAGCGTCTTCAGCCAGTCGAACAGTTCCGCATCCTGCGCCCCCGGCAGGGCCCTGGTCAGCGTCTGGAAGAAGTGGTGGTGGGCGTTGACGAGCCCCGGGAGCACGACGCAGCCCGTCATGTCCAGGGTCTCGCCCGCCGGGCCGAACGCCTTCTCCAGTTCGGCCGCGTCGCCGATCCCCTCGATCCGGTTGCCCGCAATCAGGACGGACGCACCGCGCAACTCGCCCAAGCCCTCGTCCATCGTGGCGAGGAGGCGGCAATCCTTGAGGAGGAGGCGGTCCGGCATCGGGCGGCTAGAGGTCCTTTAAGAACTTGAAGTAGGACTTGAGCGGGTTCGTCGCCGCCTGACCCAGGCCGCAGATCGAGGCGTCGGTCATCGCCCTCGACAGCTCCATGAGCAGGTCCTCGTCCCAGTCGTCGCGCTCGAGGAGCTTGACGGCCTTCTCCGTCCCGACCCGGCAGGGCGTGCACTGGCCGCAGGACTCGTCCTCGAAGAAGCGCATGACGTTGCGGACGCAGGCCTTCATGTCGTCCTGGTCGGAGAGGATCACGACGGCGTGGGAGCCGACGAAGCTGCCGTGCCGCTCCAGTTCGCCGAACTCGAGCGGCAGGTCGCCCATCGACGCCGGCAGGATGCCGCCCGACGCCCCGCCCGGCAGGTACGCCTTGAAGCCGTGGCCGTCCAACATGCCGCCGCACTGCTCGATGAGGTCGGTCACGGTGGAGCCCGCCGGCGCCATCTTGACGCCGGGCTCCTTGACCCGACCCGAGACCGAGTAGGAGCGCATCCCCTTGAAGCCCTTGGTGCCACGTTCGGCAAACCATCGGGCTCCCTTGTCCAGGATCTCGGGTATCCAGAACAGCGTCTCGACGTTGTTGACGAGGGTCGGGCGGCCGAAGAGCCCCTTCTGCGCGACGTAGGGGGGACGGTTCCTCGGCAGGCCGCGCTTGCCTTCGAGGCTCTCGATCATCGAGCTTTCCTCGCCGCAGATGTAGGCGCCGGCGCCGCGCCGCAGGCGGATGTAACCGGCGGGGACGAGGCCCGCGTTCTCCAGGGCCTCGACCTCGACGCCGAGGATCTGGCGGATGCCGGGGTACTCGTCGCGGAGATAGATCCACAGGTTCTCCGCCTCCATCGCCCAGGCGGCGATCAAGGCACCTTCGAGGAAGCGGTGCGGGTCGGCGTTGAGGTAGAAGCGGTCCTTGAACGTGCCGGGCTCGCCCTCGTCGGCGTTGACGCAGACGTGGCGGGGGGCCGGCTGCGCCTTGACGAGACCCCACTTGCGCCCGGTCGGGAAGCCGGCGCCGCCGAGGCCGCGCAGGCCCGCTTCGTTCAACGCCTCCGTCACCGCCTCGAAGGTGAGGTCGCCCTTCTGGCAGCGCTCCAGGACCCCGTAGCCGCCCTCCTTCCGGTACGCGGCGAGGTCGGGGTAGGGATGGATCTCGGGGCCGTGGTGGCCCTTCTCGATCGCGTCGACGACGGCGGCGTGGTCCTTGGCCGAGACGTGGCGGTGGTTGACGGCGACGGCGGGGGCGCGGTCGCAGAACCCCATGCAGGGCGCCTTGAGGACGCGGACCTCGGCGGGGTCCAGCCCGCCCTTCAGCGCCTCGAAGACCCGGTGCGCGCCGAACATCTCGCAGGTGAGGCTCTCGCAGACGCGCACGGTGAGCTTCGGCGGCGCCTCCTCCCCTTCCTTCAGCACGTCGAAGTGGTGGTAGAAGGTGGCGGTCTCGTAGACCAGCGCCTGCGGCACGCGCATGCGCTCGGCGAGCGCCGCCAGATGGTCGGCCGAGAGGCAGCGGTAGCGGTCCTGGATCAGGTGCAGGAACTCGATCAGCATGTCGAGCGGGGTGGGCCGGTCGCCCAGAAGGGCCGCGACTTCCTCCAGCGCCCGCGCGCTCGGCTGCCGGCCGCGCGCGGTCACGCGGCCGCGCCGCTCCCCCTTGCCGGGGTGCATGGGCCGTTCCTTCACCACCGATTGCGCCACCTCGCGCCCTCCCCTGCCACCGAGCTTCGTTCCCTGGTATACCAGACAATATCCCCAAGATGCCCCGAAAAGGCAAGCCCTTCAAGAAGCGCACCACGACGCCCGATGTTCCCGAAGCGTCAGGCGGGATCGCCCCGCTTCGGCACGTGGCGGCGGAAGGTGGCGACGCGGTAGAGGTAGAAGAGGACGAGCACGGCGACGACGACGTTCGAAACCGGGCCGACCCAGTTCCCGACCCGGTCGTACTGGTCCTCGAGGAACCAGCCGGCGAGCGTGAGCAGCACCGTCCACAGCACCGTGCCGAGGCCCGAGTAGAGGAGGAAGCGGCCGAGCCGCATCCCCGACACGCCGGCCGGCACCGAGATGAGCGTGCGCACGCCCGGGATCAGGCGGCCGAGGAACACCGCCTTGCCGCCGTGGCGGTCGAACCAGTCGTCGGCGGCGCGGACTTCCCTCGGCGTCAGCGTGAGCCAGCGCCCGTGGTCCTGCGCGAAGCGGGCGAGGCGCTCGGAGCCCACCTTGAGGCCGATCCAGTACCAGAACAGGGCGCCGGCGAGCGAGCCCACCGAGCCGGCGACGAGGACGAGGACGATGTTGAGCCGCCCCTGCGCCGCGACGAAGCCGGAGAGCGGCATGATCAGTTCGGAGGGGATCGGCGGGAACACGTTCTCCAGGAACATGAGCAGCGCCACGGCCGCGTAGCCGCCGCCGTCGACCATGCCGGTGATCCAATCGAACACGCCGCTTTCCTTCCGCTGATCATGTCGGCGGCACAACGGATGAGACGGCGAAGGGTGACATCCGACGTCGGATGTGTGGCGTTCCGGCCCTAGGCCGGGGACAAGGCGCGGCGTAGAACGATCGCCCATGACCTTCACCCTCGCCATCGCGAACCAGAAGGGCGGCGTCGGCAAGACGACGACGGCCGTCAACCTCGCCCAGGCGCTGGCCGCCGACGGTCGCCGCGTGCTCGCCGTCGACGACGACCCGCAGGCGAGCCTGACGATCTACCTCGGCCAGGACCCCCGCCGCCTGGAGGCGGACGGGCGCACGGTCCACGACTGGCTGATCGGCGAGCGGCCCCTGGAGGAGGTCGTGACCGCGGCGGGCGGGGTCGACTTGGTAGGAGCCTCGATCCGCTGGGCCTCGGCCGAGGGCGAGCTGCTCACCGCCTGGGACGGCGCCACCCGGCTGCGCGGGCGGCTCCGGGCCGAGGCGGACGGCTACGCGTTCGTCCTCGTCGACTGCTCGCCCTCGCTCGGCCTCCTCACCGTGAACGCGCTCGCGGCGGCGGACGCCGTCCTGGTCCCGGTCAAGACCGACTACCTCTCGCTCATGGGCGTCTCGCTCCTGTTGGAGACGGTGGACAAGGTGCGGACCCGGCTGAACCCCGACCTGCGCGTGCTGGGCGTGCTGCCGACGATGTTCGACGCCCGCAACCAGCACGACCGGGAGGCGCTGGCGGAGCTGGGCGGGCTCATGGCCGGGCGGCACCCGGTCTTCGCCCCCGTCCGCCGCTCGACCCTCTTCGACCGCGCCTCGGTCGAGGGGGTGGCGACCCTCCTCGCCTCGCCCGAGCACCACGCGCTCGAAGGCTACCGCCGGCTCGTCCTGGAGGTGGCGGGGGAGGTCGCGGCGCATGGCTAGCCGGACGGGCCTCGGCGAGCGCCTGCGCCGCGACGGCTTCTTCCAGACCTCGGCCGACCTGCCGCGCATCGTCGAACTCGACGTGGCCGCGCTCGAACCGAACCCGGCGCAGCCGCGGCGACGCTTCGACGAGGCGGCGCTTCAGGATCTCGCCGCCTCGATCGAGCGCCACGGCCTCCTCCAGCCCGTCGTCGTCGCGCGCGCCAAACCGGGGGACGGAAAAGGGGGGTTCCGGCTCGTCGCCGGCGAGCGGCGGCTGCGCGCCTGCAAGGCGATCGGCCGGACGACGGTGGCGGCGATCGTCAGCGACGGCGACCCGGTCGAGCTGGCGATCATCGAGAACCTGCAACGCGAAGCCCTCGACCCCTTCGACGAGGCGCGCGCGATCGACCGCCTGATGCGCGCCAAGGGCTACACCCAGGCCGAGGTCGGGCGGGCGATCGGCAGGAAGCAGAACACCGTTTCATCCCTCCTCTCGCTCGCCTCGCTCCCTGAGCGGATCCGGGACGAGTATCCGACGTCGGATGCGAAGGTGGGTCGCTCCTGGCTGATCGAACTCGCCGGGCTCGGCGACCCGGAGCGCCAGCTTCGGTTGTGGGACGAGGCGAAGCGGGGACCCGTCACCGTCCGCGCCCTGCGCGCCGCCCGCAAGGCCCCTTCCCTCCCCCGCCCGCGAGCGTCGAAGGCCCTCGCCGCCGCCCGCGCCTGCCTGAAGAGCCTGGACGGCGTCGACGCCGACGGTCTCGCCGCCGACGCGGCCTTGCGCGAGGCCCTGGCCAAGCTGAAAGCGGCGATCGAGGATCGGCTGGGCTGACGATCCGCCGTCGGATGCGGGTTCGGGTTCGTCGCGGGGAACCTGACAAGTTAAGTGACTGATTTTGAAAGTTTTCTTGGGTTCGTTTGGTAAAGTGATCCTTTTGGCGATCCCAAGCGCCGGCTTCGAGAAGAGCGAACTGTTGATGCTACCATAGGAGCGACGATGGCCGAAGGGGCTTTACGTTCCCGTCGGCAGGTCGAGCGACGCACGCGGCGTAAGGATCGGCAGATTCTGGCAAGGATGCGGCGCCAGGAGGTCGGCGTCGCCGGTGACGAGGGCCGTTTCGATGACCTTGCCGTCGTCCGGGTCGCGGCAGGCCCTGACCGTGCCGGAGATCGGTACCGTGATTGCAACCGTGGCGACGTCGTCGAGAAATCGTTGCCGACTTTGCCCCCGCAGATAAGGGTCGAAGTTCGGCCGCTCGATCCGCGAGCGCAGCCCCCCCAGGCGAAAAGACGAGGACCAAGCGACGCGAGCGGGCTTCCCGCAACGCGACCGCCGCTGTGCCGTTCGGACTGAGGGCGGCGCTGATCGGGACGTTGGTGTCGAGGACGAGCCGTTCAGCTCTCAGCCGCGAGGAGTTCTTCCAGCTTTTCCTCGGTCAGGCCGTTGGCCGCCGCCTCGGTCCGCAAGTCCTGGATCGTTCGTGCCAGCCGCTCCCAGGCAACGCCGCGCATCCGCTCGAAGTCCTCGACCGACAACACCACGGCGGCGGGGCAGCCCCTTCGCGTGACGGTGACGGGCTCGCGCTGGGCGTCGTCGAGCGGTTGCTCGAAGCGGTCTTTCGCGTCGATGGCGGTGATGGTGCGCATGACGGCATGATATCCGCTAGCCCCGCCCTTCTTCTCAACCGCGCACTTTCCCCTCGGAGGCGGGCGGCACGACGGTTTCGATAGCCAGTTTTCGGCGGATGTGCGACAAGGCACCGCACGGCCCACCGTGCCGGCGGCGTCCCCACGTCCCAAGTCGCGGCGGCGCCGCCGCGACGCCGACCAGGGAGAAGGCGCATGTTCTGGAAGAAGGAAAAGCCGGCCGAGAAGCCGGCGGTGTCGACGAGCGGGGTCAAGATCCACCCCCAGGTCGACAACGGCGTCCACGCCGGCCGCGAGGGCTTCGCCGGCGGCACGCTCACCTGCCACTGCGCGACCGATCCGGTCAAGGTGCGGGTCGACGCGCAGACCGCCCACAACCACGTCTGCGGCTGCACGAAGTGCTGGAAGCCCACCGGCGCCGTCTTCTCGCAGGTCGCGGTCGTGTCGCGCGACAAGGTCCACGTCGTTGAGAACGGCGACAAGCTGAAGGTCGTCGACCCCTCGGCCGTCATCCAGCGTTACGCCTGCACCGGCTGCGGCGTCCACATGTACGGACGGATCGAGAGCACGGCCCACCCCTTCTACGGCCTCGACTTCGTCCACACCGAACTCTCGAACGAGGACGGCTGGTCCGCGCCCGAGTTCGCGGCCTTCGTCTCCTCGATCATCGAGGCCGGCACGCCGCCGGCCAGGATGCCGGCCGTCCGCGCCCGCCTGCACGAACTCGGCCTCGAACCCTACGACTGCCTCTCGCCGCCCCTGATGGACGCCATCGCCACGCACATCGCCAAGACGGCGGGGACGCTCGCGGCGTAGGGGAAGACGACGCCTCGCGTCCGCTGGCGCGG
>JAGRGG010000157.1 GCA_020445645.1 Geminicoccaceae bacterium | reverse complement strand
TACCAGCAGGCGCACAAGTACGAGAAGGGCATCAACCGCATCGCCGCCGGCCGCCTCTACACGATCGCCCAGGCGCTCGGCATCGAGGTCGGCCACTTCTTCGAGGGCATGGAGAACGACAAGGGCTTCAAGCCGACGCCCCAGCAGCGGATGCTGCTCGAGCTCGCCCGCAACTTCATCTCCCTGCCGTCGCGCAAGCACCAGGAAGCCCTGTGCAACCTCGCCCGCGCGCTCGCCGCCGACGAGCCGTCCCGGTCCGACGACGAGCAGAACTGAGCCGCCGCCCCGCGCGGCGACGCCACGACCACGCCGACCGCAGCGGGGCGGACGCGCCGCGGCCGTCGGCGGGCCGGGGAAGCGGACCTGAGCTTCGTCGATGGGCGCGGGTTTCATAGAGAAAAGCTCAAACCCTGGATCAGGTCCAGGGCGCATGGTTTGGAGGGCGTTGCCCGGGCTTTACAACGTAAGCTTGAAGCGCCTCCGCCCTCGCCCTGAGCTAGACGTTCAAGCCGCCGAGCCGTTCATCAAGCGATCCCGATGCGACGGCGCGCAGGCCCCGGTTCGGATCCGTGGCACGCGGGTTCAAAGGGCATCGCCGGCTCTCAAGCAGGAGAAGGGTCCAAAGCGCCCCCCACCCCCGCCTCCTGCCACGGCCTTGATCGGGGCGTGGCCGCCCCTGCCCGAAAGCTCCCCACTCGATGGCTCGGGCCTTCAGGCTCCGGATCGAGTCCGGGGTGCAAGGTTATGACGTCGTTGTTGTTTCATGAACGGCAAAGGATCGAACCGTGCCTACCCACGGTGCCCTGGGCCTGAGCCGGAGCCTGACCGTCCGGCCATTCGTCGCGCGGGCATCCAGGCAGGCCCCTCGTCGTTCGCCTCGAAGCCTCTAGACGGCGGAAGCGCCGTAGTAGAGCGTGACGGTGTGCTTGGCCTCGGCGAAGAAGAGCCAGCGTTCGACGAGGAGTCCAGCCATCGCCGCGAGGGCGCCCGCGAGGGCGAGGGCGGCGCCGAAGGGGGCCGGGGTCAGGAAGGCCAGCAGGACGAGGACGAAGGGGCAGGCGAAGGCGAGGAGCAGTGCGACGCGGCGGAGCTTGGCCGCGTGGCGGCGGGCGACCTTGAACCCCATCTCGCGGAGCAGATAGTTCGCCTCGGTGTGCGGCGGTTCGAGGAGGCGGACCCTGCCGAGGCCGCCGAGGCCGGTGGCGTCGCCCGCCGTCCTGGAGGCGGGCGCCGCGTCGAGGACGCGCCAGGAGTGCCAGCGCAGGATCGCCGCCGCCGCCGTGGCGGCGAGGGCGAGGAGGAGGGGCAGCGTTGCGGCGTCGGGGGCGAAGGCGAGGGTGAACCCCGCCAGCCAGACCGCGCCCGAAGCGAGCGCCAGGAGGGCGTAGTTCGGCACGGTCCAGGGGCCGTGCCAGCGCGGCACGGTGCGCAGGGAAGCGTAGATCATGCCCGTGCAGTAGACGGTGGCGGCGGCGGCGAGCGCGGCCAGGAGGCCGACGAGGCTCCATAGGCCGACGTTGCGGCCGAGGGCGATCCAGCCGAAGGCGTAGAGGGCGGCGGGCAGGTAGGCGACGAGGGCGGCGACGCCCTCCTTAGAGAGCCACGACGAGCGCCACTGCGAGAGCGCCCGCCACGCCCGTTCCGGGTGGCCGAGGTGGAGGGTCGAGGCGACGAGCCCCCCGGTGACGAGGGCGAAGGCGACGCCGAAGGCGGCGAGGCCGAGGGCGGTGTCGGCGGGCAGGAGGCCGAACGCACCCAGGAGCGAGAGGAGGAACAGGAGACCGTAGCCAGCGCCCGACGCGGTCGTGAAGACGATGACGGAGAGGGCCGGGTGCATCGCTCAGACCGAGGCGAGTATACGGTCGACCCAGCCGAGGAAGCCGGAAGCACCCGCCGTGTCCGCGTCGTCGAGCCGGACGGGGGCGCCGTTGGCGGCACGGTCCCGCTTCGGCCGGGGGGGGAGGTAGTGCGCCGTCGGCCGCGCCATGTCGGGCATCAGGGTGAAGCCGCCGCGCTCCCGCACCGCCCTCGATACGTCGGAGCCCGGGTCGGCGTAGTCGCCGAACAGGCGGGCGCCGGTCGGGCAGGTGGCGACGCAGGCGGGGACGCGATCGATCTCCTCAAGCTCGTCGTTGTAGATCCGGTCGATGCACAGCGTGCATTTCTTCATGACCCCCTCGCCCGGGTCCATCTCGCGGGCGCCGTAGGGGCAGGCCCAGGCGCAGAGGCCGCAGCCGATGCAGGTGGCCTCGTTGACCAGGACGATGCCGTCCTCGGCCCGCTTGTACGAGGCCCCCGTCGGGCAGACGGGGACGCACGGCGCGTCCTCGCAGTGAAAGCAGTTCTTGGGGAAGTGCACCGTCCGACTCGTCGGCCCCTCGCCGACCTCGAAGCCGTGCACCCGGTTGAGCCACGCCCCGCTGGGCTTCGCCCCGTAGGCGTCGAGGTCGGTGAGCGGTGCCGGGAACCCCCCTGTGTTCCACTCTTTGCAGTTGACGACGCAGGCTTGGCAGCCGACGCAGACGTCGAGGTCGATGAGAAGGGCGAGGCGTTTTTGCCCGCGCGCTTCGGGTGCCGGAAGCATGGTCATGCGGGGGTCTTCTCCGGTTGGGCTTCGTCCGCCCGCTGCGGCACGCGGGTATCCGGCCCCTGGTGGAAGCTCTTGCCGTAGCTGAGATGAACGGGCGCGTCCTGCCCCGCCCGGCGGGTCGCCACCGGCTCGACCTGCGGCAGGGAGCGGGCGTCGTCCACGGGCGCCTTCTCGACCCGCACGCGCAGGTCGTACCACGCCGCCTGCCCCGTCACCGGGTCGGAGTTCGAGTAGCGGTAGCCGCCTTCGCGCGCCGGCAGAAGTTCCGAGATCAAATGATTGAGAAGAAAGCCCTTCTTGGCCTCCGAGGCGTCCGGGTCGAGGTTCCAGGCGCCCGGGCGCTTGCCGATCGCGTTCCAGGTCCAGACCGTGTCGGGGTTGACGCCTTCCATCAGCCGCACCTGCGCCTTGATCCGCCCGTGGTGGCTCGTGACGTAGACCCAGTCGTCGTCGGCGATGCCGAGGCTCTCGGCCCGGCCCCGGTGCATGTAGAGGCGGTTTTGGCTGTGGAGCTGGCGCAGCCACGCATTCTGGCTGTGCCAGGAATGGTAGTGGGACATCGGCCGCTGGGTGAGCGCGTGCATGGGGTAGCCCTCGCCCTCGGTGGCCGCCTCCTCGAAGGGGGCGTACCAGATCGGCAAGGGGTCGAAATAGGCGGCGACGCGCCCCCGGTCGCGCTCCGGCGGCTGGATGTCCCCGTGTCCTTGCGCGGCCAGGCGGAACTTCTGCAAGGGCTCGCTGTAGAGCTGCATCACGACGGGTGCGGCCTTGCCGAGGAAGCCCATCTTCGCCGCGTAGTCGAGGTAGGCCCGGTTGGCGAAGCGGTAGAACTTGCAGTCGTCCGCCATCGTCTGGTGCCAGAAGCAGCCGTTCGCCTTGTAGCGTTCGAGCTGGTCCGGGTTGGGCTCGCCCCGGCCGTGGCTCTCCCCGTCCTTGCCGCGCCAGCCGGCGAGCATCCCGATGCCGGGCGCGCGCTCGTGGTGGACCATGTAGTCGGGGAATCCACCGGGGTATTGCGGCCTGCCCTCGGCGTCGACGAGGCCGGGCAGCTTCAGCCGGGCGCCCAGGTCGAGCAGCACGTCCTGGAACGGGCGCACGTCGCGGTCGGGAGGGATCACCGGCTGGCGGATCGCGTCGGCCGGGCCGTCCGCCTCGCAGATCGGGCGGTCGAGGAGCGAGATGCAGTCGTGGCGCTCCAGGTAGGTCGTGTCGGGGAGGACGAGGTCCGCGTACGCCACCGTCTCCGAATAGTAGGCGTCGCCGTAGATGAAGCGGGGGATCCTGTAGTCGCCCGCCGCGTCCCTGTCGGTCAGCATGGCGGCCACGCCCGACGTGTTCATCGTCGAGTTCCAGCCCATGTTGGCCATGTACATGAAGAGCGTGTCGATCGGGTAGGGGTCGCCCTTCCAGGCGTTGGTGATGACCATGTGCATGAGGCCGTGGGCGGCGATCGGCGCCTCCCAGGAATAGGCCTTGTCGATCCGGCGCGGCGTCCCGTCGGCGGCGACGAGCAGGTGCTCGGGCGCCTGCGGGAATCCCAGCGGCGGGCCGGCGAGCGGCTCGATGGGGTCCTTGGGGTTGAAGGCGGGGCCGTTCGGCAGCACGGGCGGCGGGCAGGGCTTGGGGTAGGGCGGCTTGTAGCGGAACCCGCCGGGGCAGTCGACCGAGCCCAGCAGAAGCTGGAGCAGGTGGATGGCGCGGCAGGTGTGGAAGCCGTTGGAGTGGGCCGAAATGCCGCGCATCGCGTGCATCGACACCGGGCGCCCCACCGTCTTGTCGTGGCGCCGCCCCCAGGCGTCGGTCCAGGGGATGTCGAGGACGATCTCCCGCGCGAACGCGGCCTCGGCCAGTTCGGCGGCGATCCGCCGGATGACGGCGGCGTCGAGCCCGACCCGTTCGGCGACGGCGTCGGGGGCATAAGAGGCGTCGAGGTAGCGGCGGGCCAGAAGCTCGAACACGGGCACGACACGCCGGCCATCGGGGAGCGTCACCTCGCCCTTGAGGGCGGGCTTCGCGTCGGCCCCCAGCGCCGGGACGGCTTCGCCCCGCTCCCGGTCCCAGCACAAGGTCGCGCCCCCGGCGTCGCAGGCGATCAGGCCGTCGTCGGCGCCGCCGGGGTTCGTCACGACGAGCCAGGGGGCGTTCGTGTAGCGGATCAGGTAGTCGAGGTCGACCTTGCCGGCGCGCAGCAGCTCGTGGATCAGCGCCATGACGAGGAGGCCGTCGGTGCCGGGGCGGAGGCCCAGCCACTCGTCGGCGATGGCGGAGTAGCCGGTCTTGACCGGGTTGACCGAGACGAACTTGCCGCCCCCCGCCTTCAGCCTGCCGAGGCCGATCTTGATCGGGTTGCTGTCGTGGTCCTCGGCGCAGCCGAAGAGGACGAAGAGCCGGGTGCGCTCCCAGTCGGGCTCGCCGAACTCCCAGAAGGAGCCGCCGATGGTGTAGAGCCCGGCGGCGGCCATGTTGACCGAGCA
>JAGRGG010000156.1 GCA_020445645.1 Geminicoccaceae bacterium | reverse complement strand
AAAAGAGAAAAAAGGCCCCGCGCCAGCGGACGCGAAGCGTGTTCAGCGCGCCGCCCTGAGCGCCCCCGCCGGGATGCCGCGCTGCATGAGGACGGCAGCACCGGCTTGCATCCCGCCGTGGCCGACGATGGCGCTCTGCACGCCGAGGACGGCGAAGGCGCCGTTCTGGCGCTTGAGGAGGACGGGCGAGCCGGAGTCGCCGAAGGTGGCGTCGCAGTCGTGGAGGAGGACGCGGCCGGCCCAGGCGAGGCCGAGCGGGTGGCAGCCCTCGACGAGGATCGGCAGATACGGGCGGTCGGCGCCGTAGCCGACGCGGGCGAGGCGGGCGCCGCCGCCTTCGAGGTCGGGCCGGTCGGCGGGGGTGGCGAGGCGCATCGGGTCGACCCCGCCGATCGGGCGGTCGAGGACGACGACGGCCCAGTCGTCGGGGAGGGTGCGGGGGTGGCCGTCCTCGTCCATCGCGTCGCCTCCGGGCAGGCGGAGCGTGCGGCCACGGGCGTGGGCGAGGTAGTCGCCCCGGCGGTAGCCGGCGACGAAGTGGACCTCGTCGGGGTGGACCCAGCCGTGCCGGGCAAGGCTCCACAGGCAGTGCGCCGCCGTCAGCACCTCGTCCGCCGCGACGAGGACGCCCGTGCAGAAGCTGCCGCCGCCGCGGTTGATCCGGCCGACGGCGTCGAAGCGGCGGTCGCCCTCGGCGACGACGCGCCGGTCGTCCTTGCCGAAGATCCCGACGGGGGCGGCCGGCGCGCCGCGAACGGCCCCGCCGACGGCGAGCAGGACGAGGAAGGCGAGAAGCGGGAGACGCGGCATGGGGCCTTCCTGGTCATCGCACGAGGGGCGGGCCGCACGGATCTAGCGCCGGGCGGATGCGTTGGCCAGATTGAGAGGCGCGGAACGGGGAAGGGGGAACGCGGTGGTCGATCTCGACAGGCTGGAGGCGATCCTCACGGCGGCCGCGCGGGAGCGGCGCGACGTGACCTACGGGGCCCTGCTGGCGTCACTCGGCTTCATGCTGGGGCCGCGCAACGTCAATGCGCTCTGCCGCGACCTGTTCCGGCTGGAGGAGCGGATGGCGGGCGCGCCCGAACTTGCCTGCCTCGTCGTCCGCAAGGACGACGGCCTGCCGGGACGGGGCTACTTCGCCGGCCTCGCGGCGCGGGAGGGGCTGGCCACCGTGCCGGAAGGCGACGACGCGCGGGCGTGGCTCCGCAGGCGGCAGGCGCAGGCGTTCGACTGGGCCGAGCGCCTGCCACCGGAGGAAGGGCTTTAAAGGACGGCGTCGTTCCCGGTCGATCGGCGGACGGAAAGGGCCGCTCCCACCCCGTGCCCCGGACTCGATCCGGGGACGGGGTGGGGGTGGGAGCGCCGGAACCCTAGCCCGCCTGCACGCCCATCAGCGACCGGATGCGCTGCGCCGAGCCGTCATCGATCTGGAGGCGGGAGGCCAAGTCGCTCATGAAGCGCCGTTCGGCCTCGGTGTCGACCTCGATGGCGAGCAGGGCCGCGGCGTAGACCTGGGCGCCGACCTCCTTGTTGGGGATGTCGCGCACGAGGCCGTCCAGATCGGCGGGCTTGCCGATCTCGTCGAGGACGAAGCGGCGGTCGTCGTCGGTCACGTCGCCGTCCTGGTCGAGCTTGCCCATGATCCGCTTCATCTCGTCCGGGCTCACCTGCCCGTCGGCCTTCGCCGCCTCCAGCATCCCGCGCAGGATCAGCCGCGCCGTCTCGGGCGAGGTCATCTGGTCGAGTTCGGCGTCGTTGGTGCCGAGCCGGTCCTTCACCGCTTCGGCCACGTCGGCCTGGGTGCTCTGGTCGGTGAGCGCCGGGGTCGAAGTACCCTGCTGATTGCGCTCGCGCAGGGCCGAGAGCGCGATCGCCGCGAGCGCGCCGATGGCGCCGCCCTTGAGCGCGCCGACGGCCGCCCCGTCCCTGCCGCCCATGAACATGCCGCCCAGCACGGCGCCGATCCCGCCCGCCTGCCCGGTGCCGATGTTGCCAAGGCCGCCGAGGAGGCCGCCCAGGCCCGAGCCCATGCCACCGCCCATGCCCATGCCCGAACCCATGCCGGACCCTTGGGTGGAGGTGGGGCCGAGCCCGCCGCCCATGCCCGTGTCGGTCTCGAAGCGGCCGGTCGTCGCCCGGCCGGGCACGCTTCCGCCGCCGCCGAGAAGGCCGCCCAAGCCGCCGAGCCCGCCGCCGCCCCTGCCGCCGCCCAGCACCTGCCCCAGCACGCCGCCGAGGGCGCTGTTGGTCCTGCCGCGCGACGAGTTGCTCATGCCGTTGGCGATGAGGCTGCCGACGATCCTGCCGAAATCCATGCGTCTTCTCCCAAGAGCCGCCCGAAGGGCGAGGCTGCGCTGTGGCGCGTCCCCCTAGCAACGCCCGCAGGCGCTCCCGGTCCCCCGAAGGCGACGGGAAAGTGGCGCCCTCATGCGGCGCGGACGCCGGCCTTCGCGTCCTCCAGGATCATGGCGGCGGCCTTCTCGCCGATCATGAGGGCGGGGGCGTTGGTGTTGCCCGAGGTGATCGTCGGCATGATCGAGGCGTCGGCGACCCGAAGGTTCCAAAGCCCGTGGACGCGAAGGCGCGGGTCGACGACGGCGGCGGCGTCGCCCTTCGGCCCCATCTTGCAGGTGCCGACGGGGTGGAAGATCGTCGTGCCGATGTCGCCCGCCGCCCTCGCCAGTCCCTCGTCGGTCGTGAGGTGGGCGCCCGGCTTCATCTCCTCGGGCGCGTAGCGCTTCAGGGCGTCGCCGGCCATGATCCGCCGCGTGAGCCGGATCGCGTCCGCCGCCACGCGGCGGTCGTCGTCGGTCGACAGGTAGTCCGGCTGGATCGCGGGCGGGGCCAGGGGGTCGGACGACCGCAGGTGGACGTGGCCCCGGCTCGTCGGGCGCAGGTTGCACACCGACGCCGTGATGCCGGGGAAGGGGTGCAGGGGCTCGCCGAAGCGGTCGAGCGAGAGCGGCTGGACGTGGTACTGCACGTTCGGGGTCTCGAACCGTTCGTCGGTGCGGGCGAAGGCGCCCAGTTGCGAGGGTGCCATCGAGAGCGGCCCCCTGCGGTGGAGCGCGTATTCGAGCGCCATCGCCGTCCGGCCGAGAAGGGTGCCCGCCCCCTGGTTCAGCGTCTTGGCGCTCGTGACCTTGTAGACGACGCGCAGTTGCAGGTGGTCCTGGAGGTTGCCGCCGACGCCCTTGAGCGCGTGGCGGACCTCGATGCCGAGGCCGCGCAGCACGTCGGGGTCGCCGATCCCCGACCGTTCGAGCAGCATCGGCGAGCCAATGGCGCCGGAAGCCAGGACCGCCTCGCCCCGCACCCTCGCCAGCTTGTCGAGGCCGTTCTCGACGAAGCGAACGCCCTGGACCCGCCCGCCGTCGAGGTCGAGGCCCGTGACCAGCGCCTTCGTCACCAGGAGGACGTTCGGACGCTTCAGGATCGGGCGGACGAACGCCTTGCCGGCGTGCCAGCGCACGCCCCCTTTCTGCGTCACCTGGAAGTAGCCGCAGCCGGCGTTGTCGCCCCGGTTGAAGTCGTCCACCTTCGGGATCCCGGCCTCTTCGGCCGCGTCGCGCCACGCGTCGAGGATCTCCCAGGACAGGCGCTGCTCGTCGATCAGCCACTCGCCGCCGACCCCGTGGTGCGCGTCCGCGCCCCGTCCCTGGTGCTGGTGGCGCTTGAAGTAGGGGAGCACGTCGTCCCAGCCCCAGCCCTGGTTGCCCATCTGCCGCCAGAGGTCGTAGTCCCGCGCCTGACCTCGCATGTAGATCATGCCGTTGATGGCGCTGGAGCCGCCGACCAGCTTGCCGCGCGGGTAGTTCAGGGCGCGGCCGTTCAGCCCCGGCACGGGCTCGGTCTTAAAGCACCAGTCGGTCTTCGGGTGGTTCTGGGTGTAGAGGTAGCCGACGGGGACGTGGACCCAAAGCCCCCTGCCGATCCCGCCGGCCTCGATCAGGAGGACGCGGTTCCTCGGATCGGCCGAGAGCCGGTTGGCGACGACGCTGCCCGCCGTGCCGGCCCCGACCACGATGTAGTCGAAGGCGCCCATGTCCACCGCCATGCGGCCCGTCCCCCCCCGTCGCCCCGCCATCCTTCAAGGGGTATGCCCGATCGGCGGGCGGCGGCCAACGGGGAAGGGCGCCCTTTCGGTTCAGCGGGCCAGATAGGCCTCGCGGTAGGCGGCGCCGGCGTTCGGGTTGTCGCTCTCGGGGTAGACCTGGTAGGCGCCCTCGCCGCAGTTGTAGTAGGCCTCGAAGGCGATGGACTTCGCGTTCCTGGCGAAGAAGTCGGTCATCGCCTTGATGAAGAAGGCGTTGTCGAAGCCCTGGCCGTTGTCGGAGATGCCCCACTCGTCGAAAGAGAGCTTCTTGCCGTGCGCGGTTGCGAACGCGAGCCACGACTTGAGCCCGAAGGGGCCGCCGTACCGGGTGCGCTGGTACTGGTCGTCCCAGGCCTTCTGGTCGGGGGCGATCGGGTAGCGGTCGTAGAACGAGAGGCCGACGATGTCGACGTAGGCGTCGCCCGGATAGGCCTTCGTCACGTCGTAGGCGAGGTGGCCCTGCTTGGCCATCGGCCACGAGATCGTGGCACCCGGCAGTTCGCTGCGGATCGTGTCGACGACGTGGCGAAAGCACGCCTTGTAGCCCTCGGGGTCGTTGCCGATGCTCCAGGGGTACCAGCTGCCGTTCGCTTCCCAGCCGAGCCGGAACACGGTGTCGGGCCGGTTGTTCGCCCGCGCCGCCTTGGCGATGCGGCGGAAGTGGTCGTCGAACGCGCCGGCGGCGCAGGCGGCGAACTGCCCCGGCACCTCCTGGGTCAGCAGCGGCACGCTGACGACGGGGGTCGGGGGCAGGCGCGCGATCTTGCGGTAGTTGCCCCGCTCGAACCAGTCGACCATCGCCGCGAACGTGGTCCTGGGCGCCCAGCCGACGATGACGTCGTAGGGGTGGCCGCGCCACGCCTCGACCTGGGCCATCGGCGAGTCGCCGCGGTCGAAGCAGGACTGCCCCGAGGGCCAGGGCAGGCCCGAGCGCGAGGCGTCGATCGCAAGCGCCGCCTGCGACCCCAAAAGCCCCCCCGAAAGCACGAGGAGGCCGGCAAGGAGGGACCGGACCCTCCCACGCACTCTTGAAACGGACGAACGGTGCTGAGGAAGGGTCATTGAGAGCC
>JAGRGG010000155.1 GCA_020445645.1 Geminicoccaceae bacterium | reverse complement strand
GCGCCAGCGGACGCGAAGCGCGTCCTTGTTGCACGATCGCCGCACCTTGAAAAATAATCAATGGTTGTAGATGCTTGTGGATAAGTGTTAATCTAACCTTCGACCTGCTACCCAACGTGACGGCCCCCATGTGGAACCCGCGCCTCGCGGACTTGAGCGAATTCCCCTTCCGGCGGCTCGCCGGGCTCCTGGCCCCGGTGGCGCCGCCGCAGGGGCTTGGCATCCTCGACCTCGGGATCGGCGAGCCGAAGCACCGCCCGCCTTCGATCCTCGCCGAGACCGTGGCGGCGGAGGCGGGTTCGTGGAACCTCTACCCGCCCCCGAACGGCACGCCGGCCTTCAGGGAAGCGGTCGCCCGCTGGTGCGAGCGGCGCTTCGACCTGCCCCCCGGCACGCTCGAACCCGAGCGCATGGTCCTGCCGCTCGCCGGGACGAAGGAGGGGCTCTACATGCTGGCAGCGCTCGCGGTCGCCCCGCGGGCGGACGGGAGGCGGCCCGCCGTCCTGATGCCGAGCCCCCTTTACGCCGTCTACCTCGGCGCCGCCGTGATGGCGGGGGCGGAGGCGGTGCCGCTGGCGGCGACGGCCGAGAACGGATTCCTGCCCGACCTCGACGCGCTCGAACCCGACCTTCTGGACCGCACCGCGCTCTTCTACCTGTGCAGCCCCGCGAACCCGCAAGGGGTGGTGGCGTCGGGGGCCTACCTCGCCAAGGCCCTCGGCCTCGCCCGCCGCCACGGCTTCCTCCTCGCCCTCGACGAGTGCTACAGCGAGATCTGGGACGAGGCGCCGCCCACGGGCGGGCTCGCCGTCGCCCACGCGGCGGGGAAGGGCTTCGGCGGGCTCGTCGTTCTGAACTCCCTTTCCAAGCGCTCGAGCGCGGCCGGGCTCAGGAGCGGCTTCGTCGCGGGCGATCCGGACTTCCTCGCCGCCTTCATAAAGCTCCGCGCCTACGCCGCCCCGGTCCAGCCGCTCCCGCTCATGGCGGCGGCCGTGGCCTTGTGGAACGACGAGGCGCACGTCGAGGCGAGTCGGGACCGCTACCGCCGCAAGATCGACCTCGCCGAGCGCCGGCTGGCGGGCCGCCTCGGCTTCTACCGGCCGCCGGGCGGCTTCTTCCTCTGGCTCGACGTGGGCGACGGCGAGGCGGCGGCGCTGCGCCTCTGGCGGGAGGCGGGCGTGCGCGTCCTTCCGGGCGGCTACCTCACCCCCGGCACGCACGAACCCGACCCTGGTGAGCGCTACGTCCGTGTCGCCCTCGTCCACGACGGGGCGGTGGTGGACGAGGCGCTCTCCCGGCTCGTTTCCACCCTTTGCTGACGAAGACGCGGGACGGACGCTATGGCAACCTCGCTCATGGACATGACCGACCGCCCGTCGCTGGCGCTCTGGCTCAAGGGTGCCGCGAGGCGGCTCCTCGGCCTCGGGCTGCTCGCCGGGGCGGCGTTCCTCGCGGCGGCGCTTCTCAGCCACGCGCCGGGGGACCCTTCGCTCAACAGCGCCGCGTCCGGCCGGGTCCTGAACCTCGCGGGCACGGCGGGGGCGGTCGCCTCCGACCTTCTCCTCCAGCTCTTCGGGCTCGCCGCCTGGCTCCTGCCGATGGCCCTCCTCGCCTGGGGGCTGCGCCTCGCGCTCGCCAAGCCCGCGGGCAACCCCTGGCTGCCCTTCCCCTGCCTCCTCCTCTGCCTCATGGCGGCGACGGCCGTCCTGGCGCCGTGGCCGGCGCCCGGCACCGGGACGGGCATGGGCGGGGTGATGGGCGACGTGCTGCGCCGCTACCTGGAGGGGACGGTCCCGCCGGCGGCGTGCTTCTGGGGCGGCGTGCTCCTCGCCCTCCTCTTCGCCGCCCTCGCCTTCGGCCTGCGCCGGGGCGAGGGCCTGCGGGCGCTGCAGGGCTTCGGCCGGGGCTCGGCCTGGGTGGGGCGCCGCGTCGGCGCCGGGGCCCTGGAGGCGTCGCACCTGTCCGGGCGCGCCGTGGGCGGGGGCCTGGAGCGGCTGCGCGCCCGCCGGCGGGACCGGGACGACGACGGCGAGGGGCGGCTGACGGCCTTTTTCGGCGGCCGGTTCAAGGGGCACGGCGCGGCCGAGGCCAACCCGGCGCCTGCGGGACGGCGCCGGCCGTCGCGCCCGCCCGTTCGACCCCGCGTCGACGATCAGGAAACCGGGCACCCCGACGGAACGGAGGACAAGGCGGGGCGCCGCGCGCCCACGCTCGCCGAGGAGCGCCAGGGCGGGCTCAAGGCCGCCGTCTTCGACCTTCCCGAGGACGACGGGGACGACGACGAAGGGGCACCCCCCTTGCCGCGCCCCGCGAAGCCGCGCCGCAACGCCCCCGTCCCCGCCCCCACCGCGGCCGGCTTCGTCCTCCCCGACCTCGACCGCCTGCACCCGGCGCCGAAGCGGCGCAGCGCGACGCAGAGCCAGGAGACCCTGCGCGAAGTGTCGGAGCGGCTGGAGACCGTGCTCGACGATTTCGGGGTGCGCGGGCAGATCATCGACGCGAAGCAGGGGCCGGTCATCACCCTGCACGAGCTGGAGCCCGCCCCTGGCACCCGCTCGCAGCGGGTCATCAGCCTCGCCGACGACATCGCCCGTTCGCTCTGCGCGCTCTCCGTCCGGGTCGCCACCGTGCCGGGGCGCAACATCATCGGCGTCGAACTGCCGAACGACGCGCGCGAGACGGTGTTCCTGCGCGAACTCCTGGAAGACGCCTCGTTCGCCGACACAAACGCCCGCCTGCCGCTCGCGCTCGGCAAGGACATCTCCGGCAACCCCATCACCGTCGACCTCGCCCGGATGCCGCACCTGCTGATCGCTGGCACGACGGGCTCGGGCAAGTCGGTGGCGATCANNCGATCAACGCGATGATCCTCTCGCTCCTCTACCGCCTCGACCCGGAGCAGTGCCGGATCATCATGATCGATCCGAAGGTGGTCGAGCTTTCCGTCTACGAGGACATCCCCCACCTCCTCGCCCCCGTCGTCACCGAGCCGCACAAGGCCGTGGTCGCGCTCAAGTGGGTCGTCCGCCAGATGGACGAGCGCTACCGGCTCATGAACCACATGGGGGTGCGCGACATCTTCACCTTCAACCGCCGGGTCCAGGCGGCGCGCGAGCGCGGCGAGGAACTGACCCGGCGGGTGCGGGTCGGGTTCGAGCCCGGCACGGGGCAGCCGATCATCGAGGACCAGCCGATCGACATGACGCCGCTTCCCCTCATCGTCGTCATCGTCGACGAGGTGGCGGACCTCATGCTGACGGCGGGCAAGGAGATCGAGAACGCGATCCAAAGGCTCTCGCAGAAGGCGCGCGCCGCCGGGATCCACCTCATCGTGGCGACGCAGCGCCCCTCGGTCGACGTGCTGACGGGCGTGATCAAGGCGAACCTGCCGTCCCGGATCAGCTTTCGGGTCAGCTCCAAGATCGACAGCCGGACCATCCTGGGCGAGCCCGGCGCCGAGCAGCTCCTGGGGCAGGGCGACATGCTCTACATGATGCCGGGCGACCGGATCATGCGCATCCACGGCCCGCTCGTCACCGACGAGGAGGTCGAGGAGGTCGTCAAGCACCTGCGCCTGCAGGGCCAGCCGGACTACGTCGAGGAGGTGACGAGCGAGGCGGGCTCCGACGGCGGCGACGGCTGCGGCGGCGGGGCCGACGCGGGCGCCGCCGGTGCGGCGGCGGGTGCGGGCGGCGAGGACGGCGTCTACGACGAGGCGGTCCAGGTCGTGGCCCGCGACGGCAAGGCGTCCACATCCTACCTGCAAAGGAAGCTGAGCATCGGCTACAACACGGCGGCCAAGCTCATCGAGCGGATGGAGGACGACGGCCTCATCAGCCGCGCCGACCACGTCGGCAGGCGTCAGGTGCTGATGGGGCGCGGCGGGATCGACGGCACGGACAGGACGACGGATGACGATTGACGACAGCATGATTTCGCGGCGCGGCCTGATCGGGGCGGGCGCCCTGCTCCTGGGCGGCACCCTCCTGCCCCGCGGCGCACGGGCCGCCGTGCCGGGGTCGGCGGCGCTCATCGGCCGGATCGAGGGCTACCTGAACGGGCTCGGCAGCTTCAAGGCCGATTTCACCCAGATCGCGCCCAACGGCAACCGGAGCTCGGGCGAGGTCTTCGTCAAGCGGCCGGGGCAGCTGCGCTTCGACTACGCGCCGCCGTCGAAGATCCTCCTCGTCGCCCCCGGCGACTGGCGCCTCGTCTACTACGACGGCAAGACGAAGCAGGTGACGGTCATCCCGATCTCGAAGACGCCCTTGGGCATCATCCTCGACGACCCGGTCCGCCTTTCGGGCGACGTCGACGTGGTCGACGTGGTCGAGCAGGGCGACGAGGTCGCGGTGCGGGTCGTCCGCACGGCGGCGCCGGGCCAGGGCAGCGTCGTCCTCGTCTTCGGCAAGGACCCCCTCCAGCTCCGCCGCTGGGCAATCGTCGACGCGCAGGGCTACACGACCAACGTCATCCTCCAGAACATCCAGACCAACGTCTCGCTCGCCGGCAGCCTGTTCCGCTGGCGCGATCCCAAGGTCTTCGGCTACCCGGACGACTAGCCGGACGGTCAGGGGGCGCCGAAGAAGCGGGAGAACGCTTCGAGCGTCGCCTCCGGCGCCTCCTCGGGCAGATAGTGGCCGCAGGGCAGCCCCTCCCCTTCGACATGGGTGGCCCAGTCGCGCCAGACGGCGGGCACGTCGTACCACCCGCCGACCTGTCCCTCGGCCCCCCAGAGGACCAGCAGGGGGCAGGCGATCCGCCGCCCGGCCTTGAGATCGGCCTCGTCGAGGCGGCAGTCGATCGTCGCCCCCGCCCGGTAGTCTTCGCAACAGGCGTGGATCGTGCCGGGCAGGCGGTAGCACCGTTCGTAGTCGGCCAAGGCCTCGGGCGCGAAGAGGTGGCGCCGGCCGCGCAGGAAGTAGGCGTCGGGGTCGGCTTGCAAGAGGCGCTCCGGCAGGTCGAAGGGCTGGCTCAGGAAGAACCAGTGCCAGTAGCCGAGCGCGAAGGCCATGTCGGTGCGGCGGTAATGCTCGAAGGTCGGCAGGATGTCGAGGACGGCGAGCCGCGCGACGCGGTCCGGGTGGTCGAGCGCCATCCGGTAGGCGACCCGCCCGCCCCGGTCGTGCCCCGCCACCATGAAGCGATCGTACCCGAACCCCGCCATCAGCCGGACGAAGTCCCCCGCCATCGTCCGCTTGGCATACGCCACGTGGTCGCCGCCGCCTTTTGGCTTCGAACTGTCCCCGTAGCCGCGCAGGTCCGGGCAGACGACGGTGAAGCATTTGGCAAGTTCGGGCGCGACCCGGTGCCACATCACGTGGGTCTGGGGGTGGCCGTGCAGGAGCAGCAAGGGCGGCCCCTCCCCGCCGCGACGGACGCGCAGCGTCACCTCGCCCACGTCGACGAACGATTCGTCGAAGCCCTCGAACATCGAACGGTCTCCGGATAAGGTCACGCTTCGCGCCAGCGGACGCGAAGCGTGTCCTACCTTCACGCCATGATGTAGTCGACCGTCTCGCCCTCTTCGGTCTTCACCCGCCCCCGCACCCAGCGGCCTTCGCCGTCGTACCAGACGAGGCCGGAGCGCACCCCTTCGGCCTCGATCCGCCAGCGTTCCGCCTGGACGCGGCGGCCGGCGATGGTGAGGGCTTCCTTCGCCGTCGCGTCGGCCTGGATGGGGACGATGCCGCCCCTCTTGCCGTCGATCAGGCGGGGCTCCCTGACGATGCCGGGGTTGTAGAAGCAGAGGTCGGTCATGGCGCCCAAGGGGGCCTCGACGGTGCCGCCCGCGCCGGTGACGAGGAGCCGGCCGCCCTCGGCCAGCACCTCGACGGTGCTGCGCTCGCCCTGGTCGTCGGTCTCGATCCGGCTTTGGACGAGGACGCCGCCCCGCCAGCGGTCGACCGCCTCCTGCCGGTAGGAGAAGAGGGTGACGAAGCCGAGCTTGACCTCGGCCTCGATCCGGCTCGTCGCCCGGAAGCCGCCGGGCTCGGGCGCGATGCCGACCTCGTGACGGCCGATCGCCGTGCCTTCGTGGACGATGAGGAAGCGGTAGGCGGAAGGCGCCGCCGCGAGGGCGCGGACGGGCAGGCAAGGGGCCAGCGCGGCGGCGCCCAGGAGACCGAGGGCGGCGCGGCGGGTGGGGATGGGGCGGGGCAGGCGCATCGGTCCTCGGCAAGGTTGCAACGGCGGGACACTCCCCCTCAAACGGTCGAACGCACGTCGAAGCCGGGACCCAAGGCGGCGCCGTCGTCGGCGAGATCCTCGATGCCGGCGACGGCGGCCGTGCGCGGCCCCTGGCGGCAGCGTTCGACGAGGCCGTCGATCAGGGCGCCTTCGCCCTCGAACGCCGCCTCGACCGCGCCGTCCCGGCGGTTGCGCACCCAGCCTTCGACGCCGGCCTCCTTCGCCCGCGCCGCGACCCAGGCGCGGTAGCCGATGCCCTGGACGCGGCCCTCGATGCGTATCCGCCTTCGCGCCATCCCGTCGTTTCGATCCATGCCAGGACGGGCCGCCACACCGCAAATCGCCCGAGGGGCGAACGGGCGCTTTCGACGGCCCTGTCACATCCTTGCCAGCGTTTCCTCCCTCCTCTCTGCCGCCGCCGGCGCCGCGTGGCAAGACGGTCGTCGCGTTGTCTTGAAAGAGACCTGACGGCGCCCAAAAGAGACATGCGCGGCCCGCATGTCGGACCATGCTTGTTCGCATTGGTTCGGCGGACGGGGAATGAATATATTCACCTCGCAATCACGAAACGACGTTTCACCAAGGACCTCGGGCCATGTCGACCTTTCGCCTCATCGCACGCGCACTCGCGGATGCCCTCGTCAGCGGCGGCTTTCCTTCGCCCTACGCCGTAGGCGGGCAGCGCCGCTAGGATCGTCGGGACCTCCCGCGAATCCAGCCCTGGAACGGGCCGGCCGATCGTATCGGCCGGCCCGTTCGCCGTTGTAGGATACGTTTCGCGTCCGCTGGCGCGGGGGCTGGAAGCAGGAGACGGATGCGGCAACTCGATTTCGACGCCCTGGTCCCCTGGCTGCGCGAACGTCTCGCCGCCGACGTTCGCCTGCGCCTCGTCCGGCCGCTGCCGGGCGGCGCCGTCAACCGGGTCTGGCGGGTCGTCGTCGAGGTCGCGGGGTCGGGGCGGCACGACCTCGTCCTGAAGGCGGACGGCGCGACGGGCCTGGGCGTCGGCCTTGGCAGGGTCGAGGAGCACGCCCTGCTCGTCGCCCTGCACGCGCGGGGCCTGCCCGTGCCCGCCCCGTTCCTCGCCGGGGACGATCCCGGCGTCGTCGGCGCCCCCTTCCTCCTCATGCGCCGCCTGCCCGGCCTGTCGCTGCCGGCGCGGCTGCTGGCGGCGACGCGCGACCCCCCACGCGGCGAGGCGCTGGCGGAGGCCCTCGGCGGGGCGCTCGCCCGGCTGCACCGGACGCCGCCGCCGGACCTTCCCTTTCTCGCCCCTCCGCGCCCGACGCCGGGGCGGGCGGCCGTCGCCCGCTGCCGCGGCCTGCTCGACGCGGCGGACGCGGCCGAGCCCGTGCTCGAATGGGCGCTGTCCCGGCTCGCGGCGCTGGAGCCCCCGGCGCACGAGGTCTGCCTGATCCACGGCGACTGCCGCACCGGCAACCTGCTCGTCGACGCGGACGGCGGGTTCGTGGCATTGCTCGACTGGGAGTTCGCGGGGCTGGGATCGCCCCTGGAGGACCTCGGCTGGCTGACCGGCCGCTACTGGCGCTTCGGCCGGCACGACCGCCCCGTCGGCGGCTTCGGGAGCCTGGAGGCGCTCCTGCGCGGCTACGAGGAGACGGGGGGCGCGGCCGTCGACCCCACGGCCCTCCTCTGGTGGCAGACGCTCGGCACGGTGCGCTGGGCCGCGATCGCGCTCCTGCAAGGCCAACGCTTCGCTGCCGGCGAGCGCGACCTCGACCTCGGCCTCACGCCCCTGAGCCTGCCGGCGCTGGAGGCCGAGGCGATCCGCCTCGTCGAGCGGCTGGAGCGGGGCGGGGGCGCGGCGTGACGGCGGGCGAGAAGGCCCTGGTCGAGGCAGCGCTTCGGGTCGTGCGGGAACGGCTGATGCCGGTCCTCGAAGAGCCGCTGCGCGACGAGGCGGGACTCGTGGCGCTGGTGCTGGAGTGGCGGTTGGCGGCGCTGGGAGAGCGCCCTTCGGCCGGGGCGGCGCTGCGAGCCTTCTTCGGCGAGGACGGCGAGGAGGGGGCGCTGCGGCGGCGGCTCGCGGCGGGGATCAGGGACGGGACGATCGGGGACGGGCCGGACCTGCGCGCGCTCTTGCGGACCCTAATCAAAGCCCGCCCCAGCATCGACCGGACCGAAGGGGCTTGCTAATTTCGTGGAACAGGCGGGGCGAACCGCCGCGCGGAAAGGATTGAAATGGCCGTCTCGTTTGACAGTCTCTACCTATGCTCGCCACCTTCGAGAGCACGGCGTGCCGGCCGATCAGGCCGAGGCCCACGCCGACGCAGCGGGGCTTTACGTGATGAGTGAGTTAGTGACCCGCGAAGACCTGCGCCTTGCCCTTGAGAACCTCGACCTGCGGCTCACCAAGCGCATCGAAGCCCGGACCCTACGAATGGGGGTGATGCTCGCCGCCGCCGTAGCTGTTCTTGGCACCCTTCAGAAGCTTCTCTGACGAAGGCTTTTATCGGCGGTGCGTGAAATCGAGAAATAGGTTTTTTCAGCCTATCGAGAAGGCTGGTAGCGGAGGAGGGACTTGAACCCCCGACACAGGGATTATGATTCCCCTGCTCTACCGACTGAGCTACTCCGCCGCCCGAGGCGCGGGAGATGTAGGCAAGGCGGCGGGGGCTGTCAAGCGCTCGGCGCCCGCGATCCAGCCGCCGCCTAAGACCCTGTCGCCGTCGTAGAGAACGCAGGCCTGACCGGGGGCGACGCCGTCCTGGGGGTCGTCGAAGCGCACGCGGGCCGTACCGTCGTCCCCCAGCGCCAACGTGGCCGGGACGGCGGGCTCGTTGTGGCGGTGGCGGGCCGTGACCGGGCGGGGGTTTGCTCCGGGGGGATCGCCCAGCCAGTTGGCCTCGCTCAAGTCGACCGCCGCCGTTCGGGCGGCGCCGCGCGGGCCGACCTCGATCCGGCGGGTGCGGGCGTCGATGCGGGTGACGTAGAGGGGGGATTCCGCGGCGACGCCGATGCCGCGGCGCTGGCCGACGGTGAAGCGGCCGACGCCTTCGTGGCGGCCGAGCGTATGGCCGTCGACGTGGACGATCTCGCCGGGGGCCGCGGCGTCGGGCATGAGCTTCGCCACGACCTCGCTGTAGTGGCCCTTGGGCACGAAGCAGATGTCCTGGCTCTCGGGCTTCCCGGCGACGGATAGACCGAGCCTCGCGGCCTCGGCGCGGGTCCGGCCCTTGTCGAGGGATCCGAGCGGGAAGCGGAGGAAGTCGAGCTGGTCCCTCGTCGTCTTGAACAGGAAGTAGCTCTGGTCCTTGGCGGCGTCCTTCGCCTTCAGGAGGCGCGGCCCCGGCAGGCGCCGCGCGTAGTGGCCGGTGGCAAGCGCGGCGGCGCCGAGGTCGCGGGCGACGCCGAGGAGATCCTGGAACTTCAGCCGCTCGTTGCAGCGCACGCAGGGCACGGGGGTGCGGCCTTCGGCGTAGGCGGCGGCGAAGTCGTCGATCACGGCCGCCTTGAACAGGCGCTCCCGGTCGAGGACGTAGTGGGGGAGCCCGAGCGTCTCGGCGGCGGCGCGGGCGTCCTCGATGTCGCGCCCGGCGCAGCAGGCGCCCTTGCGGCCGGTGGCGGCGCCGTGGTCGTAGAGCTGGAGGGTGACACCGACGACCTCGAAGCCGCGCTCGGCGAGGAGCCCCGCCGTCACGGCGCTGTCGACCCCGCCCGACAGGGCGACGACGACGCGGGCGCCGGGGGGCAGGTCGAGGGGGTCGAGGGGCAGGTCAGCCATCGAGCAGGGTGCTTTTCGGGACAAAGAGGCGGAGCCCGTCAAGGTCCGGGCGGAGGCGGATCTGGCAGCCGAGGCGGGAGGTATCGGTGACGTCTTGCGCGAGGTCGAGCATGTCGTCCTCCTCGGGGGACGGCGGCGGCAGGCGGTCGAAGTCGGCGTCGTCGAGGATGACGTGGCAGGTGGCGCAGGCCATCGACCCGCCGCAGGCGCCCTCGACGGCGATGTCGGCCTTGCGCGCCGCTTCCAGCACCGTGCCGCCCTCGTCCGCCTCGACGGCGAGGTCCCGCCCGTCGGGCAGGCGGAAGATCACCCGCACCATCCCTAGACCGAGAAGCTCTCGCCGCAGCCGCAGCGCGCCTTCTCGTTCGGGTTGTTGAAGACGAACGACGCGCCCAGCCGGTCCTCGCTCCAGTCGATCTCGGTGCCGAGCACGTACATGACCGCCATCGGGTCGACGACGAGCCGGACCCCGTCCGCCTCCACGACCTCGTCGGCGGGTCCGATCTCCCTGGCGAAGTCGAGCAGGTACGAGTAGCCCGAGCAGCCGCGCTGCTTCACGCCCAGCTTGATCCCGGCCGCCCCCTCGCCCTTGGTCGCCAGGAGGTCGCGCATCCGGGCGACGGCGCCCGGCGTCAACGAGAGGAGTCCGCCCGCCATTCACTTGTCCCTTTCCATGTCCATCAGCGCACAATGTGGGCGAAGGGAGCGGCTCCGCAAGCCTCGCGTCCGCCGGGCCCCCGCCCTTGGAAGGTTTCTCGGGTTCGTTTCGCAAAAACGCCGCCCGCCCGTCCGGAAGGGATTCTACTTGCGCGGGCCGCGTCGGCACCCCCGCCTCCAAGGCTTCTCGGGTTCGTTTCGTAAAACGCCATCCGGCCCCTCCAGGGAAAGCCGCCCGCCGCGCGGGCCGCACCGACTCCGCATCATAGCATGGAAGGACCGGGCGCGGACAGGCGTTCCGCGACGGCGAGGTACGCCGCCGCGAACCGTTCGACCTCGTCTTCGGTCGTGGTCCAGCCGAGGCTGACGCGGATCGTGCAGCCGGCGACCTCGGGCGGCAGGCCCATCGCCCGCAGGACCGGGCTCGCTTCCACCTTGCCGGACGAGCAGGCGGACCCGGCGGAGACGGCGAAGCCCGCGAGGTCGAGCGCCATGAGCTGGGTCATCGCCGGGACGCCTTTCAGGACGAGGGCGTCGATGCGGTGCGAGCGGGGCGCGCCGACCAGGGCGGCGACGCTGACGCCCGGCCCCCGCACGGCTTCGAGGCGGCGGACGAGGGCGGCGCCGAGGGCCTCCAGGCGGGGGGCGTCGGTCCTGCCGGCGTCGAGGGCGGCGGCGAAGGCGGCGGCGAG
>JAGRGG010000154.1 GCA_020445645.1 Geminicoccaceae bacterium | reverse complement strand
GCCCCGCGCCGGCGGACGCGAAGCGGTATAAGCCGTAGCGTTCACCCCAAGGCTGGGATCCCGCCCCTTGACGCTCGCCCGCCCCATCGACCCCGGCGACGCCGCCGACGCGGCCCGCTGGCGGGCGCTTTCCGGCCGGGTCGCGGAACCGGGGCTCGCCGCCTTCGTGGCGGGGGCGCTCGACCACGCGGAGGCGGGGCCGCTGGTCCGGGCCGCGTTCGCCTACTCGCCCTTCCTCGCCGACTGCCTCCTGCGCGAGCCGGGGGTCCTGCAGGGCCACGTCGAGGCGGGGCCGGACGCCGTCCTGGGCGGGCTGATGGCGGCGCAGGCGAAGGCGCCCCTCGACGACCGCGCGCGCTTCATGGCCGGCCTGCGCCGGACGAGGCGGCGCATCGCCCTGCTCACGGCGCTGGCCGACCTCGGCGGGGCCTGGGACCTGGGGCGGGTCACGGGGAGCCTGAGCGCGTTCGCCGACCTCGCCTGCAAGCAGGCGCTGAGCCAGGCCGTGCTCGACGCGGCGGCGCGGCGCGACCTGGACCTCGCCGGACCCGGCGACGATCCGGGCGCGAGCGCCGGGCTCGTCGTCCTGGCGATGGGCAAGCACGGGGCGGGCGAACTCAACTATTCGAGCGACATCGACCTCATCGTCCTGTTCGAGCCCGGCCGGCTGCGCGGCGGGCGCGAGTCGCCCCTGGCGCTCGCCACGAGGCTCACCCGCTCGCTCGTCCACCTCCTGGAGCACAAGACGGCGGACGGCTACGCCTTCCGCACCGACCTCCGCCTGCGCCCGCACCCGCCCGGCCACCCGCTCACGCTCTCGATCGAGGAGGCCGAACTCTACTACGAGCGCCACGGCCAGAACTGGGAGCGGGCGGCGCTCATCAAGGCGCGGCCGGTCGCGGGCGACCTCGTGCTCGGCCGGCGGTTCCTCGACTGGCTGCGCCCCTTCGTCTGGCGCAGGCACCTGGACTTCGCCGCGATCCGCGACATCCACAGCATCAAGCGGCAGATCAACGCCCACCGCGGCCACGGCGCCGTCGCCGTGCCGGGGCACGACCTGAAGGTGGGGCGGGGCGGGATCCGCGAGATCGAGTTCTTCGTCCAGACGCAGCAGCTCATCCTGGGCGGCCGCCACCCGGAGCTGCGCGACGGCCGCACCCTGCCGGCCCTGAGGGCGCTCGCGGACGGCCGCTGGATCGACGAAACGGCGGCCGACGACCTTGCCGCCGCCTACGGAACCCTGCGCGCGCTCGAGCACCGGCTCCAGATGGTCGCCGACCGGCAGACGCAGGCCCTCCCCTCGCGCGAGGGCGAGCTGGAGCGCTTCGCCCGCTTCGCCGGCTTTGCCGACGCGGACGCGCTCGGGGCGGCGCTGGAGCGGGTGCTGCGCACGGTCGAGCGCCACTACGCCGCCCTGTTCGAGCGCGAGGTCGACCTCGGCGCCGGCGGCCACCTCGTCTTCACCGGCACCCACGACGACCCGGCCACCCTCGACACGCTGACCGGGCTGGGCTTTTCCGACCCGTCCGCCGTGTCGGGGCGCATCCGCGACTGGCACCACGGCCACATCAACGCGACCCGCTCGACGAGGGCGCGCGAGCTGCTCACCGAGCTGACCCCGGGGCTCCTCGCAGCACTCACCCGGCAGCCCGATCCGGACGGCGCCTTTCGCCTCTTCGACGCCTTCGTCACGAGCCTGCCGGGCGGCGTGCAGATCTTCTCGCTCATCCGGGCGAACCCGCGTTTGCTCGTTTTCCTGTGCGACGTGATGGGGGCGGCCCCCGGCCTCGCCCGGGCGCTCGCCGCCGACATCTCGCTGTTCGACGCGGTCCTCAACGCCGACTTCCTGGAGCCTTTGCCCGACCGGGCGGCGCTGGAGGCGGAGCTTGGCGCCAAGCTCGGCGACGCCCGCGACCTGGAGGACGTGCTCGACATCTGCCGCCGCTGGGCGCACGGGCGGCAGTTCCAGGCCGGGCTGCACGTGCTCATGGGCCAAACGGCGGCGACCGAGGCGCAGATCCGCCTTACCGAACTCGCCGGGACGGTGATCCGGACCCTTTTGCCCGAGGCCGAGCGCTGGCTGAAGCGGGCGCACGGCGAGGTCGTGGGCGGCGCGTTCGCCGTGCTCGGCCTCGGCAAGCTGGGCTCGCGCGAGCTGACGATCGGCTCCGACCTCGACCTCGTCTTCGTCTTCGACGCCCAGGAAGGCGCCCTCTCCAACGGGGCGAAGCCGCTCCCCGCCGCCACCTACTACGCCAGGCTCGGTCAGAACCTGGTCAACGCCATCGCCGCGCGCACGGCCGAAGGGCGGCTCTACGAGATCGACACCCGCCTCAGGCCGTCGGGCAACGCCGGCCCCGTCGCCTGTTCTTTGAGCAACTTCATGCGCTACCACGCCCAGACGGCGAAGGTCTGGGAGCAGCAGGCGCTCACCAGGGCCAGGGTCGTCGCGGGCGACGGCAACCTCGCCCGGATCGTCGCGGCCGGGGTCGAGGACGCGGTGCGGCGGGAGCGCGATGCCGGAGAGGTGGCGCGCGAGGTGCGGGCGATGCGCCTTCGGATCTTCAAGGAGCACGGGCGGGAGAGCCCCTGGGCGCTCAAGCACGCGCGCGGCGGGCTCGTCGAGATCGAGTTCGTCGCCCAGTTCCTCCAGCTGGCCCACGCGGAGCGCCACCCCAAGATCCGCCACGCCGGCACGGCCGCCGTGTTCGAGGCGGCGGGGGAGGTCGGGCTTTTGAGCCCGGACGCGGCGGAAAGGCTCGTCCGGACGCTTCGCCTCCACCACGCGCTCCAGGCGGTGCTGCGCCTGTCGGGGCTCGCCGCCTTCGACCCCAAGACGGCCCCCGAAGGGCTGCGCCGCGCCCTCGTCGGCGCCGTCGACCGCGAACTCGGCCTCGGCCTGCCGCAGGGCCACCTCGCGGCGGTCGAGGCGATGCTGGAGGAGGGGCAGGCCTTCGCGCGCGCGACATTCGACCGGCTCTGCCCGCCCGAGGGGGGCTAGCGCCTGACGGCCGGTCGGGGGCGGCTTCGAGGTGCAGGACGCCCTTGAATGGGCGGGCCTTCTTCTCCCTCCGGTCCGGACCGCGGACGCAATCCTCATTTCGAATCGTTTGCCCGTTGCTTTTCGACCGCATCGGCGTCCACGGCCGGCGCCTCGTTCGACCGTGCGCTCCTGACGAAGGTTGCGGGTGCGGCGACTTCGTC
This sequence comes from Geminicoccaceae bacterium, assembly GCA_020445645.1. GTDB lineage: Bacteria > Pseudomonadota > Alphaproteobacteria > Geminicoccales > Geminicoccaceae > JAGRGG01. The sequence continues at coordinate 3,871 of JAGRGG010000154.1, read as the reverse complement.
ATCGTCGAGACGATCGGCGAAGCCGGGCGTCGTGATCGCGCAAGGCGCCTCGCGGGTGGAGGGCAGCATCGCGCCCCCCGTTCGGCGCGAGGTCGCGCAGCTAGGCCGACCACGGCGTCCACGCCGCCGTCGGGCAGATGCTGCAGCGAATGGGCGACCACCTTGGTCGTCTCGCCGCCGACCGCCGCCTCGGCCTCGCCTTGAACCGCACCGCCGGGAACCGGACGTTCCAGCTTCCGGTTCATCAACCTCGCGGAGAGGAAGACGGATAACCGTTCCCAGCGCGGCCGACGGCCTCCCCGCCCCCGTTTCAACCAAAGGAGAAAGACGATGCCCGAGTCGTTCGCAGGCGGCCTCGACGGCCAAGCCCGGCAGAAGTCCATCGACATCCTGTCCGACGCGCTCAGCGACATCATCACCATGGCGCTGGCCGTGAAGCAGGCGCACTGGAACCTCAAGGGACCCGGCTTCATCGGCGTTCACGAGCTTCTGGACGACGTGACCGGCCGGTTGCGCGACGGGTCCGACCTGATGGCCGAACGCATCGTCATCCTGGGGGGCACCGCGAAGGGCACGGCCGAGGTGGTCGCCGCGGAAACGGAGCTTGATCCCTATCCTGTCGACATCGTGGACGTCGCCGATCACGTGACCGCGCTCAAGGAGCGGATGAAGGATCTGGGGGACACGCTTCGCAAGGGCATCTCCGCGGCCACCGAGGCGGGCGACGACGACACCGCCGACCTGCTGACCGGGGTGAGCCGCGCCGTGGACAAGGACGCGTGGTTCATCGGCTCCAACGTCCGGGCCGAGACGTGACCGCGGGCACGATCCGCACGCGCGACGTCCTTGATCGGGCCTTTTCAGGCTGATCTTCCGGTCGCCTTTTCGATCGACCGTGCCGGCGTCGTGGTGCCGAACATCGAAGGGCTCGCCGAGCCCCGAGGCGGTCGGGCTACCGGGGCGCCGGCCGTCGCGCCAGCGCCACGCCCACGACCGTCAGCCCCATGCCGAGGAGCGCCGTCGGCCCCAGCGTCTCGCCGAAGAGCAGCCACGCGAGGAGCGCCGTCGACGGCGGCACGAGGAAGAAGAGGCTGGCCACGCCGGACGCGGTGCCCCGGCGGATGAGGAGGTAGAGCAGGCTGATCGCGCCGAGCGACAGGACCAGCACGAGCCAGAGGAGGGCGAAGACGAAGGGGCCGCTCCACGCGATCCGCGCGTCCTCGAAGACGAGCATGGCGAGGAACGTCGAGACGCCGGCGGCGGCGAACTGGATGGCGCTGCCGCTGCGCAGGTCCATGCCGGCGCAAAAGCGCTTCTGGTAGACCGTGCCCGCCGTCATCGCCAGGAGCGCCACGACGCAGGCCAGCACCCCCGCCGCCTCGCCGACGCCCTGGCCGAGCTTGCGCCCAAGGATCAGCGCCACGCCCAGGAGCCCGAGGCCGAGCCCCACCCACTGCCGGCCGCCGACCCGCTCCTTCAGCGCCAGCCCCGCCACGGCGGCCACGAGGAGCGGCTGCACGGAGACGATGAGCGACGCGGCCCCGGCCTCCACCCCGAGCGAGATGCCGACGAACACGCCGCCGAGGTAGAGCCCGTGGACCAGCACGCCGGCCACCGCGTAGTGGACGGCGTCTTGCGGCCGGCGCGGCCAGGGCGCCCGCGTGGCGAGCGCGAGCAGGGCGAGGAGCACGGTCGCCAGGGCGTAGCGCAGGGCGAGGAAGGCGAGCGGTCCGGCGTAGGGCAGGCCCAGCTTCGCGCCGATGAAGCCCGTGCTCCACAGGAAGACGAAGAGCACGGGCAGGCCCAGCCCATCGATCCGGCGGGGAAGGGAGAAAGCCCTGGCGGGAAGGGCTTCGGCAGGATCGCGCGCCGGCCGCTCGGGCGTGCCCGTCATGAACGGTCCCTCGTCCCGCGCGCCTTCGGCGGGGCCTAGTTGGGCGCCGCGGCCGGCCCGCCGGCGCGCTCCGCCTCGACCAGCCGCGCCAGCTCCTCCTCCGGCACGGCGCCCGGCAGGAGCCGGTCGCCCAGCACGAAGGCGGGGGTGCCGCCGATGCCGAGCGACTGGGCCAGGACCATGTTCTCCTGGAGGTGGGTCCGGATCGCGTCGCCGTCCATGTCGGCCTTGAGCCGGGCGAGGTCGAGGCCGTTGTCCCGGGCCAGCTTCTCGATCAGGGCGTCGTCGATCCTGGACGCGCGCATCAGGGCCGCGTGGAAGAGGGCGTAGGCGCCCTGCGCCTTCGCGGCGAGCGCCGCCTTGGCGCCGAGCAGCGAGTCCGGCCCCAGGATCGGGAACTCCTTCATGACGAAGCGGAGATCCTCGTGCCCGTCGACGAGGCGCTCGAGGTCGGGGACCATGCTCCGGCAGTAGCCGCAGCGGTAGTCGAAGAACTCGACCAGGGTGACGCCGCCCTCGGGGTTGCCGAGCACGGGGTCGCGGGCGTCGCCGACGAGGGGCTGCTTCAGCGCCTTGACCGCCTCGGTCTGCCGCGTCCGCGCCTCGGCCTCCTGGCGCTCCTGGAGGGTCTGCAGGGCTTGGTAGACGAGTTCGGGCTCGCGCCGCAGCAGGTCGCGCACCGTCGCCTCGATCGCCGCCTTCGACGGCGCCTCCTCCGCCCGGACGGCGGCGGGGGCGAGGAGCAGCAGCGGGAGGAGGGCGAGGCCGGGGGAGCGAAGGCGCATGGGCGTAAGACCTTGCAGGGAAGGAATGAGAAGGAACGGACGGGGCCGGTTCAGCCCCGGCGGGGCGGCTCGATCTCCTCGGCGCTGCGGCGCAGATCCTGGAGGCGCAGCCATGCAGGGTCGCTGGGGCCGATCAGCCGTTCGGCGCGGGCGAGGTGGAGGAAGGCGTCCTCCCGCTCGCCGGCGAGCACCGCGGTCTCGGCGAGCGCGAGCGACGCCTCGCCCTCGCGGCCGAGGCGGCCGAGCGCGATGCCGAGAAAGCGCCACAGGCCGGGGTTGCGCGGCTCCCTGTCGGTGGCGCGGCGCAGCAGCGTCGCCGCCTCCTCCAGGGCGGGGGCGCTCCCGTCCCCCTCCATGAGGGCGCGGGCGAGGCCGAGCTGCAGGAGCGCCTCGCCCGGCGCCGCCCCGTCGGCCGCGCGGTAGGGGGCGATGGCCGCCTTCACCTGCCCGCTCTCGAAGCGGATCTGCCCCTCCAGCTCCAGGACCCAGGGGTCGCCCGGCGCCTCCGCCTCCAGGCCGCGCACGAGGCCCAGCGCCTCGTCGACCTCGCCCCGCCTGAAGCGGGCGACGGCCCTCGCGTAACGGTCGGCGAAGGCGTCGCCGGCGTGCTCCCGGAGCACCCGCTCCGGCTCGTCGAGGAAACCGTCGAGCTTGGCGACGACGCGGTCGTAGGCGACGCGCATCGCGGGCGGGAAGGACTTGCCGTGCAGGGGCGAGACGGCGTCCGCGTGCTCCAGAAAGGCGAACCGGTTCGAGGTGAGCGGGTGGGTCTGGAGGAACTCGGAGCCCGCGTCGCTGATCCTGAGGTTCTGCCGTTGCAGGGTCTCGAACATCTCGCGCAGGCCGGTCGGGGGCAGGCCGATCCTCGCCATGTAGGTGACGCCCGCCTGGTCCGCCGACTGCTCCTGGCCGCGGGTGAACTTGAGGATGCCGCGCTGGGCGACGGTGGCGCCGCCGGCGATGATGGCGGTGCCGAGCTGGGGCGCGCCCGCGAACGCGGCGGCGGCGCCCAGGAGCGCCCCCAGCATCGCCTCGGCGGCGGCGGCCTCGCCCGCCTGCCCGGTGCGGCTTAAGTGCCCGCCCGCGATGTGCCCGGTCTCGTGGGCGATCGTGCCGGCGAGGCGCTCCGGGGTCTTCGCCGCGACGATGAGCCCGGTATGCAGGAACAGGTTCTGCCCGCCGGCGACGAAGG
>JAGRGG010000020.1 GCA_020445645.1 Geminicoccaceae bacterium | reverse complement strand
CGAGGTGCGGGTCGTCTGAACGCGCCCAGCGGACGCGAAGCGTCATCAAACGAAACGGTTCGAGAGACTCCCCAACCCGGTGATGCTCATCCTCACCACGTCGCCCTTTTTCAGGAACCTCGGCGGCTTCATGCCGATGCCGACCCCGGCCGGGGTGCCCGTGGCGATGAGGTCGCCGGGGACGAGGGTCATGCCCGCCGAGAGGGTTTCGATCAGGCTGGGGATGTCGAAGATGAGGTCCTTCGTGTTGGCGTTCTGGCGCGGCTCGTCGTTGACCCAGGACCGGATGGTCAGGTTCTCGGGGTCGACCTCGTCGGACGTGGCGATCCAGGGGCCCATCGGGCAGAAGGTGTCGAGGGCCTTGCCGAGGAACCACTGCTTGTGCCGCCGCTGGCGGTCGCGCGCCGTCACGTCGTTGACGATGGTGTAGCCCCAGACGTGCTCGAGGGCGTTCTCGCGGCGGATGTCGCGGCCTTTTTTGCCGATCACCAGCGTCAGTTCGACCTCGTAGTCGACGGAATCGGTGACGCCCGCGTGGAGGTCGACGTCGGCGTAGGGGCCGACGACGCAACTGGCCGGCTTCGTGAAGACGGCGGGGTGAGTGTCGATCTCGGCCCCGGCCACGGCGCCGGCCTCGAAGCCGCTCTTGGCGAACTCGTGCGCGTGCTCGTGGTAGTTCTTGCCGACGCAGAAGACGTTGCGCGCCGGACGGGGGATGGGGGCCTCGAGCGTCACGGCGTCGAGCGGGAAGCCCTCGCCCTTCGGCATGATGCCGGCCAGCGCCGAAGCACCGCCTTGGATCAGCGCCACCATGTCGTCGAAGGCGGGGTCGGTGTCGAAGACCCGGCCCGTCGCCTCGTCGACGAGGCCGATGCGCGGAGCGTCGCCTTGATGGAAGCGCGCGAGCTTCATGCCGCGTCTCCCCGGCCCCGGTAGACCGGCGCCGGCCGGGTGAGGAAGGCGTGGAGGATCTGGTAGACGAGGAGGAAGTTCTTCTGCGTGAACGAGGCGTGGGCGATCCCCGGCATCACGGCGAACTCCTTGTCGGGGTTGGGCAGGCGCTTGAAGAAGGCGAGGAGGTCGTCCACGCCGGCGATGCCGTCGAATTCGCCGCGCATCAGGACCGTCGGCATGGGGATCCGTTCGGGGTCGACGACCGGCAGGTTGGCGCACATGTCGATATAGGTGCCGTTCGGCACCGAATCGTCGAGGGCCAGCACCTGCTCGATGAACGGCTCGACGAAGGCGTCCTCGACCGTGCCCGGGTGGTCGCGGTTGAAGATCGAGAGGAGGAACGCCCTGTCGATCGGCCGCCTCGGGCTGCCCCGCCACTGGTCGAGCTTCTTGCGCCGCTGCTCTAGGGTCGGGCTGCCGTCCCCGGTCCAGACCATCGCGTCGAGCGCGAGGCGCGCCACGCGCCCCGGGTGGCGCTGGGCGAAGAGCGCGGCGCGAAGCGCGCCCGACGAGATGCCGTAGGCCATGAACGGCCCGTCGAAGCCCTGAGACTTGACGTAGTCGGTGGCGGCGAGGGCGTCGTCGGCGCCGTCCGCGATGGAAGCCGCGATCTCGTCGCCCTTGTACGAGCGGCCGTAGCCCCGGCAGTCGAACGCCCAGCAGTGAAAGCCGCGCGTGGCGAACCAGTCCATCACCGAGGCTTCCGGCATCCCCTCGACCTGGAGGTCGAAGGTCGGCTGGCAGGGCATCGATGAGCCGTGGATGAAGAGGATCGTGCCGCGCGGCGGCCCGTCGGCCGCGGGCTTTTCCCACAGGAACAGGTCCCGGCCCTGCGACTTGGTCCAGTGCTCCCTGCCTTCCACCTTGGTCGTCCGTCGAACGTCGTCCTGCATGGGTCGTCTTTTCCCGTTCAAGCGTTGATGGATCGGGGCGCCGCCGTCAGAGGCCGGGCCGCTTCGTCCTCGACCCGCGCCGGGCGCCTCGTGCCGTGAATCGGCACGGTTCGGCCGAGGCGTCGCGTCTTCATGTCGTCGCCTCGCCGACGCGGCGTCACGGCCGGTCAAACTCCAGAACGTGCAGCCCCCGATGGCGATCGATCAGGTAGACGATGCCGTCGTCGTCGACGGCCACGTCGTTCGACTGCGGCACGGGCCGGCCGCCCATGGGCTCCGGGACGAAGAAGCCGACCTCGCGTGGCAGCAGGGGGTCGGCCGCGTCGATGATCCTGAGGCCCCCCGAGAACCACGCGGCGTAGACGAGCGTGCCGTCCAGCCGTTCGTGGTACTGGTGCGCGCCGAAGCGCCCCGGCCCTTGGCTGAACGGCGAGGCGGACGGGTCGAGCGCGAAGGCCGAAAGCGGCCGCATGGCGGCCGGATCGTCCACGTCGAAGAACCATAAGAAGGCGTGCAGGCGGCCGTGGACGTGGTCGTGCTCCTCGTCGATCACGGCCGCGATCCGCCGCCCGCCGATCCTGCGCTCGAACGGCATGGCGGTATGCGTGGGTTCCGGGATCGCCGGGTGGTAGTCGTAGGCGCCGATGGTCTTGAGGTCGCCGAGGTCGCCCGCGTCGATGACGCGGAATCCCGCGTTCCAGACCGAGGCCCACAATTCGTCGCCGCAGCGCATCGCGTGGTGCAGCCGGTGGCTCTGCCCCGGCCAGTCCGGCACTTCGCCGCCGGCCACAAACTGCCCCGGCAGCCACCAGCGCCCGGCCTCCTCGGGCTTGGCGGGATCGGCCATGTCGTAGACGACGAGGATGTTGCCGACATAGCCCTCCATCTCGGTCGAGATGTAGGCGTGCTTCGCGTCCAGGTCGAAGCGGTGCGCGCCGACGCCGTGCGTCCGGTGGTGGGCGAGGAGCTTGGGGCGGGTCCGGTCGGCGATGTCGTAGACGCGGAATCCGCCCTCGGCATAGGTTTCGCGCCGCGCTTGGCGCAGGCGCGGCATGTCCTCGGGCGCGACGCCGAGCCGCCTTGCGATCTCGGCCTCCTCGGGCGGGCGCCTCAGTTCCGCCGCGAGGTCCGCCGTCGCCGCGTCGATCGCCCCGGCGCGGCGCTTGAAGTGGCGGTCGTCCTGCTCGACGTTCACGACCATGAGGTCGCCCGCGACCCGCACCTTGTGGGTGTGCGAGGCGTCGCCCTCCAGCCGGATCTCGGCGACGAGCCGGGGGTTTCGCCTGTCGGACACGTCGACGATCGAGGTGCCGTGGGGCGGCTTCATGTGGCCGATGAAGACGTGGTTGCCGTCCACGACCACCTGCCCGCCGCCCGCGACGTCGAGCGTGCCGAGGCAGCGCACGCGCTCCGAGAGCCGTCCGCTCATTCGGCCCCCTCCGCCGCGGGCGGCCCCGACCGCTCGCGCAGCCGCTTCAGGACGTAGGGCATGACGAGCGTGAGGACGAGGAGCACCCAGAGCACGTTGCCGATCGCGGACGAGAACATCACGAAGGGGTCGTTGCCGGAGATCCGCATCGCCAGGATGAACGAGCGCTCGATCAGTGGCCCCAGGATCACGCCGATCAGGATCGCCGCCACGTGGTAGCCGGTCTTGCGGGCGACGTAGCCGATGAGGCCGAACGCGATGGCGATGCCGATGTCGAAGACGAAGCCGCGCGGCACGAAGGCGCCGACCAGGGTGAAGGCGACGATCAAAGGCGCGAGGTAGAGGGTCGAGACCACCGTCACCTTGGAGAGGTAGCGGACCATCGGGAAGATCATCGGGATCATCAGGACGTAGGAGACGGCCATCGCCACGATGACGCCGTAGGCGAGGCCGGGCGCTTCGACGAAGAGCCGGGGGCCAAAGGGAAAGCCGTGGAACTGGAGGACGACCATCATCACGGCCGCCGTGCTGCCGCCCGGTACGCCGATGGCGAGGAGCGGCACGAGGGTGCCCGTCGTCACCCCGTTGTTCGCGGCTTCCGGCGCCACGACGCCCTCGGGGTGGCCCCTGCCGTAGGCTTCGGGGGTCTTGGAGAAGAACAGGCTCTGCTGGTAGGCGACGAAGGCGGCGATGCTGGCCCCGGCTCCGGGGATCACGCCGATGACGAGGCCAAGGAGGCTGCACCACGTGATGTGCCACCACTTCGTGCAGGCGTAGGCGACGTTGCGCAGCGTCGCCGGCCAGTCGACGGGCCGCGCCCCCGCGCCGTCCTCGGCCCGGACGATGGAAGTCTCCTCCAGCATCACCAGCGCCTCGGAGATGGCGAACAGGCCGATCAGCGCCGGGACCAGCGGCACGCCGTCGAACAGTTCGAGGAGGCCGAACGTGCCGCGCGGGGCGGCGTAGATGTGGTCCGCCCCCATCGAGCCCAGCATGAGGCCGAACGCCCCGGCGATCAGCCCCTTCAGCATGTCCTGCGCCGCGATCGAGGCGATGAGGGCGAGCCCGAACAGCATGACGACGACCATCTCGACGCTGTGGACGTAGTAGCCGACGCGCGACAGGTAGGGCAGGGCGAAGAGGGTGACGACCGAGCTGATGAGCCCGCCCAGGACCGAGGCGACGAAGGAGAGCGCGAGCGCCTTCTGCGCCTCGCCCTTCTTCGTCATCGGGTACCCGTCCAGCGTCGTCGCGGCGGCGCCCCCCGTCCCCGGTATGTTGACGAGGATCGCCGGCACCCCGCCCCCCAGGTGGGAGGCGCAGTAGAGCGCCACCATGAAGACGAGCGCCGTCTCGACGTCGAAGGCGAGCGTGAGCGGCAGGAGGATGATGATCGTGTTGTGCGCGGCGAAACCCGGTATCGCCCCCATCACGATGCCGATCAGGACGGCCGGGACGATCACGTACCAAAGGCTGAAGGCGTGGAGGAAGAGGCCGGCCAGCGTCGCGGCGTCGAGTTCCATCAGAACAGCGCCCCCATCAGCCGCTCGAACGGACCCGCCGGGAAGCGGGTGCCGAGGAGCACGATGAAGAACAGCCACCCGACCAGCGCCGCCGTGCCGGCGACGACGACGACGCGGCGCCAGGGCCGCACGCCGACGACGGCGAAGGACAGGCACAGGAAGACGAAGGTGGTCAGCGTGAAGCCCAGCCACGGCACGGCGGCGACGTAGGCGAGGATGAAACCTACGAAGAGGAGCCGGTTCGGCACCGACTCGGGGGGGCCGAGGAAGTCGCCGAGGCCGAGACGGTAGCGCCCGCGGCGGAGCCCGATCAGGGTGCGGACGAGGAAGATGGAGACGAGCAGGCAGACGAGGATGGCCATCGCCATGCCGCTGACCTGCGCCTGGAAGGGGAAGCTCCGCACCGACAGGACGTAGTAGACCGCGTAGGCGGCGGCCCCCACCGGCAGGATCAGGTCGGCGAGGACGGGTTTCGACGGCTTGCCTTGCTGCGACATCGGCGGTCCCCGCAGGCGCCGGCGATCGGCGCGTCGTGGAGGGAAGGGGGGTCGAAGGGCCGCTCCCCCGAAGCGGGCGAACGGCCGGGCCGGTTCAGCCGCCGGTCAGGAGGTCCTTGTAGCGGATGGCAAGCTCGCGCGTGGCCTCCGCCTCGGCCATCGCCGCCTCCTGGTTGCCGACGTCGATGAACGCCGTGGGGAGGCCGGACGCCTTCACCGCCTCGGCGTAGGCGGGGTCGTCCAGCGTCTCCTGCATGGTGGTCTTCAGGATCTCGATCCGCTCCGGGTACTTGTCGATCGCGGCCTTGTGGATGCCCCAGGCGCGCGAGCTGGTGAGCGGCGGCAGCTTCGTGCCCATGGCGTCGTTCACCGCCGGCGCGCCGTTCGCTTCGTCCGGCGCCGGGTTCCTGTCGGCGAACACGCCGAGCACGATCGCCTGATCGCCGAGCGAGATCGGGTTGGCGAGCGGGAGCGCGCAGCAGTCGACCTCGCCGGTGATCGCCGCCATCGCGGACGGGTTGCCGCCGCCGAAGGGCACGAGGTTGAACGTGGCCCCGGTCGCTTCGCCCAGAGCCAGCATCCCGATCGAGGCCGGGTGCGGCAGGCGGCTGACCGAGACCGTCACCGTGCGCTTCTTCGCCTCGTCGACCAGCGCCTCCAGCGACTTGAAGGGCGAACTCGGCCCGACCCAGACCGCCATCGGCTCGGTGCTCGTCTTCTTGATGTAGACGAGGTCCTTGCCGATATCGATGCCGACGTTCTGGAGCGTGAGCATGATGACTTCGGGGCCGATATTCGAGAACAGCAGGTTGTAGGCGTTCGGCTCCTGCTGCATGTAGAACTCGTAGCCGACCTGCCCGGCGGCGCCCGGATAGTAGTCGAACTCGAAGTTCGTCTTCATGTGGTCGGCCCAGACCTTGGTGAAGGTCCGGGCGTCCCGGTCGGCGCCGCCGCCCTCGCCCGTTGGGACGGTGATGTGGACGTTCCGGCTGGGGTAGTCCTGCGCGAACGCGGCCCGGCCGACGCCGGCCGCGAGGGCGGTGCCGGCGGCGGCGGACAGAAAGCGGCGGCGCGGCAGCCTTGGATGCGAGAGCATGGAGCGGCCTTCCCTGGTGCGGGGCGAAGCCGCCGGCCCCGCCCTCTTTTGGTTAACCAATTGTTGACCAATGGTAGTCTTTGGTTCATGGTTGCGTCAACCGTTAAAGCCGGCACGGATGGACGACGGAGGATGGAGTTGGGAACGGATGCGGCCGAGGAGGCCGCCGCGACGGGCGTGCCCGAACGCCTTCAGGGCCTGATCGGCAGGGCGTTTCCGGCGGGAAGCCGCCTGCCGCCGGAGCGCGCGCTCGCGGAACGCCTCGGCGTCAACCGGGGCACGCTGCGCAAGGCGCTGGCGCGGCTGGAGGCCGAGGGCCGGATCACCCGGCAGGTGGGCCGCGGCACCTTCGTCAGCGAGGCGCCGATCGAGACCGCCGGCACCGCCTCGCCGATCGAACTGATGGACGCCCGGCTCGCGCTGGAGCCCGCCATCGCGGGCGAGGCGGCGCTGCGCGCCCGCCGCGACCATCTGGTCTGGCTCGACCGCTGCCTCGCCCACGGCGAGGGGGCCGAGGACTACCGGGCCTTCGAGGAATGGGACGTGGCCTTCCACCGCACGATCGCCGAGGCGACGCAGAACCCGATCTTCATCATGGTCATGGACGCGATGCGGCGGATGCGCGGCCAGGAGGCGTGGGAACGCCTGAAGCGGGCCTCGTTCGGCCCGGCCACGCGCGACCGCTACCGCGCGGAGCACCGCGCCGTCCTCCAGGCCCTGGAACAGCGCGACCAGCGCGCCGCCGCCGCCGCCATGTTCGCGCACCTGCGGTCCGTGCGCGCCACGATCTTCAGCGACGGCCTCTGGGGGCGGGAGGCATCGGCCAAGGAAGGGCCAACCCCTTGAACGAGATGGCGGCGGACCCCTACCGGCCACGGCACGATTGCAGGGTCTTTGGGTGTCGCGGGCCTGCGGTGCGCCCCCGCCGTCAGTAGATCTCGCCCAGATCCAGGCCGAGCCGCACCGCCTCGGGCCAGCCGGCGCGGACGAAGGCGTCGAGCACGTCGACGAGGTCGCGCTTGAGGCCCGCCTGCCCGGCGAACAGGTGGCGGTGGTCGGCGAGGCAGCGCCGGACGATGCGGGTGATGGCGTCGACGGCTCCCCCGCCGGCGAGGCCCGCGTCACGACCGGGAGCAGGCGGTGGACGCAAAACGCCCGTTCGGAACGGTGGGGGGTGGGGCAGGGCCTCCGCCGCCGCGCGGGCGACCTCCGCCCAGGGACCCGCCTCGATCGCCCCGCGCCGCCGGGCTTCGGGCATGATCTCCAGCGCCGCGACGAGGTGGAGCACGAGCCCTTCCGCCGCCTCGGCCCCGCCGGAGCGGTCCGCCAGCGCCCGCGTCAGCCCCGCCGCGTCCGCCGCAGTCCGCGCCGCCTCGGCGGCGACGAGGGGCGCCACCAGCCGCGCCAGCTCGGGCACCCCCTCGGCCGCGCGCAAGGCGAGGCCGAGGCGCCAGAACGCCGGGCGATCTTGCTGCCAGAGCCGGCGCAGGTGCAGCTCCAGGCTCGGCCGGGCGAACAGGATCAGGTCGCGCGCGCCCTCGCGCAGCCGCGCGGCAAGCCCGTCCGGTTCGAGCCGGCCGAAGAGGTAGAGCGCGCCGGCGTAGTCGAAGAGCAGGTTGTGGGTGAAGGCGAGGCGGCTGCGATCGACGCGCGCGGCGCCTTCGTCCCGCCACTCGATCAGGACGTGGTCGCTCAGCAACCCGGCCAAGGTAGCGCCCGTTTCCCCGATCTCATGACGAGGAACCTGAAGGCTTCACCGTTCCGCCATCCGCTGGACGGCGGCGGCGAGCACGGCCTCGCGCCCCCCGGCGGCGTAGGGCGAGACGCGTACCCGTTCGTCCCAATAGGCGTCGAGCAGATCGACCCGCGTGCCGATCGTGCCGAGGTCGGGGGGCGGCCCCCCTCGAGCAGTTCGACCGCGAGGCGCAGGTTGAAGGGTGAGCGCAGCAGGTCCCTGAAGGACGGCGACGCCGCCCCGAGCAGGTCCCGCACGCCGGCGTGCCGCCCAGCGGCCTGCGCCAGCTCGGCGTCGTCAAGCCGCCCGACGTCGACGTGGCGCACGGCAGCGAACTCGGCGTCGGCAAAGCCGGCCTTGGGCGCTCCCTTGAACAGGCGTTGCCAGCCCCGGCCGTGGCGCAGGTCGAACTTGCGGATCGAGGCGACGACGCGCCAGCGGCCGGAACGGGCGGCGAGGGCCTCGACCGCGTGGCGAAGGGGGGCAGCCTCGGCGTCCGAGCGCGCCGCGTCCAGCCCGTCGACGACGACGAACCCCGGCGTCGCGCCGGGCCAGCCGGCCAGGACGGCGGCGAGGCCGTGCGCCAGCCCCCGGATCGGCGTCCCGTCCGGCGCGAGGTTCGGCCGCTCGACGGCAAGGACGACCACGTCGTGCCCCTCGGCCCGCATCGCCTGGGCGAAGGCGTGCAGCACCCCCGACTTGCCGGCGCCCGCCTCGCCGACGACGAGCGCGTGCCCATGGTGCGCCGTGTCCGCCAGGGCCGCCGCCACCGGCCGTTCGACGACGATTTCGCCCAAGGCGGTCCCGATGACCGCCAGCCGGTGCAGGTGGGCGAGGTGCCCGTCGCTCTCCTCCCGCAGACGCTCGATGTCTGGGCGCAGCGAGCGGGCCGCGCGCAGGCGAAAGCTTAGCCCATCGAGATATTCCTGAAGCGAGGCACGGTCCGCCAAGCCGTGGCCGGGGGCCAGGGTACTGGCACGGTCCATGAAGGCCGCCCAGACGGCGGGCGCCTCGGACGCCTCCGCCAGCACGGCGTCGGCCAGGATTGTCCGCTCGGCGTCGCCGCCCCCGTCCTCGACGACGAGCACCCGCACGAGCCGGAGCAGCCGCTCGAACGGCAGCGGCTCCGTCTGCCTCTCCGCCTGCCATGCGCGCCCGGCGACCTCCTTGAGGCCGGCCAGCAGGTCGCGCTTCGCTTGGCTCATGGGCGGGTCGTCGGGCGTGCGTCCCTCCGGCAGCCCGGCGGCGATGTCCTCCAGGAGCGTGCGAAGCTCGTTCCTGACGCGGCCGGAGGCCGAGGGGTCGACCGCGATCACGAGCCGGTCGAGCTTCGGGTCGAGCGGCCGCGTCCGCCCGTCGACCGCGACGCCCCCCGCGAGCTGCCGGACCGTCTGGTCGAGGGTCTTGACGCATTCGCTGCCCGGACGTGGGCTCCACGCCAGCCCGCGCTTCGCCTGGACGAGGATCCGGCCGCCCGCCGAGGTCTCGGCGGCGGCGTCGACGGCGTGCGCCGTTTCCAAGCCGACCGCGCTCAGGATCACGCCCGCGCCGAGCCCGAGCGGATCGGGCGCGGCGCGCTCGGCCAGGACGCGGACCGCGAGCGCGGCGGCGACGGCGTTGCGGAACCGCTCGCCCCCCCCCGCCGCCGCACCGCCGGCCGCACCCCTTCGCGGCGTCAGGGTGGGGTCGGTCGTCATGAGGATCCGCCTCCCAAGAAGCACCGCGGCGTCGTCGCGCCGGGCAATCCCGGCCGTCGGCACCGTGTCAGACCCCAAAGCGGGACGCTTGGCAAGGTGGAGCTGCCCCCGTTGAACGGGACACGGGGCTGGTGGCGATCGGCTGCGGATGAACGCGCGAGGCGAGCGCATCCGCAAGCCCCGCGGTGGGGGTGGTTCTCGTTGTCGTCCCCGATCCGGGCCGGGCGACGGCAACCGCCAAGCGGGCTTTTCCCCCCGAGCAGCGGCCAGCGCCTCCTCGATCACCTCGCCTTCCAAGGCCTTGCGGCCGAGCGGGCGTTCCGCCTCCTGCGGCCGCTGCTCCGGCCCGCGGGCGCGGCCGATGGCCACGACGTCCCCACCGGCCCTGACCGCGACCCGACCGCCTTCCGACATCAGACGCCTCCAGCCGAACGGCAGGCTCGGCGGTGCCCCGTGCCGTCGTGCGACCGCCGGGACCGTCATGCGGGGCTGCCCGTCGAACATTCCAGGCTCAACCCTCGACCAGCCTGAGCTTCTGCCCGGTACCGTAGCGCCGCCTGCGCTCCCGGCCGGCGATGCTTTCTATCCGCGTCGTGCCATCCGGCACGGGCGCAAGCCCAGGCACCCACGGTGAGCCCCATGTCCGGTCGAAGGGGCGCGCGCTCCACAAGGGAGCCGGCCTCCGTTCGAGGCCGGTGGTCCCGGCGCAGAGGCTTAAGGCACGGTCAAGGCGCCCCTTGCCAACCACCGCACGGCCGCCTGTGTCTCCTGTGAGACCGGGGCTGGCCCGCGCAACCTCGCCGCCCGGCCCCACGCCACCTCGCCCTGTTCCGCCAGCACCAGCAGCGCCGCCAGCTCCTCCTGGGGCTCGGCGCGACCGGCGCTTCCTCCCCCGGCAGGCGCACCCGCACGTAACGGGCATCGACCACCGGCGCGCCCCGGCGCCGCACGAGGAGGGTGCGCGTCAGCCGTCTTCGGGAAACGCGAGGGCCGACAGCCCGGCCTCGCCCATCTGGGTTGCAATCTGGTCGGTCAGCCTGCTGCGGGCGAGGCCCGCGACCTTTGCGGGGAAGGGGCCGAGCTTGTTCGCGCGGGCGACGACGGTAAGCGTGCGCGAGACGCGGGCGACTGGCAGCGGCAGGATCCGGACCGGCATCCGCTCGACGAAGCCGTCGATCAGGAGGCTCGGCGTCAGCAGCGCGAACCCCATCCCCCTGGCGACGCAGGCGGACACCATGCTGGAGCGGTCGGCCTGGATGACGCGGGCCGGGGCGAGGTCGAGGCGGCGCAGGTGCTGGATGGTCTGGCGCCCGACGCCGGTCGTGTCGGCGAAGCGGATCAGCGGCAGGCGGGACGCCACCTCTTCGAGCGTCCCGTGCGGTCCCCGGTAGGATCCGGGCAGGACGAGGAGGAAGGATTCGCGCAGGACCGGGTGCCGCTCCAGCCCGTCCATGTCGTAGAACGGGTTCGAGGTGATGGCGATGTCGGCTTTCTTGGTGCGCAGCAGGGCCTCGTGCTGGCCGCTCTGCCCGGCGTGGAGGGTCACGTCCTGCACGCCGAAGCCGTCCCGCGCCAGCGCCACCAAGTCCGGCGTCAGGGTGGTGGCGATCGAGGCCAGAAGGCCGATCTTGAGCACGCTGATCGGGTGCGGCCCCCGGTGGCGCATCCCGGTGTCGAGGTCGGCGACGGCGTGCAGGATCCGCGCCGCGTGCCCAAGGAGCAAGGCGCCGCCCTGGGTGAGCCGCGCGGGGCGGACGCTGCGGTCGAACAGGCGGACCCCGTAGGCCTTCTCCAGGGCGGCGACGTGCTGCGAGACGGCGGACTGGGTGAGGCCGAGGGCGCGCGCGGCACCCGTCATCTGGCCGGTCTCGGCCACGGCGACGAAGACCTCCATCGCCTTGACCAAGTTGGCGTTAGACGAGAACCGCGCCTGCATGAAGCCTCCCGGCACCCTCCTACCATAAGAAATGCTACTACTGAAGGAAGCCGGTTGCCCGCCGCCGCGGCCGGCGGCACGCTCGGTGGGGCAGCAGCAAAGGCGACGGCCGATGTCCCGACCCGAGCACCAGAGACGACGCCGGAGCGCCGCCCGCGAGCGGACGGAGGCGCCGCGCGCGCCCTACATCCAGCGCCGCCTCGGCACGTTCAACGTGCTGGGGGAAGAAGGGCTCGCGCTGATCGAGGCGAACGCCGACGCGATCCTGCGGGACATCGGGATGGAGTTCCAGGGCGACCCCGAGATCCTCGCGGTCTTCCGCGATGCCGGCTGCGAGGTGAGGGACGCCCGCGTCCGCTTCGACCCCGGCTTCTGCCGCAGGACCATCCGGGCCACGGCGCCGCCGAGCTTCGTCCAGCACGCGCGCAACCCGGCGAACGCGGTGCGGATCGGCGGCGACGCCACGGTGCTCTGCCCCTCGTGGGGGCCGCCCTTCGTGCACGACCTGGATGAAGGGCGGCGCTACGCGACCTACGGCGACTTCGTCCGGCTCGTGAGGCTGCACCAGACGATCCCGGCCCTGCACCATTCGGGCGGCGTCGTGTGCGAGCCCGTCGACCTGCCCGCCAACAAGCGGCACCTCGACATGCTCTACGCGCACATCCGCTGGTCCGACCGCGCCTTCATGGGCGCCTTCATCGGCGCCGAGCGGGCGGGGCACGCGCTCGACATGGCGCGGATCCTCTTCGGCGAGGGCTTCGTGGCCGAGAACGCGGTGCTCTACTGCGTCTCCAACACCAACGCGCCCCTGGTCCTGGACAGCCACATGTCGGGCGCCCTTAAGACCTACGCCCGGGCGGGCCAGCCCGTCGCCTGCACGCCCTGGGTGCTGACCGGCGCCATGAGCCCCTGCACGGTGGCCGGCACGCTGGCGCAGGTGCTGGCCGAGGCGATGGCGTGCTTGGCATTGGTCCAGCTGATCGCCCCCGGGGCGCCCTGCCTGATGGGCAGCTTCGCCTCGACGATGTCGATGCAGTCGGGCGCCCCCACCTTCGGCACGCCCGAGGCCGGGCTGATGGTGCTGGCGGCGGGGCAGCTCGCCCGGCGGCTGGGGGTGCCGCTGCACACGGTCGGCACGCTCTCGGCTTCCAAGGTGCCGGACGGGCAGAGCCAGCAGGAGGCGGCGTGGGGCCTGCTCATGGCGATGTTCGCGGGCGCCAACGTCGTCAACCACGCGACCGGCTGGCTCGAGGGCGGGCTCGTCACCTCGTTCGAGAAGACGGTGCTCGACGCCGACCTCTGCGCCAAGGTGGGCCGGTTCTTCGAGGGGATCGACCTGAGCGAGAACGCGCAGGCGATGGCGGCGATCGCCGCGACCGGGCCGGGGCGGCACTTCCTGGGCAGCGAGCACACCCAGGCGAACTTCCTGTCGGCCCTGTTCCGCCCCCTGACCCCCGACAACAACGCCTACGAGCAGTGGGCGGCGGCGGGGGGCCTCGACGCGGCGGCGCGGGCCAACGCGCTGTGGAAGCGGCAGTTGGAGGCGTATGAAGATCCCGGCCTCGACCCCGCGATCGACGCCGCGTTGCAGGACTACGTCGCCCGCCGCAAGGCCGAGAAACCGGACGTGAACTACTACTGATGGCGAGGATCCTGATCATCGGCGGCGGCGCCGTCGGGTTGAGCGTCGCCTACCATCTGGCGCGGCGCGGCGCCGGGGACGTGCTGCTCCTGGAGCGCAACACGCTCACGTCGGGCACGAGCTGGCACGCGGCCGGGATCGTCGGCCCCTTGCGCGCGACGGCGAACATGACCCGGCTCGCATCCTACGCGCTGGAGCTGTTTCCCCGCCTCGAGGCCGAGACGGGGATGGGCACGGGCTACCGCCGGACGGGCGGCTACTGGCTCGCCCGCGACGCGGCGCGGATGGACGAGCTGCGCCGCATCGCCGCCGTGGGCCGCAGGCAGGGGCTGATGCCCCAGATCGTGCCGCCCGAGGCCGTCGCGGTGCCGGGGCTCGACCTCTCGGCCCACGTCGGCGCGCTGATGGTGCCCGAGGACGGCAGCGTCAACCCGGTCGACCTCTGCATGGCCTACGCCCGCGCCGCGCGGGACGGCGGGGTGACGATCCAAGAGGGGGCCAGGGTGGCGCGAATCGCCGTCGAGGGGGGCCGCGCGCGGGGCGTGGTCCTGACGGACGGGACCCGGATCGACGCCGGGCGCGTCGTGCTCTGCGCCGGGGCGTGGTCGAAGCCGCTCGCCGACGAGGCCGGCGTCGCCCTGCCGCTCCAGCCGGTCGAGCACATGTACGTGGTGACGGCGCCGATCCCCGGCTTGCCGAACCCGTTCCCGGTGGTCCGCGACCTGGACGCCGGCATCTACGTCAAGGGGGACGCCGGCAGGCTCGTGATCGGCGGGTTCGAGCCCGACGCCAAGTGCTGGGACGCCTTCGGCCCCGAGGGCGACCGCCCCTTCCTCGAACTGCCCGAGGACTGGGACCAGTTCGCCTCCTTCATGGAGGCGGCGCTCGCCCTGATGCCGTCCTTGGCCGAGGCGGGGATCCAGCATTTCATGAACGGGCCGGAGGGCTTCACCGCCGACACCCGCCCGCTGATCGGCGAGACGCCCGCCGTGGACGGGCTCTACGTCGCCGCGGGCATGAACTCGG
Organism: Geminicoccaceae bacterium; assembly: GCA_020445645.1. GTDB lineage: Bacteria > Pseudomonadota > Alphaproteobacteria > Geminicoccales > Geminicoccaceae > JAGRGG01. The sequence goes on along the minus strand of JAGRGG010000020.1, from coordinate 70,697 downwards.
TGGGGGTCATGTCGTCGGCCGGGATCGGCCGGGCGCTGGCCGACTGGGTCGTGGACGGCCACCCGCCGATGGATCTGTGGGAGGTCGACGTCGCCCGCGCCGACCCGAAGGCCGCGTCGCCCGCGCACCTGCGGGCGCGGATGGCGGAGGCCGTGGCGGACCTCTTCGCGCCGCACTGGCCTTTCAAGCAGCCCAAGGCCGGGCGGGGCCTGCGAAGGTCGGCGCTGCACGACCGCTGGGCGGCGCAAGGGGCCGTCTTCGGCCTCACCGCCGGGTGGGAGCGGGGGCTATGGTACGCCAAGGACGCGGCCGAGCGCGACCTCCCCTACGCGGTGGGCGACCAGCCGTGGCGGCGGATCGTCGAGCGCGAGGCGGCGGTGATGCGGGAGGGGGCTGTCCTCCTGGACCTCTCGCCCTTCACCAAGATCGACGTGATCGGACCCGACGCCCTCGCGCTCCTCGACCGTCTGGCCTGCGCCGGCCTGGACGTGGCGGTCGGCCGGGCCGTCTACACGCCGCTCCTGAACGTAGGAGGCGGGATCGAGGCCGACGTGACCGTGACCCGGCTGGCGGAGGATCGCTTCCGCCTCGTCTCCGGGGCCGCGACCCGCTGGCGGGATCTGGCTTGGCTGCGGCGCGCGGCGGCCGGGCGGCGGGTGACGCTCGCCGACCGCACCGAGGACTTCGCGGTGCTCGGCGTCATGGGGGCCGGGGCGCGGGCGCTGCTGGCGGGCCTGTCGCCGGGCGACTGGAACGACTTCGCCTTTTCCACGGCGCGCGACGTCATGGTCGCGGGCGTTCCCTGCACCGCGACCCGGCTCGGCTTCGTCGGCGAGCTGGGCTGGGAACTGACCGTCCCCGCCCCCGCCGCCGGCCCGGCCTTCGACGCGCTCGCCGCCGCCGGCGCCCGGCCGATGGGCCACTACGCGCTCGATTCCTGCCGGATCGAGAAGGGGTTCCGGCACTGGGGCCACGACCTCGGCCCCGAGGTCACGCCCCTGGAGGCGGGGCTGGGCTTCGCGGTCGATTGGGGCAAGCCGTTCCAGGGCAAGGCCGTCCTGGAGCGGCAGCGGGCGGAGGGGTTGACCCGCCGCCTCGTGCTGTTCGACGTGGCGGGGCATCCCCTGATCCTGCACGACGAGCCGATCCTGGAAGGGGGCCGCGTCGTCGGCGCCACGACCTCGGGTGCGAGGGGTGCCCGCACGGGGCTCACCTTGGCGCTCGGCCTGATCGCCGTGGCGCCGGGGGAGACCCTGGCCGGGACCGGCGAGCGAAGGTTCGAGGTCGACGTGGCGGGGCGGCTTTATCCGGCGCGGGCGCTGGCGAGGCCGCCCTTCGACCCCAAGGGCGAGAGGATGCGGGCATGACCGACGCGCGGGCGGTCGTCATCGGCGGGGGGGCGATGGGGGTCTCGCTCCTCTACCACCTCGCCAAGGCGGGCTGGCGGGACGTCGTGCTGGTCGAGAAGAACGACCTCACCCACGGCTCGACGTGGCACGCGGCGGGGCTCTGCACCCACTTCGCGCACAACGCGACGATCCAGGAACTGCGGGCGGCCTCGGTCCGGCTCTACCGGGACATCCTGCCGGAAGAGACGGGGGAGGGCTGCGGCTTCCACCGCACCGGTGCCATGCGGATCACCCGCAACCCCGACCGGATGGACGAGTTCGCCCACGTCGCCGGGCTCTCGGCCTTCACGGGCCACCCGCTCAAATTGCTCACGCCCGACCGCATCGCCGAACTGTACCCGCTGGCGCGGCTCGACGGGCTCCTGGGCGGGATCCACGAGCCCGACGACGGCCACGTCGACCCGACGCTCGCCACCAACGCGATGGCGCGGGTGGCGGTCGGGCTGGGCGCCGTCATTCAACGGTACAACCCGGTCCAAGCGGTCCGGCGGGAAGGCGGGGCCTGGGTCGTCGAGACGGCCAAGGGGACGATGCGCGCGCGGCACGTGGTCAACGCGGCGGGCACGTGGGGCTGGGAGGTCGGGCGGATGATGGGGGTCAACGTGCCCTCGGTCCCGGTGCTGCACCAGTACCTCGTCACCGACACCCTGCCCGAAATCGCCGCCCGGACCGCGAGCGGCGCCCCCGAGCTGCCGATCATCCGCGACCCCGAGGAGAGCTGGTACGTGCGCCAGGAGCGGGACGGGCTGATCCTCGGCCCCTACGAGCGGGAGGCGCAGGTCTGGGCGGTGGACGGGGTGCCGCCCGAATTCGGGGCCGAACTGGTGCCGCCCGACCTCGACCGCGTCGAGCCCATCGTCGAGGCGGCGATGGCGCGGATCCCGGCGCTGGGCAGCGGCGGGCTGAAAACGGTCGTGAACGGCCCGATCACCTTCACCCCCGACGCCAACCCGCTGATCGGCCCGGCGCACGGGTTGCCGGGGGCGTGGCTGCTGACGGGGTCCAGCATGGGCGTGATGGAGGGCGGCGGCGCCGGCCGGTTCCTGGCCCACTGGATGACCCACGGCGCGCCGCCGATGGACGCGCTCGCGGTGGACGGCCGCCGGTTCGGCGCCTGGGCCGGGCGCGGCTACCGGGTCGCCAAGGCGGTCGAGTGCTTCGGCCTGCAGTTCGGCGTGCATTACCCCCACGAGGAGCGCCCCGCCGGGCGCGGGCTGCGCCTGTCGCCCCTGCACGACCTGATGCTGGCGCGGGGTGCCGTGATGGGGGCGGCGCACGGCTGGGAGCGGCCGAACTGGTTCTCGGACAGGCCCGGCGACCGCGCCCGCGAGAGCTTCCGCCGCACCGACTGGTTCGCGCCCGTGGCGGGCGAGGTCGAGGCGGCGGCGGGGCGGGTGGCGCTGGCCGACCTGTCGGTCTTTTCCAAGTTCGAGGTCGAAGGCCCCGACGCCTTGCCCTTCCTGAACGCGCTCGGGGCCAACCGCGCGCCGGCGCCGGGCCGGGTCGGGCTCATCCACGCGCTCACCCCGGCGGGGGGCGTCGCCTCCGAGTTCACCGTCGCCGCGCTGGCCGACGGCCGCGCCTACCTCACCTCCGCCGCCGCCGCCGAGGAGCGGGACGAGGACCTGCTGCGCGACCGCTGCCGGGGCTTCGACGTGACGGTGACGAACCGTACCGAGGACCTCGCCGTCGTGGGCGTCATGGGGCCGAGGTCGCGGGCGCTGCTGGCCGGGCTCGCCGACGCGGACCTGGGGGACGGCTTTCCCTGGCTCTCGGTCCGGGAGATCGCGGTCGCGGGCGTCCCCGTCCGCGCCCTTCGCGTCTCCTACGTCGGCGAACTCGGCTGGGAATTGCACGTGGCGCGGGACCGGGCGGCGGCGCTGTTCCTGACCCTGGAGGCGGCGGGCCGTCCCCTGGGGCTCGGCCTCTACGGCGCCTACGCCGCCAACGCGATGCGGCTGGAGAAGGGCTACCGCGCCTGGGGCCTCGACCTCACGACCGAGCGCACGCCGCCGGAGAGCGGCCTGTCGTTCCTGGTGCGGCCCGAAGGGCGCGACTTCGTCGGCAAGGCGGCGATGCTGGCGCGGGCGAACCCCTGGGACATGGTGCTGCTCGAGGTCGAGGGCGCCGACGTGGACCCGTTCTACGCCCACGCGGTGATCGCAGGGGGCGATCCCGTCGGCATCGTCACCTCGGGCGCCCACGGCCACCGGACCGGCAAGGCCCTGGCGCTCGCCTACCTGCGCCCCGCGGCCCCGCGCGAGGGGCTGAGGGTGCGGATCCTGGGAAGGGACCGTCCGGCCCGGATCCTGCCCGAACCGCCCTACGACCCCGGCAACGTGCGGCTGAAAGCCTGAGGAGCGAAGGATGAGCGCCACCCCCCTTGAGACCGACTGGTCGCCGGCCGCGACGGCGGCCCGGCGCGACCGGTACTACGCGGCCTCGCAGCGCCGGTTCGTGCCGTTCCAGGACCCGATCGTATTCAGGAAGGGCAGGATGCAGTACCTCTGGGACGCCGACGGGCGGCGCTATATCGACCTTTTGGGGATGAACGTCTGCGTCTCGGTCGGCCACGCCCACCCCGAGGTGGTCGCGGCCGCGATGGCGCAGGCGCGGGAACTCACCCACTGCACGACGATGTTCCACCACCCGACGCCCGCGCACCTCGCCGAGGAGCTGGCCGCGACCATGCCCCGGGGTCACGACTGGGTCGTGCACTTCACCAATTCCGGCGCCGAGGCCATCGACCTTGCGATGACCATGGCGCGGACCTTCACCGGCAACCTCGACCTCCTGGCCCTTCGCACCGCCTATCACGGGCCGACGGCGGCGGCGCAGTCGATCACCGGGATCGCCGGCTGGCGGCACCCGGGGATGCCCGGCAACGTCGCCTTCGTCGCGGAGCCGAACCAGTACCGGGGCGTCTTCGGCGCCGGCACGCAACCCTACCTGGACGAGATCGACCGCACCATCGCCGCCGCCACCACGGGGCGCGTCGCCGGCATCTTCATCGAGAGCGTGCAGGGCTACGGCGGGATCGTCGAGATGCCGCCCGGCTACCTGTCGGGCGCCGCCGAGCGGGTCCGCGCCGCCGGCGGGCTCTACGTCGCGGACGAGGTCCAGTCGGGGTTCGGGCGCACGGGCGACCACATGTGGGGCTTCGAGGCGGGCGGCGTCGTCCCCGACGTCGTCGTGATGGCGAAGGGGATCGGCAACGGCTTTCCCCTGGGCGCCGTCGTCGCGCGCCGGGAGGTCGCGGCCCCGATGGCGGAGAAGTTCCTGTTCCACACCTACGGCGCCAACCCCACCTCCTGCGCCGCCGGCCGCGCCGTTTTGCGGGTGATCCGCGAGGACCGGGTGCAGGACAACGCGAAGCGGGTCGGCGCCGCCCTGCTCGCGCGCCTGAAGGACCTGCAAGGGCGTCACGCCGCGATCGGCGACGTGCGCGGGCGGGGCCTGATGCTGGCGATCGAGATGGTGAAGGACCGCGCCACCAAGGAGCCCGACCCGAAGACCACCGCCGCCGTCTTCGAGAACTGCCGCGAACAGGGGCTGATCCTCTCCAAGTCCGGCCCGTTCCAATCGGTGCTGCGGATGGTGCCGCCGATGTGCCTCGCGCTCGAAGACGTGGACGCGGTGGCCGAAGGGCTCGACGCCGCGTTCGGGGCGCTGGCATGAGCGCGCACCCGATCGTCGCCCTCTGGTCGCACCCGCGCTCCACCTCGACGGCGTTCGAGCGCGTCATGCGCGCGCGGGGCGACATGGACTGCCTGCACGAGCCCTTCATGTACGACTACTACGTCCACCGCAAGTGCCGGGTGATGCCGCATTTCGAGGTCCAGGAGGGCCATCCCGTCGCCTACGAGGCGATCCGCGACTCCATCCTGGGGCGGGCCGAAGCGCGGCCCGTCTTCTTCAAGGACATGAGCTACTACGTCGTGCCGAGGATCGTCGAGGACGAGGCGTTCTCCTGCCGGATCGGGAACTGCTTTCTGATCCGCGACCCGCAGGCCGCGATCGCGTCCTACTTCAAGCTCGACCCCGACGTCACCTGCGAGGAGATCGGCATCGAGGCGCAGTGGCGGCACTTCGACGCGCTGAGGGCGACGACCGGCAAGGCGCCCCTCGTGCTGCGCTCGGAGGACGTCCGCCGCGACCCGCGAGGGACGATCGGCGCCCTGTGGGCGGCGTTCGGCCTCGACTTCGTGCCGGGCGCCTTCGAATGGGACGGCGGGACGCCGGCGGACTGGGCGCAGGTCGAGGGCTGGCACGGGGACGTGGCCGCCTCCCGCTCGATCCGCCCCTTGACCGAGGCGGACCTCCTGGCGCAGGCGCGCGACTTCCGGGATCTCGCCGAACGCCACCCCAACATGCGGCGCTACCTGGACCACCACCGCCCGTTCCACGAACGCCTGCAGGCGTTCGCGTCGCAGGGTCGAACGGCCTTTAGCTAGCGCGGCCCTGGACGATCCGGTCCAGCACCATGGCGCACATCAGGATCGCCACGCCGGCGAGGATGCCCTGGCCCACGGCCGCGTATTGCAGGGCCGAGAGCACGTCCTCCCCCAGCCCCTTCGCGCCGATGAGCGACGCGATCACGACCATCGACAGGCACATGAGCAGGGTCTGGTTCACCCCGGTCATGATCGACGGCATGGCGAGCGGCAGGTCGACCTTGAGGAGCAGAAAGCGCCGGTCGGCGCCGTAGGCGGTGGCGGCCTCGCGGATCGCCTCGGGCACGCCGGCGATGCCGAGCGCCGTGAGGCGGATGACGGGGGGCATCCCGAAGACCAGGGTGGCGATGATGCCGGGCGGCTTGCCGATGCCGAAGAAGGCGATGACCGGGATGAGGTAGACGAAGGCCGGCATGGTCTGCATGAAGTCGAGGGCCGGGCGGACGGCGGCGTAGGCGCGCGGCCTGCGCCCGCACCAGACGCCGAGGGGGATGCCGATCAGGATGCACAGGAAGGCGGCGGTGCCCAGGAGCGCCACCGTCGCCATGCTCTTCTCCCAAAAGCCGAGGAAGCCGAGATAGGCGAGCGCCGCCGCCGAGAAGATCGCCACCCGCCGGCCGGAGACCTGCCACGCCAGCGCCAGCGTCACCGCCATGACGATCGGCCAGGGCGTCAGGACGAGCGCGGTTTCCATCAGGTTCAATACGGCGTCGATGCCGGCCGTCATCGCGGAGAAGACCCCGTCGAAGGTGCCGGCGATCCACCGCACCGCGCCGTCGATGGCGCGCGAGGCCGCGTTGCGGGTCGCGGGGTCGGCCGGGAACCGGACGAGCCAATCCGGCGCCTCGCCCAGGGCGAAGCGGTAGACCGCGAGCGGGTAGGAGAAGACGACCATCGCCGCCGCGAAGGCCGCCCGCCCGGTTCCCTTCCCGTGCGGGAGGTCGCGGGCGCCGCGCCACCTGCGAAAGCGCCGCGCCAGCGCCGCGTTCGCGGCAAGGGCGACGCCGAGCCGGATCCCCAGGAACAGGGCCAGCCCACCGATCCAGTAGCGCCGCGCGTTCCCGCCCGCCAGGGCGGCCCTGGCGCGGGCGCCTTCCGCCGAGGCGGCGATGGCCTCGGCGGAACGCTTCATGCTGTCGCCGAGCGCGCTCCCCTCCGCCCCGGCCCGTTCGGCGGCGTTCATGCGTTCCTCGGCCATCCGGGTCAGCCGCTCGGCGCGGACCAGCTCGTCGCCGCCGAGGTTGCCGAACAGGCCGATGCCGATCAGGACGACGGCGAGGACCTCGACGACGAAGGCGGGCCAGAACAGGCCCCAGAGCGCCCGCGCCGCGCACCAGACCGGCCCGAGCAGGAAGGCAGCGGGGTTCATCTGCCACGCGATCCCCCGGACCGAGCCGATCCGGCGGAAGGCGTCGGCGTAGTAGTCGCCCCCGCGCCCGACGAAGGCGCGGACGAGGCCGGCGTACCGGCCGTCCGGGGCGTGGTCCGTCATCGCGCGTCCCCCCTGATGCCCGTCAGCAGGCGGCGGTTGTCGATCACGCCGACCGTCCGGCCCTCGCCGTCCGTCACCGCCAGGGGGTCGGTGCCGCCGGCGGCGAGGTCGATCAGCTCCGCGATGGTCATGTCGGCCCTCGCCCTGGGGAACGCTTCGATGTCGGGGATCCCCGGCGCGCGGCCCCGGAACGCGGCCACGGGCTCCATGATCCCGGCCGCGTGAACCACGTGCAGCCGGGAGATGTTGGCGACGAAGCTGGCGACGTAATCGTCCCGCGGATGGGCGACGATGTCCTCGGGCGTGCCGGTCTGGACGATGACGCCGTCCTTCATGATGGCGATGCGGTTGCCGATGCGGATCGCCTCGTCGAGGTCGTGGGTGACGAAGACCGCCGTCTTCTGCATGGCGTGGCTCAGGTGGAGGAACTGGTCCTGCAACTGGCGACGGATCAGGGGGTCGAGCGCGCTGAACGGCTCGTCCATCAGGAGGATCGGCGGGTCGGCGGCCAAGGCCCTTGCGAGGCCCACGCGCTGCTGCATCCCGCCCGACAGGCTCGCCGGAAAACGGTCGCCCCAGCCTGAAAGCCCGACCTTCTCGAGCGCCGCCTCCGCGAGGTCGAAGCGTTCGTTGAGGGCCACGTCCTGGATCTCCAGGGGCAGCGCCACGTTGTCGCGGACGTTGCGGTGCGGCAGAAGCGCGAAGTTCTGGAAGACCATCCCGATGCGCCGGGCGCGCAGGTCGCGCAACTGCCCCGCGTTCATGGCCGTCACGTCCCGGCCCTGGACCAGGACCCTGCCGGCGGTCGGCTCCAGGAGGCGGTTGACGTGGCGCAGGAGCGTCGACTTGCCGCTGCCCGACAGGCCCATGACGCAGAAGATCTCGCCCCGCTCGACGCGGATCCCGGCGTCGGCCACGCCCACGACGCAGTGAAGATCCCTCAAAATTTCGGACTTGGGCAGCCCCTCGTCGCGCGCGGCCTTCAGGGCCTCGCCGGCGCGGTCCCCGAAGATCTTCCAGACGTTCTCCAGGAGGACGGCCGGGCCGTCCCCGTCGCCGGCCCGCGAACCGTCCGGTGGGGGGCTGGCCCTCAGCGCCCCATCCACTGGGCCATCAGGTCGGGGTGCGCCGCGACCCAGTCCCTGGCGATCGTGTCCGGGTCGCCCCCGTTCACGATGTCGAGGGACCACGTGTTCACGTCGTCGGCCGAGAACTGGATGTTCTTCAGGAGGGCGACGAGTTGGGGCTGGCGCTCTTCGAGCGACTTTGCCCAGGAAAAGTGGACGGTCGTGTCGGCGTAGGCCGAGGCGACGTGGGATTTCTCCTTCCACGCCGGGTCTTCGGCGGGCTGGACCATCACGAAATCCGCCGGGTTGTACGGGGGCTCCTCCAGGAACGTCAGGTCGTAGATGGCGAAGTTCTGGTGCGGCGAATAGCAGTAGCCGACCCAGGGCTTGTCGGCCTTCGCCGCCGCGTCGAGCCCGGCCGTGGCCACGGCCTCGTCGGTGGACTGGAGTTCGAAGAAGTCGGCGAAGCCGTAGTCGCGGGCGCGGATCGTCTCGGTGTTGGTCGACTGCCAGCCCTGCGCGCCGATCCAGATCTCGCCCTTGCCGTCGCCGTCGGTGTCGAACAGGGCTGCGTTCTTCGGGTTGGCCAGATCGAAGACGGTCTTGACGCCGGCATCGTAGGCCGCCCTGGTCACGCAGTAGCCCTGCTTCGCCGGGAAGGACTTCTCCCCCAGCACGACGGTGCCGTCCCCCTTCACGTACTTGTCCACGGGGCCGGACTGGTTCGGCAGCCACGTCTCCGTCCAGACGTCGATCTCGCCCTTGCCGCGGCTCATGGCTTCGAAGATCACCGGGACGGCCGTCGTCGGGAGCATCTCCACCTCGAGGCCGAGCGCGTCCTCGACGATCGCCTTCGTGGCGTAGGCCGTGGCGCGGCCGGAGGCGTAGTTGGGGTCGGGGATCACCACGTCGGCGGCCCAGGCCGACAGGGGCAGGAATGTCAGCGCCAGCGCCGACAGAAAACGGTTCGCAAGAACGCTCACGGTGCTCTCCCATCGGTTGTTTCTTGGGTCGTCGATCCGCGCCGACGCGCGGAGCCGCAGCGACCGTCTTCCTTCATTAGACCGATTTCGTCCGTTCGGCTACGCGGCCTCGGCCTTGTCCGGGCTTTCGGGATCGAAGGGCGGACGATCCGATACGCGGGGGGCGCGTCCGACCGAACCGGTACGCGACCGGATGATCCGGCCGACGCCCCGTCCGCCGGATCGTGCCGCGATCCATCACGAGAAAGGCTAATTCAACGCCAAGGCATTGCCCTCGGCGAACCTGCTTCTCAAGGCCTTGACATCGTCGATCACGACGACCTCGCGCTCGACCCTGACGCCCAGGGGGCGCAGCTTGGCGAACGCGCGCGACAGGGTCTCGGGCTGCATTCCGAGCCGCGCGGCAATCAACGACTTGTCAAGCGGCAGGCGGACGGTGCAGGAACCCTCCTCTTGGGTTGCAAACCGCAGGAGGAACTGGGCCGTGCGTTCCACCGTCGAGCGGGTGGAGAGCTGCTCGATCTTCTGCAGGAAGAAAAGAAGGCGGCGCGAGAGGGCGGCGATGATGCTGAAGCACAAGGCCGCATCCTCGCGCAGGAACGCGCGGAAGCCGTCGGCCGGGATGACGAGGAGGCGGCTCGGCGCCACGACCTGACCCTCGACGGGAAACTGGTGCAGGTCCAGGACGGCGGCCTCGGCCAGGGTCTCGCCGGCGGTGAAGACGGCCAGGGTGATCTCGCCGCCGTCCGGCGTGTGGCGGACGAGGCGGACCCAGCCGTCGAGCACGATGTAGAACCGTTCGGCCACGTCGCCCTGAAAGAACAGGATGGCCCCGCGCTCGTAGCCGCGCGCGAAGGAGTCCTTCAGCAGCCGGCGCAGGGCCTCGGGTCCGAGCGCCTGGAACAGCGGCAGCGCGTTCAGCATCTTGAATTCGGCGGCGTCCAGGCCGAGACGGGACCTGAACGCGGCCTCGTCCTCACCGTTCGAGACGTTCGTCAGGGTGGGCGTCCGTGGCGGGTTGCGCGTTCCACCGCGACCAACGCCACCCGCCCCGGCAAGGTTCCGGGGGTGCGACGCTCAGGCTTTCCTGGCGGCCTTGTCCAGCCACGCCTGCCGGCCCTCGTGGCGCTTGCGGCGCTCGATCATCACCGGGCAGACTCGGTCGTCGTGGTAGTTCACCTGACAGGCGAGGCAGTAGATGCACTCGCCCGGATGGATGTCGCCGCGCGGCTGGATGGCGCCGACGGGGCAGCCGACGGCGCAGATCTGGCAGGGCTGGCCGCACTGGCGGTGGCGGCGCAGCCACTCGAACTGGCGCAGGCGCGCGGGCAGGGCCAGCGCCGCGCCGAGCGGGCACATGTAGCGGCAGAAGAAGCGCTGGACGAAGAGGCCGGCCACGAGCAGCAGGCCGGCGTAGAGGACGAAGGGCCACGCCCGCCGGAACTGGAGCACGATCGCGGTCTTGAACGGCTCGACCTCGGCCGCGACCAGGGCTTGGTCGAGGGAGCCCAGCGCGAGCGCGAAGAGGCCGAGGAAGACCAGGAACTTGATCGGGCGCAGGCGCTCGTGCAGCGCGAAGGGGATGTCGACCTGCCGGACGCCGAGGCGCCTTGCCGCCATGTTGAGCAGTTCCTGGAGCGCGCCGAAGGGGCAGAGCCAGCCGCAGAACACGCCCCGGCCCCAGAACAGGAGGGCGGCGGCGACGTAGCACCACAGGATGAAGATGAGCGGCTCCAGGAGGAAGAAGTCCCAGCGAAAGCCGGTGCGAAGCGCGTTGCCGAAGGTGAGCACGTTGACGACCGAGAGCTGCGCCGTCGCGTACCAGCCGAGCCAGACCAGGGTGAAGACGAGGAAGCCCGCGCGCAGCCGGGCGTGCAGCCGGCGCGAGCGCACGACCCGGTCCTGGGCGAAGAGGATGCCCGTCAGGACGGCGAGCGCCGTCACCAGCACGGCGATGTCGACCCAGCGGTCGCGCCAGACCTCTTGCCAGAGCGGGGGCTGCCAGAGCGGGGGTGCCGCCGCGTCGACGACCTCGACCGGCGCCGCCTCGCTGCCCGGCGGCGCGTAGGGCACGTCGACGACCGCCGCGACCGTTCCCCCCGCCGCGTCCTCGCCCTCGGCCAGCACCTGGAGGCGCCAGGGGCGGTCGGGGCGAAAGCCCGTCCCCTCGCGGAGGACGAACAGGGCCAGTTCGCGGAACGCCGGCGCGTCCTTGGCCGCCAGCGCCTCGATCGGCACGTGGTCGGCGGCCTTGAGCGCGAAGGTGCGCTCGCCCTGGACGACGCGCAGGCGCTCGAAGACGCCGCTCCGCCGCCAGGCGGTGCCCTTGACCGACCAGCGCCCGCGCGCGCCGACGAAGATCAGGCTGTCCCTGGCGCCGTGTTCGGCCGCGACGACGCGCCAGTCGGCGCGGTCCAGGATGTTGCGCCCGACCCGCGCCGCCGAGGCGAGGCCGGTGGCGACCTCCAGGAACAGGCCGTCCGGCTCGCCCGGCGGCACGAGGCGGCCGCCCTCCTTCGCCAGCAGCGCCTCCGCCTCGCCGACGGTGATCCGCTTCACGGCGAGCCAGCCCTGCGCCACGAGGTCCTTCCAGGCCATCGGCGCGAAGCCGGCGAGGTCGACGGCGCCCGCCGGCCCCCCGAGCAGCCCGCGCGAGCGGGCGACGGCGCGGGCGGCGCCCAGGATCGCCTCGTTGAAGACGAGCGAGGTGACGGTGGCGCCGCTGATCGCGTCCACCTCGCCCGGCCCCTTGGCGTCGCGGGTCACGCGAAGGGGGGCCTCGATGCCCCGCCCGGCGTAGGCGCGCACGAACGCCTCCAGGTCGTCGACGGTGCTGCCGGTGGCGCCGATCGGCTCGTGCTGCTCGACGAGGCGGGCGCCGGTGATGCGGCCTTCGGCGTCGACGCCGACCAGGATGTCGAGCGTCTTGCCGGAGTAGCCCTTGGCGTCGCTCACGGCCCCGGTCGAGAACACGTAGCCGACGGGGTCCCCGCCCCTGTAGGCGGCGGCGGCGGGCGGGCTGCCCTCTACGGGGCCGATCCGCTCCGCCCCCGGCATCACCTCGCGCCAGCCGTCCAGGGGCGCCCCGGCGGCGGCGGCCGGGAGGAGGAGCACGAGGAGGGCGAGGCGGCGAAGCAAGGGACGAAGCGGCATCCGCGCGAACTCCGGCTCGTCGGGACCGTTGGTCAGACTGGATGAGGAAGGGCGATCGGGCCTTGACCATGGTCAAGGTGACGGTCGGACGCGCCGTCTAAGGGTCGATGGACCGGCAGCGGTTCAGAGGTCCCAAGGGGGGTTCGACAAGATGAAGACGCGCACGGCATTCCTTCTGACGACGGCGATCGCCCTCGCGCTCGCGGCGCCGCTACCGCTCCGGGCGCAGGACGCGGGCAAGCAGGAGCAGGAGACCCTGAAGGCGAAGTCGGACCTGCCGCCCGAGGAGCAGGACAAGCTCAAGCAGCACCAGACCCAGCCGCAGGACCGCTACGTGCCGGAACTGAACGTGCTGCCCGACCAGACGAACCTGCCGGCCCCGGGCGCCGTCGAAGGCGTGCCGTCGCTCACGCAGGCCGAGGCGGACGAGGCGAACACCATCTACTTCCAGCGCTGCGCCGGCTGCCACGGCGTGCTGCGCAAGGGCGCCACCGGCAAGGCGCTGACGACCGACCTCACCCGCGAACTGGGCTACGACTACCTGCACAGCTTCATCACCTACGGCTCGCCGGCGGGGATGCCGAACTGGGGCACGTCGGGCCAGCTGAGCGAGGCGCAGATCGACCTGATGGCGCGCTACCTGCTCAACGAGCCGGTGTCGCCGCCCGAGTTCGGCATGAAGGAGATGCGCGACACGTGGCAGGTGCTGGTGCCGGTGGACCAGCGGCCGAAGGAAAAGCAGAACAAGATCGACATCGACAACCTGTTCTCGGTGACGCTGCGCGACGCGGGGCAGGTGGCGCTGATCGACGGCGCCAGCTACGAGATCGTCAAGATCTTCGACACCGGCTACGCCGTCCACATCTCGCGCATGTCCGCGTCGGGCCGCTACCTCTTCGTCATCGGCCGCGACGCCCAGATCAACCTGATCGACCTCTACATGGACCCGCCGACCGAGGTGGCACGGATCAAGATCGGCATCGAGGCGCGCTCGGTCGAGACGTCGAAGGCGGAGGGCTGGGAGGACAAGTACGCCATCGCCGGCGCCTACTGGCCGCCGCAATACGTAATCATGGACGGGTCGACGCTGGAGCCGCTCAAGGTCGTCTCGACCCGCGGCATGATCTACGACGAGCAGGAGTACCACCCCGAGCCCCGCGTCGCCTCGATCACGGCCTCGCAGTTCGGGCCGCAGTTCATCGTCAACGTCAAGGAGACGGGGTTCATCGACGTCGTCGACTACACCGACCTCGACAACCTGAAGGTCACCTCGATCGCGGCCGAGCGCTTCCTGCACGACGGCGGCTTCGACAGCACGGGCCGCTACTTCCTGGTCGCCGCCAACGCCCGCAACAAGGTGGCGGTGATCGACACGAAGGAGGACAAGCTCACGGCGGTGATCGAGACCGGCGGCGAAACCCCGCACCCCGGCCGCGGCGCCAACTTCGAGACCAAGGCGTTCGGCCCGGTTTGGGCGACCTCGCACCTCGGCAGCGAGCAAGTCTCGCTGATCGGCACCGACCCCGAGGGGCACCCCGACCAGGCCTGGAAGGTCGTGAAGATCCTGGAAGGGCAGGGCGGCGGCTCGCTCTTCATCAAGACGCATCCCAACAGCCGCAACCTCTACGTCGACACCACCTTGAACACCGAGCCCGAGATCGCGTCCTCGGTCGCGGTGTTCGACATCGACGACCTCGACAAGCCCTACGAGGTGCTGCCGATCGGCGAGTGGTCGGGGATCGACGAGGGTGCCCGCCGGGTCGTGCAGGGCGAGTTCAACAAGGACGGCACCGAGATCTGGTTCTCGGTCTGGAACGCCCAGGAGGAGAAGAGCGCCATCGTCGTCGTCGACGACAAGACCAGGAAGCTGAAGCACGTCATCGACGACCCGCGCATCGTGACGCCGACCGGCAAGTTCAACGTCTACAACACCCGCAAGGACATCTACTGAGCCGCCCGCATCGAGGCCCGCGTCGAGGGAAGGACCGCGCCCATGTCCGAATGCGCCGTGCTTGAGCGAAAGGTCCACCTCGTCGGCGCCGGTCCCGGCGACCCCGACCTCCTGACGGTGAAGGCGCTGCGCCTCATCGAACGGGCCGACGTGGTGGTCTTCGACCGCCTCGTCGGCGCCGGGGTTCTGGACCTCGTGCCGGCGGGGGCGCGGCGGGTTCCCGTCGGCAAGACCGGCGGGCGGCCCGGGGTCAGCCAGGAGCGGATCAACCGCCTCCTGGTCGAACTCGCGGTCCCCGGCCGGCGCGTGGTCCGGCTGAAGGGGGGCGACCCGTTCGTCTTCGGGCGCGGCGGCGAGGAGGCGCTGCACCTTTGGCGCCACGGCGTCGCGGTCGAGGTGGTGCCGGGGATCACGGCGGCGCTGGGCTGCGCCGCCGCCGCGATGATCCCCCTGACCCATCGGGGCGTGGCGACGGGGGTGCGCTTCGTGACCGGGCACTGCCGGGCCGGCTGGTGGCTCGACCTCGACTGGGAGGGGCTGGCCGATCCGGGAACCACGCTCGTCTTCTACATGGGCACGGCCCACTTGGGCGAGATCGCGGCCCGGCTGATCGCGGCGGGCCTGTCCTGGGCGACCCCCGCCGCCGCCGTGGCCGAGGGTACGACGCCGCGCCAGCGCGTCGTGCGGGCGCCTTTGGGCGAGCTTGCCGCCACGGTCGGGGCGGCGACGCTGGACTCGCCGGTGCTGTTCGTCGTCGGGCCGGTGGTCGAGGCGCTGCACGACGGGCGGGCGGCGCCGGAGATGCTGCCGGTGCGCGCCCTTCTGGCGCAGGCGGGCCATGCGTGAGCCGACGCGGCGGCTTGCCGCCGTCCTCGCCGCGGCGTGCTTGCCCGGCGCCGCTCTGGCCGCCGCCCCGGACGGGGCGCGCCAGGAGGCCCTGCTCCACCTGCTGCGCCAGGACTGCGGCGCGTGCCACGGCATGACGCTGAAGGGCGGGCTCGGCCCTTCGCTCCTGCCCGGGGCGCTGGCGGGCAAGGACGCGGCCGACCTCGCCCTGGTCGTCCTGGAGGGGCTGCCGGGCACGCCGATGCCGCCCTGGAAGGTCGAATTGTCGCCCGAGGAGGCCGCGTGGCTCGTCGACCGCCTCAAGGCCGGGGTGGGGCCGTGAAAGTCGCGTTCCTCCTGCTGGTGCTGGCCTTCGCGTTCGCCCCGGCGCACGGGGCCGAGGGGCCGCGCGGCACGGGCGACCTCGGCCTCGTCGTCGAGCGGGCCACGGGCTCGGTCCTCATCGTCGAGACGACGGGGAACACGGCCCTGAAGCGGGTCGAAGGGCTCGGCGACCTGAGCCACGCCTCGGCCGTGTTCGGCCGCGACGGCCGCTTCGCCTACGTCTTCGGCCGCGACGGCGGGCTCACCAAGCTCGACCTGCTGGAGGGGCGGATCGACCGGCGGGTCGTCCAGGCGGGCAACTCGATCGGCGGCGCCATCTCCGCCGACGGAAGCCTCGTCGCGGTCGCCAATTACGAGCCGGGCGGGGTCAGGGTGTTCGATGCGGACACGCTCGACCCTATCGCCGACATCCCCTCGACCGAACTGGGGGACGGCAAGCGGGCCAGGGTCGTGGGCCTGGAGGACACGACGGGCGACCGCTTCACCTTCAGCCTCTACGACACGGGGGAAGTCTGGACCCTCGACCTCGCCGACCCGGCGAAGCCCGTCGTCCGGCGGTTCGAGGGCGTGGGCGACCAGCCCTACGACGCCCTCGTGACCCCGGACGGGCGCTGGTATCTGGCCGGGCTGTTCGGCGAGGACGGCGCCGTGCTGCTCGATTTGTGGGACCCGAAGGCGGCGCCCCGGCGCATCCTCGACGGGTACGGGCGCGGCGAGGCGCCGCTCCCCGTCTACAAGATGCCGCACCTCGAAGGCTGGGCCGTCGCCGGCGACCTCGTCGTGCTGCCCGCGATCGGCCGGCACGAGGTGCTGCTCGTCGACCGGCGGACGTGGCAAGAGGTCGGCCGCGTTCGGGTGCACGGCCAGCCGGTCTTCGCCGTGGCCCGTCCCGACGGGCGGCAGGTCTGGGTCAACTTCGCCCACCCCGACAACGACGTCGTCCAGGTGATCGACCTGCCGACGAGGTCGATCGTGCGCACGCTCGAACCGGGCAAGGCCGTCCTGCACCTGGAGTTCACGCCGCGCGGCGAGGAGGTCTGGGTGTCGGCCCGCGATTCCAACAGGGTCACGGTCTACGACACCGAGACGTTCGAGACGGTCGCCGAGATCCCGGCCGAGGCGCCGTCCGGCATCTTCCTCACCGCCCGCGCCAACCGGATCGGATTCTAGCCTATGACCACCCTCTCCCCCACGGCGCGGCACCTGATCGACGGCTTCCAGCGCGGTCTGCCGCTCCGCCCCCGGCCCTACGCCGAGATGGCCGACCGGCTCGGCGTCGACGAGGAGACGGTGCTGGCCCTCCTCGCCCGCCTCCAGGCGGAAGGCGTGGTCTCGCGCGTCGGCGCCGTGGTCGAACCGCACGCCGCCGGCTGGAGCACGCTCGCCGCGATGAGCGTGCCCCCCTGGGCGCTGGCCCAGATCGCCGACTTCGTGAGCGCCTACCCCGAGGTCAACCACAACTACGAGCGCGAGCACCGGCTGAACCTGTGGTTCGTCGTGACCGCGCCGACCCCCGAAGCGGTGCGCCGGGTGCTGGACGGGATCGAGTACCGCGTCGGCGTGCCGGTGCTCGACCTGCCCCTGGAGGAGGCATTCCGGCTCGACCTCGGCTTCGCGCTCCAATGGCACTGACCCCCTTCGAGCGCCGGCTGCTCACCGCCATCGAGGACGGGCTGCCCTTCGTCCCCAGGCCCTACGCGCTGATCGGCGAGCGGGTCGGGGCAAGCGAGGCGGCGGTGATCGCGGGCCTCACGGGTCTCCTGGAACGGGGCGTGATCCGCCGCCTCGGCGTCGTCGTGCGGCATCACGAACTCGGCTACCGTGCCAACGCGATGACGGTCTGGGACGTGCCCGACGGGGCCGTGCGGGGTGCCGCGGCGGTGCTGGTCGGGCTGCCCTTCGTCACCCTGTGCTACCGCCGCCCGCGCCGCCCGCCGCTTTGGCCCTACAACTTGTTCTGCATGGTCCACGGCAAGGACCGGGGCGTGGTCGAAGCGCAGGTCGAGGAGGCCACGGCGGCGGCGGGGCTCTCGGGCCTGCCGAGGGCGATCCTGTTCAGCAAGAGGCGGTTCAAGCAGCGGGGTGCCCGCTACGCCCCCGCGCCTGCCATGAAGGAGACGGCATGGACGCCATCGACCGCCGCCTCGTGAACGGCCTGCAGGGCGGCTTTCCGATCGAGGAACGGCCGTTCGCCGCCGTGGGCGCCCGGTTCGATTTGAGCGAGGACGAGGCCGTCGCGCGGCTGAAGGCGCTGCGCGAGGGGGGCGTGCTGTCCCGCTTCGGGCCGATGTACGACGCCGAGCGGATGGGCGGGGCGGTGACGCTCTGCGCCATGCGGGTGCCGGAGGAGCGCTTCGACGAGGTGGCGGACGCCGTCAACGCCTTCGCCGAGGTCGCGCACAACTACGCCCGCGCCCACGCGCTCAACATGTGGTTCGTGCTCGCGGTGGGCGACCCCGCCGAGATCCCGCGGGTGATCGGGCGCATCGAGTGGGCGACGGGGCTGGACGTGCTCGACCTGCCGAAGCTCGACGAATACTTCCTCGACCTCAGGCTCTCGGCATGAGCCCGATCGACGCCACCGACCGGCGAATCGTCGGGGCGACGCAGGCGGGGCTGCCCTTCGTGCCCCGCCCCTACCACGCGGTCGCCGAGGGGCTCGGGCTCGACCCGGAGGAGGTGATGGCAAGGCTGCGGCGGATGCTGGAGGCCGGCATCGTCCGCCGCATCGGCGCCGTACCGAACCACTACGCGCTCGGCTGGACCGCCAACGGGATGAGCGTCTGGGACGTGGACGAGGGGGCGCTGCCGGGGCTCGGGCCGAAGGTGGGTGCCTTGCCCTTCGTGAGCCACTGCTACCGCCGCCCGCGCCGCCCGCCGCTTTGGCCCTACAACCTGTTCGCCATGGTCCACGGCCGCGACTCCGGCGAGGTCGACGCCAAGGTCGGCGAGATCGCGGCCCTCCTAGGATCCTCCGCCCGCGCCCACGACGTGCTCGTGAGCACCCGCATCCTCAAGAAGACGGGCCTCAGGCTCGCCCGCCAGGAAGGAGCCCCCGCCTGATGTTCCGCCTCTCGCAGTACATGCAGGAACTCGTCCGCCCGACGCCGGTCTCGGATCGCAAGCCGCCCGGACCCGTCGTCATCTGGAACCTGATCCGCCGCTGCAACCTGAACTGCGTCCACTGCTACTCGCTCTCGACCGACGTGGACTTTCCGGGCGAGCTGTCGACGGACGAGGCGTTCGGGGTCATGGACGACCTGAAGCGCTACCGGGTGCCGGTCCTGATCCTCTCCGGCGGCGAGCCCCTCCTTCGCCGCGACATCTTCGAGATCAGCGCGCGGGCCAAGGCGATGCGCTTCTACGTCGGCCTGTCCACCAACGGCGCCTTGATCGACCAGGCGACGGCGGACCGGATCGCCGGGGTGGGCTACGACTACGTGGGGATCAGCCTGGACGGGATCGGCGCGGTCCACGACCGCTTCCGCCGCGAGGTGGGCTGCTTCGAGAAGTCGCTCCAGGGCATCCGCCTCTGCCGGGCGCACGGGATCAAGGTCGGCCTGCGCTTCACCGTCACCGAGCGCAACGTCGAGAGCCTGGACGCCATGCTCGACCTCATGGAGCGGGAGCGGGTCGACAAGTTCTACCTCTCGCACCTCGTCTACGCCGGGCGCGGCAACCGCCACCGCGGCGACGACGCCTACCACCGCACGACCCGCGACGTGATGGACCGGCTGTTCGCGCGCTGCTGGGAGCACGTCGAGGCGGGCCGCCACACCGAATTCGTCACCGGCAACAACGACGCGGACGGGGTCTACTTCCTGTTCTGGGTCGAAAAGCACTTCCCGCACATGGCGGACCACATCCGGGCCAAGCTGGAGGCCTGGGGCGGCAATTCGAGCGGGGTCAACGTCGCCAACATCGACAACCTGGGCAACGTCCACCCCGACACGTTCTGGTGGCACTACAATCTCGGCAACGTGAAGGAGCGCCCGTTCAGCCAGATCTGGGACGACGTCTCCGACCCGATCATGGCGGGGCTGAAGCAGAAGCCCCGCCGGATCGGCGGGCGCTGCGGGGCGTGCCGGCACTTCAAGGTCTGCGGCGGCAACACCCGCGTGCGGGCGATGCAGCTCACGGGCGACGCCTTCGCGGAAGACCCGGCCTGCTACCTGAGCGACGAGGAGATTGGTGTCGCCCAGGGTGCCGGGGCGCCGCGCCTGGAAGTCACCCCCTATAGGAAGCGGGCGCATGTGGCGGCGGGCTAGGATGGGGGTGAGGGTCCTTTCGTGCCTCTTCGCCCTTCTCCTGCCGCCTTTCGCGGCGTGGGCGGAACCGGACGCGCCCGCGCTCTACGCCGAACGCTGCGCCGCCTGCCACGGCGAGGGCCGTCTCGGCGGGATCGGCCCGGCCCTCCTGCCGGAGAACCTCGGCTACCTGAAGCCGGAGGGTGCGCGGGCCGTCATCGCCGCGGGGCGGGCGGCGACGCAGATGCCGGGGTTCAAGGACGAGCTGGACGCGGGCGAGATCGAGGCGCTCGCCGCCTACGTCTTCGGTCCGCTGCCCGAGGTCCCGGCCTGGGGGGCGGCCGAGATCGCGGCCTCGCGCACGGTCTTCGCCGAGCCCGAGGACCTGCCGGACCGGCCCGCCTTCGCCGCCGATCCCCTGAACCTGTTCGTCCTGGTCGAGAGCGGCGACCACCACGTCAGCGTCATCGACGGCGACAGTCTCGAGCGGATCGATCGCTTCCCCTCCCGCTTCGCGCTCCACGGCGGGCCGAAGTTCAGCCCCGACGGGCGCTTCGTCCACTTCGCCTCGCGCGACGGCTGGATCACCCGCTACGACCTCTGGTCGCTCCGGCCCGTGGCCGAGGTGCGGGCCGGGATCAACACGCGCAACATCGCCATCAGCGGCGACGGCCGCATCCTCGCCGTCGCCAACACCCTGCCGCGCACCCTGGTCCTGCTCGACGCCGGGACGCTCGAACCCCTCAAGGTGATCGAGGCCAAGGACATCTGGAAGAAGAAGAGTTCGCGCGTCTCGGCGGTCTACACGGCGCCGACGCGCAGGAGCTTCGTCGTGGCGCTGAAGGACCTGCCCGAGGTCTGGGAAGTCTCCTACGCCGACCCGCCGCCGAAAAGCTTCGGCTTCGTCCACTCGCACGAGGCGGGCATGGAGGAGGCGCTGGACGCGGGGGAGCGCTTCCCGATCCGGCGCACCGTGCTCGAGGCCCCCATCGACGACTTCTTCTTCGACCCCACCTACACGCACCTGATCGGCGCCTCGGGCGACGGGGCCGCCGTCGTCGACCTCGACGTGCGCCGGGCGATCAAGAAGCTGCCCTTGCTGGGGCTGCCGCACCTGGGGTCGGGCATCTCCTGGATGCGGGACGGGCACCGCGTCATGGCGACGCCGCATCTGAAGGAGGCGGCGGTGAGCGTCATCGACATGGACACCTGGGAGCCGATCAAGCGGCTCGAGACGCCGGGGCCGGGCTTCTTCATGCGCGGCCACGAGAACAGCCCCTACGTCTGGGTCGACAGCTTCCTGGGCGGGCGGCGCGACACGGTGAGCGTGATCGACAAGGAGACGCTCGAGATCGTGCGCGAGATCACGCCGTCCCCCGGCAAGACGGCGGCGCACGTCGAGTTCACGAGGGACGGCAGGTACGCGCTCTTGAGCGTCTGGGACATGGACGGTGCCGTCGTCGTCTACGACGCGGGGACGCTGGAGGAGGTGAAGCGGATCCCGGCGGTCAAGCCCTCGGGGAAGTACAACGTCTGGAACAAGATCACCTTTTCCGAGGGGACGAGCCATTAAGGGGTCCGGCACGCTTCTTCTGGTGACGCACGGCGTCGAGGGCCGGCCTGGGGTGGCGGCGCGGCACGGGGCGGCGATCGAGGCGCTGGGCGGATTCCGGGAGGTGCGGGTCGCCTGCCTGAAGGGCGAGCCCACCCTGGAGCGGGCGCTGGACGGGGTGCGCGCCCCCGTCCACGCCGTGCCGCTGCTGCTCGCCGACGGCTTCATCATGGACCTCCTGCGGCGGCGGCTTGAGGACCGCCCGGAGGTGACGCTCCACCCGCCCCTGGGGCAACATCCGGGGCTGATCGGCCTCGCGCGCCGAAAGGCGCTCGAAGCCTGCGCGGGCAAAGGCTGGGGGCCGGGCGAGGCGACGCTGCTGCTCGTCGGCCACGGCACGCCGAGGCACCCGAGGAGCACGGCCACGACCGAGGCGGCGGCGGCCGCCATCGCCGCCGGGGCGCTGTTCAAGAGCGTCCGCACGGCCTACCTCGACCAGGGGTCCTACCTCGCCGAGGTGGCGGGGGGCCTTCGGGACGGGCCGTGCGTCGCGGTCGGCCTGTTCATGGACGAGGGGCCGCACGGGCGGGACGACGTGCTGGAGGGGCTGCAAGCGGCGCCGGTGCCGGTCGCGTATGCCGGGCCCATCGGCGGCGACGGCGCCGTCGTGAAGCTGATCCTGGCGCAGGCAGGCACCTCAGCGCAGCCACGCGAGCGGGTCGACGCCGAATAGCCAGGGGTGGGCGGCGAGCACGAGGGCGTATAGCAGGACGCCGCCGAGCACCGCGGCGATCAGGTTCGGGGCGGGCCACGCGAAGGGGGCGCCCGCCAGGCTTCGCCAGCGTTCCTCGCCCAGCGACCGGCGCCGGCGGCGGTCCAGCACCCCCATGCCGGCGAGGCTGAACAGCGCCAGCCCGCCGAACAGGACCACGGCGACGAGGTCGCCGTTGGCGATGGCGTGCGAGGCGGCCCAGAGCAGGAAAGCCCAGAGGACCGGGTGGCGGACGAGGGTGACGATGCCCACGGGCTCGACGGACCGACGCCCCGGCCAAAAGTTGATCGAGAGCGGGTTCGGGGTGATCAGCCCGGCCACCAGGAGAATGCAGGCCGCCGGCATCAGGACGATGGGGACGAGCGCCAAGGCGCGCGTCGGCGGCCACAATTCGACGTAGGGCGCGTCCAGCGCCGCCCGCACCAGCCATGCCAGCAGCGCCAGCGAGAGGAGGGCGTAGAGGGCCAGATAGAGCCGCTCGCCGAGCCGATGCACCAGCCAAAGGCGGGCACCCGGCAAGGCGGGCAGGCTGTGGCTGGCGAGGAACAGCCCCAGCGCCAGGGCGAATTCGGTCATGCAGGCGTGGCCCTAGGCGGCGCGCTCCAGCCGGCGCTCCGCCCACATCGCCCGCGCCAGACCGTGCGCCGCCTGGGGGTCGGCGGCGCGGCCGAGGAGGCGAAGACACAGGGCCACCGTGCCTGTGACGGCGGCGGCCGGGCCGGGTGCCGTCCACGCGCCGTTCCACAGGGCGGCGAGCCGGGCCGGTTCCAGCGGCTCCTGCCGCCAGGGCCAGGGGTCGCCCGCGCAGGGCAAGGCGGGCCAGACCTCTTCGGAACCCCGCCCGTCCTCGACCCAAAGGGCGCGGCAGGGCTTGTCGGGGTTGCGCTGCCCCTCGCCGCCGCCGCCCTTGAAGGTGACGGCGCGCTTCTGGCCGAGGCGGATCTGGGTTTCTTGGTGAAGTTCCAGGTAGTTCGGGTGGAAGACGCCCTGGATCTGGGCCGGCGCGTCGAACGGGTTCAAGGCGCGCGCCAGCGTGTGGACGGGTGTCCGGAGGCCGAGCTGCGGCCGCAGGTCGAACAGGTCGGCGAGGCGGGGCAGCAGCGCCTCCAGGGGCAGGTAGGCGAAGCCGCCCCGGTCGAGGCGGCGGGCGGCGTCGGCGGCGTCGGCGGAGGGCTCGACGCCCAGGGCCGCGAGGCCGGTGCGCGTCGTCGCCGGCCCCTCGCCCGCGATGCCGTGCATCAGGACGCGTGCGCCGTTCTGCGCCAGCAGCAGGGCGGCGAGGAGGAAGTAGGGCTGCTGCTTGTGCCGGTCGGCGTAGGACGGCCAGTCGAGGTCGGCGGCGGGCCCTGCCGGGCTTTCAAGGCGCCTCCTCGCGGCGCGGACGAAGCCGGCAAGCTCGGCGGCCGTCTCGGTGCGGTAGCGCAGGACCAGGAGGAAGCCACCCAGTTGCAGCGGCTCGACCCCGCCGTCCAGGATCAGCCCCATCGCCCGCTCGGCCTCGGCCTCGTCGAGCGGGCGGCCGAGCGTGGGGCCGCGGGCAATGGCGCGCAGGATGTCGGCGAAGGGGTGCGGCATCGGGCTCCTTTCTAGCCGGCGTAGGCGAGGACGGTGCGCAGGATGGAGGGGTTGTCGACGTCCTTCAAGGCTTCGCTCACCGCCGCCTTCACCTTCGCCCGCGCGTCCTGCCTTGCGGCATCGGGCGTCTCGACGACCTCGCCCCCGGCGTCGGCGAAGCCGGCCAGCGCCTCCGCGTCGGCCTGAACGGCGGCGGCGCGCTGGGCGGCCGCGACCTCCTCCAGCCGCACCTTGCTCGTCTCCTGGATGTCGAGCAGGAGGCCGTTGAAGCCCTCGCGGTTGGCGAGGAGCACCACGATGTCCTGGGCGTGCGGGGCCTTGGCCATCCGAAGGCCGGTACTCCTTTCGCGCAGCGCCGCGATGTCCCCCGCCCCCATCTCGGCGAGCGGCGTCGAGGGCGGCTCGCCGGGCTTCACGGCGCCCTCGACGGGCGCGAAGCCGAGGGCCTCGAAGGCCAGGGCGCGAAGCTCGCCCGGCCGGATCGTGACCTGCTGCCCTTGCGCGTCGCCGAGCGCGGGGTCGCCCGTGCCGGCGAGGCGGAGGCCGCCGCCGTCCAGATAGGTCAGGGGCTCTAGGCCCTGCTTGCGGAACTCGGCGTTCAGGAGCGGCCCGAGCACCGTGGGCGCCAGCAGCTCGATGGCCTTTCCCGGATCGGCGAAGAGGTAGGGTGCGGTGAGGGGCGCCAGTTCGGGGACGAGGTGGGCGACCTCGGCGAGCGGCACCCAGCCCATCAACACCTCGCCCTTCTGGACCCGCGCCAGCACGGAGGCGCCGTCCAGGGCGCTCGCGTCGACCGTGATCCTGGTCCGGCCCCGCGTGTAGTCCTCCATACCCTGCGCGAAGCGCCGCATCGCCGCCTCGACGTCCGGCTGGCCGGCGCCGACGATCGTGAACGTCTCGCTTCCGTCCTGGGCGCGGGCGGTCCCCGCCGCCCCGCCCGCGCCGACGAGGGTGAGGGCGAGGCCGGCGCCGACCAGTCCGCGTCTCGTCAAGTACCCGTGCGTGCCCCGCGTCATCGTCTCTCCCTTGTCACCCTGCATGAAGCCCTGCGCCATCATCGGGCTTCACGGCCGACGCGCCTTGATCGCGGTCAAGGAACGCCCCCGGCGGCGGGTCTAGCGTCCCGGCCTCGGCAGGGCCTAAGGGGAAGCGCCCAAAGGGGGAACGGAAGTCGATGGCAGAACAGCTCACGCGGTCGGCCGCCCGCAACATCTTCTACGGCGGCTCGGTGTTTTTCTTCGTGGTGTTCGGCGCCCTCGTGCTGCACAGCCACTACTACGCCACCACGACCGCGATCCATAACGTGCAGCCGAGCGAGGCGGTGGCGCGGGGCAAGCGGGTGTGGGAGCGCAACGCCTGCATCGACTGCCACACGATCCTGGGCGAGGGCGCCTACTTCGCGCCAGAGCTGGGCAACGTCTGGGTGCGCTACGGCGGGCACGACGATCCCGAGGGCGCCCGCGAGGCGCTGATCGCCTGGATCCAGGCGATGCCGACCGAGATCGAGGGTCGCCGGCAGATGCCGCACTTCGACCTCTCCGACCAGGAACTCGACGACCTCACCCGCTTCTTCGAGTGGGTCAGCACCATCAACACGCAAAGCTGGCCGCCGAACGAGGCGGGCTGAGACGAAGGGAACGTCATCGTCATGCTGCGCTACCAGACCCAGAAGCTCGCCTACCTCTACTTCGTGGGCGCGCTCGTCCTGTTCCTCGCCCAGGTCCTCTTCGGCCTGATCATCGGGCTGGTCTACGTCCTGCCCAACTTCCTCTCGGTCGTCCTGCCCTTCAACATCGCCCGCATGATCCACATCAACGCGCTCCTCGTGTGGCTGCTCCTGGGGTTCTTCGGCGCCACCTATTACCTGATCCCCGAGGAGGTCGAGCGCGACATCCACAGCCCGCTCATCGCCAAGCTCCAGTTCTGGCTGTTCTTCGGCGCCGCCGCCGTCGCCGTCGTCGGCTACCTGTTCCGCATCCACGAGGGCCGCGAGTTCCTGGAGCAGCCGATCTACGTCAAGATCGCCATCGCCGTCGCCGTTCTCATGTTCCTCTACAACGTCTCGATGACCGTGCTGCACGGGCGCAAGACGGCCGTGGCCAGCGTGCTCCTGCTGGGCCTGTGGGGGGCGGGCGTGTTCTTCTTCTTCGCCTTTTATGAACCTGCCAACCTCGTCCTCGACAAGATCTACTGGTGGTGGGTCGTCCACATCTGGGTCGAGGGGGTGTGGGAGCTGATCATGGCGGCGATCCTGGCCTACCTGCTCATCAAGGTGACGGGCGTCGACCGCGAGGTGATCGAGAAGTGGCTCTACGTGATCGTGGCGCTCGCCCTGTTCTCCGGCCTCCTCGGCACCGGCCACCACTACTACTGGATCGGCAC
The DNA here is from genome assembly GCA_020445645.1 of Geminicoccaceae bacterium. GTDB lineage: Bacteria > Pseudomonadota > Alphaproteobacteria > Geminicoccales > Geminicoccaceae > JAGRGG01. Next base: position 44,490 of record JAGRGG010000020.1, on the reverse strand, counting down.
CCCCGGCTACTGGCGGTGGATCGGCTCGATCTTCGGCGCGCTCGAGATCCTGCCCTTCTTCGCCATGGTGGTCTGGGCGTTCTACCTCCTCTATCAGGGCGGACGGCGGCACGAGAACAAGGCGGCCGTCCTCTGGTCGATCGGCTGCCCGCTCATGGCCTTCTTCGGCGCCGGCGTCTGGGGCTTCATGCACACGCTGTCCCCGATCAACTACTACACCCACGGCACCCAGGTCACGGCGGCGCACGGCCACCTCGCCTTCTTCGGCGCCTACGCGATGGTCAACTTCGCCATCATCACCTACGCCATGCCGTCCCTGCGCGGGCTCATGCCCTTCAACCAGGTGCTCAACATGTGGAGCTTCTGGCTGATGACCTCGGGCATGGCCTTCATGACCTTCACCCTCACCTTCGCCGGCGTCGTCCAGACCCACATGCAGCGCGTCGTCGGCGGCTACAGCTACATGGACGTGCAGGACCAGATCGCCGTGTTCTTCTGGATGCGCCTCGGGGCCGGGGTCGTCTTCGCCGTCGGCGCCGCCCTGTTCGTCTACGCGGTGCTGGGGCCGGCGCGGGAGCAGCTGCTGGCGCGCGGGGTCCAGCCCGAGCCCGAGCCGCAGCCCCAGCCGGCGGAGTGACGCGATGGGACCCGTGACCAGCCTGCGGCCCGAGCCGCCCGAGCCGGATGATGTGCCGTTCTACCTGCCGCAGGGGGAGGAGTGCCGCCTGTTCGAGACGGCGCACGCCCTGCGACTGCCGGTGCTCCTGAAGGGGCCGACCGGCTGCGGCAAGACCCGCTTCGTGGCATACATGGCGGCGCGCCTCGGCCGCCCGCTCACCACCGTCTCCTGCCACGACGACCTGACGGCGGCCGACCTCACCGGGCGCCACCTCCTCAAAGGCGGCGAGACGGTTTGGGCGGACGGGCCGCTCACCAAGGCGGTGCGTCAGGGCGGGATCTGCTACCTCGACGAGGTGGTGGAGGCGAGGAAGGACGTGACGGTGGTGCTCCACCCGCTCACCGACGACCGCCGCTTTTTGCCGCTCGAGCGCACCGGGGAGGCGCTGGAGGCGCCCCCCGGCTTCATGCTCGTCGTCTCGTACAACCCCGGCTACCAGAACCTCCTGAAGTCCCTGAAGCCGAGCACGCGCCAGCGCTTCATCGCGATCGAGCTGGACTTCCCGAAGCCCGAGCAGGAGCTGCGGATCGTCGCGGCCGAGAGCGGGCTTGCCGCCGAAGGGGTGCGGCCGCTCGTCAACCTCGCCACGCGCGTGCGGGCGCTCAGGGGGATCGACCTCGAGGAGGCGTGCTCGACCCGGCTCCTCGTCTACGCGGCGTCCCTGATCCGTGCCGGCATCCCGCCGCGCGCGGCGGTCGAGCACGCCGTCATCGAGCCGCTCTCCGACGACGCCGACGTGAAGGCGGGGCTGCGCGACCTCGTCCAGGCGGGCTTCGGCTGACGCCGCCGTGAGCCTCGCCTTCCTGGAGTACGAGGAGAACGTCGGCCGGCTCTGGCACCGGCTCGCCGGCGACCGGGCGAGCTACCTGGCCTTCCCCGACGCCGCCGTCCGCCTCGACGACGAGCGCCGCCGCTTGGCCGTGTTCTTCCGCGGCCTCGGCGGCGACCCCGGCCTCGCGTTCGGCGGGTCGAGCGCGCGCGCCCGCAACCACCGGCTGAAGGTGCTCCAGCGCCTCGGGCTGGCCGAGGAACGGCTCAGCCCCGCCGTGCGGACCGGGGAACTCGTCCTCCTGCCGCCCGTCCTCGCCTGCCTGCCGGAGCGATCCGGCAACCGCGACCTCTACACGTGGCTCGTCGCCTTCCTCGCCCTCGCGGCGGCGCCCGAGCGGGTCGAGGCCGACCCCCTGCGCCGCGACATCCTGGCGCTGCGCGCGGTCCGCCGCACGACGGCGCTCGTGCTCGAACGCTTCCCCGGGCTGGCCCCCCTGCACGCGCGCCTCGCGGCGTCCCTCCTGGCAGGGCGACCCCGGCGCCGCCTGCCGAAGGCGGAGGCGTCGATCGAGGCCGTGGTGCGGGCGCTGCACGGCGGCGGGGACGACCCCGCGGCGTCCGTCCTCGACCGGGAGCCGTTGCCCTCTGCACCCCGCGGCTACCGCCCCTTCCTGCCGGCGCCGCTCTGGGGCGAGACCGACCTCGCGGCGGTGCCCGAGCGGGCGGGCCACGACGACGGGGCGGCGGCGGACGCGAAGACGGCCGAGGACGAGGAGGGGCTGCACCGCCACGCCGAGCGCATGAAGGAGGACCGGAGCGACCGCAACGCGCTCACCCTCATCAACAAGGGCGAACTCCTGCTCGCCGCCGCCGAGATGGTCGACATCAGCCGCCCCGACGACGAGGAGGACCCGGACGCGGCGCGCAAGGCGGCGCAGGACCAGGACACGCTCCACCTCGGCCGCCCCGACCGCAAATCGTCCAGCCGGGTCAAGATGGACCTGGACCTGGGGGCGGGCGTCGCCGTCCGGGAGAGCCCCGGCGGGGAGGGGGTCCGCTACCCGGAATGGGACTGGCGTAGGGGCGCCTACCGGCAGGGCTACTGCGTCGTCAACACCGGCGCCTCCCCCGAGGCGGGGCCGGAGACCGAGGACTGGCGGCCCGATGCGGACGCCCTGCGGCGCATCCGGCAGGTGCGGCGGCAGTTCGAGGCGCTGCGGCCGAAGCGGGAGGTGCTGCGCCGCCAAGCCGACGGCGACGGGCTCGACGTGGACGCGATCCTGCGCGCCCGCACCGACCTCGCGGCCACGGGCTGGGCCGACGACCGGGTGTACCTCGCCACCCGCAACCTGGGGCGCGATTTCTGCGTCGTCCTGCTGGTCGACGTGTCCCTGTCGAGCGACGCCTGGATCGAGGGGCGCCGCGTGCTCGACGTCGAGAAGGAGGCGCTGAGCGCGCTCGCCCACGGCCTCGACGGCTGCGGCGACCCGTTCTCGATCCTCACCTTCACCTCGCGCCGCCACGACGACGTGCGCGTGCTCACCGTCAAGGACTTCGACGAGCCGCTCGGCGAGCCCGTCCGCCGCCGCATCGCGGCGCTCAGGCCCGGCCAGTACACCCGGATGGGGGCGGCGCTGCGCCACGCGGCGGCGCTCCTGGAGGCCCGCCCCGAGCGCCACCGGCTGCTCCTCCTCCTCTCCGACGGCAAGCCCAACGACGCCGACCACTACGAGGGCCGCTTCGGCGTCGAGGACAGCCGGAAGGCGGTGCAGGAGGCGCGCGGCAAGGGGCTGGCCGTGTTCGCCGTCACCGTCGACAAGAAGGCCGAGACCTGGGTGCCGTTCATCTTCGGGCGCGGCGGCGCCTCGATCGTCGCCCATCTCGGCCGCCTGCCCGAGGCCCTGCCGCGCATCTACCGACAGGTGACGGGCGCATGAGCGCCCGCGAGGCGACGGGTGACGGCCCCGCAAGGCACAAGACGCATCAACCACCAAAGGAGGCTTGAAGCCATGCGCTACATCCTGACCGCGACGGCGGTGCTCGGCATCGCTCTCGGCGGTTCCGCGTCCGCCCAGGAGGGCGACGCGGCGGCCGGCAAGAAGGTCTTCAACAAGTGCAAGGCCTGCCACGTCGTCGACAAGGAGCAGAACCGGGTCGGCCCCTACCTCCACGGCGTCATCGGCAGGAAGTCGGGGACGGCCGAAGGGTTCAAGTACTCCGACGCCATGAAGGGCGCCGACATCACCTGGGACGACGAGACGATCGGCGCCTACCTCAAGGACCCGAAGGGCTACGTCCCCGGCAACAAGATGGCGTTCGCCGGGCTGAAGAAGGACGAGGACGTGGCGAACGTCCTCGCCTACCTCCACGAGGCCGGCGGCGAAGGCGGCTGATCGACCCGGGCCGGGGGGTTCAGCCCCCCGGCCCGGCCTTCTTGGCGACGAGCATCGGCCCGTAGACCGCGCAGAACAGGGCGTAGGCCCCGCCCCAGAGCAGGGCCGAGAGGCCGAGCCAGTGGACGGCGTCGCCCGGCAGGGCCGGCACGAGGACACGCAGAAGAGCGCCCGAACAGACGAGGGCGTAGACGGCGACGGTCGCGGGTCCGGCGTGGAGCGTCCGCCCCGTGTGGCCGAGCGAGGCGCGGGTCATGACGGCGAGCGTCATGGTGCCGGCGGCGCCCGCGGTGAGTGCGTGCACCGCCGCCGCGCGCTCGAGGACGAGCCCCGCCTCGGCGAGACCCAGCAGCACGAGCCCGGCGCCGAGCCAGGCGTAGCCGACGTGCAGGACGGCGACCAGGGGCTCGCCCCCCGTCCGGTGCCCGGCCCAGCGGCCGAGCCGGACGAGGTGCAGGAAGCCCGCGAGGACCAGGAGCGGACCCATGATCGGACCGGGAAGAAGGACCCACGCGAGCAGGGCCAGGGCGAGGGCGAGGAGGGCCAGCTTGTCGAAGGCGCCGAAGGGGGCTGGCAGGCGCTTCTCCGTCACGCCCCGCTTGACGAGCCAGTTGCGGGTGAAGCTGGGCACGACCCGCCCGCCGACGAGGCCGATGAGCAGGAGCACGACGCCGAGGCCGAGACGGCGGCCCGGATCGCCCGTGGGCAGATCGGCGGCCGCCTCCAGGTGCGAGAGCAGCCCCGCCAGCGCGAACAGCCCGATCAGCGCGCAGACCGGCAAGTTGCGCCAGTTCTTCCCCTTGACGATCTCGCGCAGCGCCATGACCGGCAGCGCCGCGAGGAAGGCCGTCTCGACCGCCAGCGCCACCCAGGCGCCGCCCGCGAGGTTGGCGAGGCGGGCGGCACCCCAGGCGAGGAACAGGGCGAGCAGCGGCCGGCCGCGCACCGGCAAGGCCCCGGTCCAGTTCGGGATCGCCGTGAGGAGAAAGCCCGTGATGATGGCGCCGATCGCGCCGAACAGCATCTCGTGCTGGTGCCAGACGAGCGGGTCGAAGGCCCCGAAGGGGGAAACGGCGCCGGAGAGCACCGCGAGCCAGAGGGCGAGCGCCGCGACGGCCCAGGCGGCGCCGCCGAGGAAGAAGGGGCGAAAGCCGTTCGAGAACAGCGCCGGCCGGTCGCGGCCGGTGGGTCTTGCGCGCGCCTGAACCGCCATCGGTTTTCTTCCGCTCCTGACTGGGCACTCCTGACCGGGCACGCCCCCAGCCTAGGAGGGTCCGCGGGGCCGGACCTTGACCGCCATCAAGGCGCGCGAAGGGACCGGCGCCCATGCTCGCCCGGTGATGCGAAGAGGACGTGGGGAGGTCCCGTCATGCGGCGCCGTCGCCTGTTGCAGATCACCGCCGCCCTGGCGGTCACGTTGCCGTTGCCGGGATCGGCGGCCCCGCCGCCGCTCGTCCGCTGGCGGGGCGCTGTCCTCGGCGCCGAGGCCACGATCGCGCTCGCCCACCGGGACGAGGCCGCCGCCCGGCGACTGATCACCGGCTGCGTCGACGAGGCCCGGCGGCTGGAGGCCGTGTTCTCGCTCTATCGCCCCGACAGCGCGATCAATCGCCTCAACCGCACGGGGTCGCTCATTGCCCCGCCCCTCGACCTCGTGCGCTGCCTCCTGGAGGCCCGCCGGGTGAGCGCCGCGACGGGGGGCGCCTTCGACGCCACCGTCCAGCCGCTCTGGCGGCTCTACGCCGACCATTTCGCCGCCCCGGGCGCCGACCCCGCCGGACCGGACCCGGCGGCGGTGGCCGGGGCGCTGGCGCTCGTCGGCTGGCGGGGCGTAACGGTCGGCGCGGACGAGGTCCGCCTCGAACGACCCGGCATGGCACTGTCCCTGAACGGGATCGCGCAGGGCTTCATCACCGACGCCGTGGCCGAACGCCTGCGGGCCGAAGGGGCGACCGACGTGCTCGTCGACCTCGGCGAGGTCCGAGGGCTGGGATCGAGGCCCGACGGCGGTCCCTGGCGGGTCGGCGTCGCGGCGCCCGGGGGCCGGCTCGAAACCGTGGCGCTGCGGGGGTCGGCCCTCGCCACCTCCAGCCCGCTCGGCACGTTCTTCGACCCCGCCCGGCGCTTCCACCACCTGCTCGACCCGCACACGGGCCGTCCGGCCGGAAACGCCCGGCAGGTCAGCGTCGCCGCCGCGAGCGCCGCGCGCGCCGACGCCCTCTCGACGGCGTTCGCGGTGCTGCCGCAGGAAGCGCTGCCGGCGGCCGTCCGGGCCTGGCCCGGGACCGCCGCGTTCGTCGTCGGCAAGGACGGCGCGGCCCGCTGGCTGACGGGCGCCGGCCCCGTCCGATCGGGGTGATCCGCCCGAGCCGGCACCGTCCGGGGCCGCCTCGCCTAGAAGATGTCGGGCTCGCCCGCCTTCGGGCCGAACGCGGTGGTCAGGAAGTCGAAGTCGCAGCCCTCGTTGGCCTGGGCGACGTGGCGGGCGAACAGCCAGCCATAGCCGCGTTGGTAGGGGGGCTTCGGCCGGACCCAGGCCGCGCGGCGGGCCTCGATCTCGGCGTCGTCCACCAGCATGTCGAGCCGGCGGGCCGGGATGTCGAGCCGCACCCTGTCGCCGGTGCGGAGCAGGGCGAGCGGCCCGCCGACGTGGGCTTCGGGGGCCACGTGCAGCACGCAGGCGCCGTAGGAGGTGCCGGACATCCGGGCGTCCGAGACCCGCAGCATGTCGCGGTGGCCCCGGCGGAGCAGCGCCTTGGGGATCGGCAGCATCCCCCATTCGGGAAAGCCCGGCCCGCCCAAGGGGCCGGCGTTGCGCAGGACCAGCACGTGGTCGGGGGTCACGTCGAGGCCCTCGTCGTCGACCGCCGCCTTCATGGCGGGGTAGCCGTCGAAGACCAGCGCCGGCCCCTCGTGGCGCTGGAACCGCGGGTCGCAGGCGGCGGGCTTGATCACGGCGCCGTCGGGGCAGAGGTTGCCGCGCAGCACGGCGAGCGAGCCCTCGGGGTAGACGGGATTGTCCAGCGGCCGGATCACGTCGTCGTCGTGGACCTCGGCGCCTTGCAGCGCTTCGCCCAGCGTCGTGCCGGCGACGGTGAGCGCGTCCAGGTCGAGCCGTTCGGCCAGCCTTGCCATCAGGGCGCGCAGCCCGCCGGCGTAGTAGAAGTCCTCCATCAGGTAGCGGTCCCCCGAGGGGCGGACGTTGGCGATGACCGGGGTGACGCGGCCGAGCGCGTCGAGGTCGCCCAGGTCGAGCGCGACCCCGCCCCGCCGCGCCATCGCCAGGAGGTGGACGACGGCGTTGGTCGAGCAGCCGGTCGCCATCGCTACGACCGCGGCGTTGCGGACCGAGGCCGGGGTGACGATACGGTCGGGGGTCAGGTCCTCCCAGACCATCTCGACGATGCGCCGGCCGCAGGCGGCCGACATGCGGATGTGGCCCGAATCGGCGGCGGGGATCGAGGAGGCGCCTGGCAAAGAGAGCCCCAGCGCCTCGGCGATCGCGGTCATCGTCGCGGCGGTGCCCATCGTCATGCAGGTGCCGTAGGAGCGGGCGATGCCGCCCTCGATCCCCTGCCACTGCGCGTCGGTGAGGGCGCCGGCGCGGCGCTCGTCCCAGTGCTTCCAGGCGTCCGACCCGGAGCCCAGCACCTCGCCCGCGTAATTGCCGCGCAGCATCGGCCCCGCCGGCAGGTAGATCATGGGCACGCCCGCCGAGAGCGCCCCCATCACGAGCCCCGGCGTGGTCTTGTCGCAGCCGCCCATGAGGACGACCCCGTCCAGGGGGTGCGAGCGGATCTGCTCCTCGGTCTCCATCGCCAGAAGGTTGCGGTAGAGCATCGAGGTGGGCTTCGTGAAGGTCTCGTCGACCGAGAGCGCGGGCAGCTCGACCGGCAGGCCGCCCGCCTGGAGCACGCCCCGCTTCACGTCCCCGGCGCGGTGGCGGAAATGCGCGTGGCAGGGGTTCAGCTCGGACCACGTGTTGAGGACGCCGATGAACGGCCGGCCCGCCCAGTCGTCGGGGCCGAGCCCCATCTGCATCAGCCTGGAGCGGTGGCCGAAGCCGCGCAGGTCGTCGGGGGCGAACCACCTAGCGCTCCGCAGCTCGGAGGGCTCCTTCGCGCGCGCTCCGCCCATCCCTTCGGCCCCCCGTTCGTCCGTCGCCGGTCGTGGGTGGCGTATGCCCGCGAGCGCCGGCCGTCAACCTTCCTCGGACGGGGCTCGAAAGGGCTCCGGGGGGGCGGGCGGTGGCCCGAAAGGCGCGGCCCTCAGCAGTCCAGCGTGTGCTGCCGCTCCCAGTTGGAGAGATGGGCGGCGTAGGCGTTCCACTCGTTCGTCTTGATCTTGGCGTAGCCGCGCACGAACTCCTCGCCGAAGAGGCGGCGCACGGTCTTGCTGTTCTCGAAGGCGCGGATGGCGTCGAGCAGGTTGAGCGGCAGCTTCTTCGCGTCCTTCACCTTGTAGCCCTCGGCGTACATGTCGATGTCGAGCGGCTCGCCGGGGTCGATGCGGTTGTCGATGCCGTCGAGGCCGCTCAGAAGGGTCGAGGCCTGGAGGAGGTAGGGGTCGGCGGCGGCGTCGGGCAGGCGGGTCTCGATCCGCCCGGCGCCCGGCACGCGGATCATGTGGGTGCGGTTGTTGCCGGCCCAGGTCACGCTGTTCGGTGCCCAGGTAGAGCCCGAGGTGGTGCGCGGCGCGTTGATGCGCTTGTAGCTGTTGACGGTGGGGTTGGTGACGGCCGCGACGTCGCCGGCGTGCGCGATGAGCCCGCCCGCGAAGTGCAGCGCCTCCTGGGACAGGCCCAGGGGGCCGTCGCCCGTCATCCGGTTCTTGCCGCTCTGTAGGTCCCAGAGCGACAGGTGGACGTGGCAGCCGTTGCCGGTGAGGTTGATAAAGGGCTTGGGCATGAAGGTGACGCGCAGCCCGTGCCGTTCGGCGGCGGACTTCGCCAGAAACTTGAAGAAGGTGTGGCGGTCGGCGGTCTTGAGCCCGTCGTCGTAGTTCCAGTTCATCTCGAACTGGCCGTTCGCGTCCTCGTGGTCGTTCTGGTAGGCCCCCCAGCCGAGGCTTTCCATGCTCCCGCTGATCTCGGCGACCACGTCGAAGTGGCGCATCAGCGCCTGCTGGTCGTAGCAGGGCTTGGCGCGGGTGTCGGCGGGGTCGGCGATCGCGTTGCCGTCCGGGGTGATGAAGAAGCACTCGGGCTCGACGCCGGACTTGAAGGCAAAGCCCATGTCGCGGGCCTTGGCCATCGCCCGCTTCAGGACGACGCGCGGCGCGTGCTCGACGGGGCGGCCGTACATGTGCGGGTCGGCCGCGACCCAGCCCACCTCCGGCTTCCACGGCAGCTGGATGAGGCTCTCGGGGTCGGGGATGGCGAACACGTCGGGGTGGGCGGGCGTCATGTCGAGATAGGTGGCAAAGCCGGCGAAGCCGGCCCCGTCCTCCTGCATCCCGGCGATCGCCGACGCCGGCACCAGCTTTGATCGCTGCACCCCGCAGATGTCGGAGAAGCAGATGAGAAAGTACTTGATGCCCTGCTTCTTCGCTACGGCTTCCAGATCCGTCGTCACGCGCGTGCTCCCGCTGTTTCTTCTTCTCTTCTTCAACGGCAACGGCCGGGCTTCCGCCCGGCCGATCGCCATTTAGAACCCGCCCTGCCCCGGCACCCAGTCGGTGCCGGCGAGCGGTACGCCCGCCATCGCCGCCGCCTCGATCGTGAGCGCCCGCAGGTCCGCGGGCTCCAGGTTGTGGACGTGCGACTTGCCGTTGGCGCGGGCCAGCGTCTGCAGCTCCAGGGTGAGGACGCGCAGGTAGTTGGCGAGCCGCCGGCCGGCCTTCTCGGGGTCGAGCCTGGCCATCAGCTCCGGGCGCTGGGTGGTGATCCCGGCGGGGTCGTCGCCCGCCTGCCAGTCCTCGTAGGCGCCGGCGCGGGTGCCCAGCTTCTCGTACTCGGCCTCGAGCGCCGGGTCCTGGTCGCCGAGGGCGACGAGGGCGGCCGTGCCGATCGCCACCGCGTCGGCGCCCATCGCCAGGGCCTTCGCCACGTCGGCGCCGGAGCGGATGCCGCCGGAGACGATGAGCTGCACCCGGCGGTGCATGTCGATCCCCTTGAGCGCCCGCACCGCCTCCTTGACGGCGGCGAGCGTCGGGATGCCGACGTGCTCGATGAAGCACTCCTGCGTCGCCGCCGTGGCCCCCTGCATCCCGTCGACCACGACCACGTCGGCCCCGGCCTTCACGGCAAGGAGGGTGTCGTAGTAGGGCCGGGCGGCGCCGATCTTGATGTAGATCGGCTTCTCCCAGGCCGTGATCTCGCGCAGCTCCTGGATCTTGATGGCGAGGTCGTCGGGGCCGGTCCAGTCGGGGTGCCGGCAGGCCGAACGCTGGTCGATGCCCTGCGGCAGGGTGCGCATCTTGGCGACGCGCTCGGTGATCTTCTGCCCCAGGAGCATCCCGCCGCCGCCCGGCTTCGCACCCTGGCCCACGACGACCTCGATCGCGTCGGCGCGGCGCAGGTCGTCCGGGTTCATGCCGTAGCGGGACGGGAGGTACTGGTAGACGAGGGTCTTGGAATGCCCCCGCTCTTCCTGGGTCATCCCGCCGTCGCCCGTCGTCGTGGACGTGCCGACCTCGGTGGCGCCGCGCCCCAGCGATTCCTTGGCGTTGGCCGAGAGCGAGCCGAAGCTCATCCCGGCGATCGTAATCGGGATCTTCAGCTCGATCGGCTTCTTGGCGAAGCGCGTGCCCAGCGTCACGCTGGTGTCGCAGGCCTCGCGGTAGCCCTCCAAGGGGTAGCGCGAGATGCTGGCGCCCAAGAACACGAGGTCGTCGAAGGTCGGCAGGACGCGCTTTGCCCCGTAGCCCCGGATGCGGTAGAGGCCGGTCGCCGCCGCGCGGCGGATCTCGTGGATCGAGTAGGGGTCGAAGCTGTGCGAGAGGCGCTGGCCCCAGGTCTGGTCGATGATCCGGTCGTTGCTCTGATCGCTCATGACGGGCGCGCCCCTAGTAGAAGCCGATGTTGTCGGTCTTGAAGTTGTAGAGGGATCTCGCCGAGCCGTAGCGGCGGAACTCGGAAGCGCTCACCCCCTCGCAGCGAGCGCGGGCCAGGAGCTCGTCCAGCTCCTTCAGGTGCTCGTCGCGCATCGGCTTCTCGACGCAGTCGGCGCCGAGGCTCTTGACGTTGCCGCGGACGTAGAGCCGGGCCTCGTAGAGCGAGTCGCCGAGGCTGTCGCCGGCGTCGCCCAGGACGACGAGCCGCCCCGCCTGCGCCATGAAGCAGCTCATGTGGCCGACGCTGCCCTTGACGACGATGTCGGCTCCTTTCAGCGAGATGCCGCAGCGGGCCGAGGCGTTGCCCTCGACGACGAGCAGCCCGCCGTGCGCCGTGGCGCCGGCCGACTGGCTGGCGTCGCCCTGCACCCAGACCTCGCCCGACATCATGTTCTCGGCGACGCCGACCCCGGCGCTGCCCTGGACCGTGACGCGGGCCTCCTTGTTCATGCCGGCGAGGTAGTACCCGGCGTGGCCGTCGATCTCGACCTCGATCGGGCCGTCGAGGCCGCAGGCGAGCGCGTGGACGCCCCTCGGGTTCCGTACCCGGTAGTAGCCGGCGCGCGCCTCCTGGAGGGCACCGTTGACCTCGCGCAGGGACTGGTCGGCGAGGTCGAGGCTGACGATGTTCTCGGGGGTTGCCGTCGAGGGGGTCGCCATCACGCCCGCCCCCCCCAGCTGTAGACGACGGCGGGCTCGGGCTCCCACACCTTCGCGTGCTCGATGCCCGGCAGCCTGACCAGCGCCCGGTACTCCGACCCGAAGGCCACGTAGTCGTCGGTCTCGGCCAGCACGGCCGGCTTGCAGGCGATCGGGTCGCGCATGACCGCGAAGCCGTCGGCCGTGCCGGCGACGAAGGTGTAGAAGCCATCGAGGTCGTTCAGCCCGTCCTGGAGCGCCTCGTGCAGCGTGCGCCCTTCCTTCATCCGCCACGCGAGGTAGGCGGCCGCGACCTCGGTGTCGTTGTCGGTGCGAAAGGGGGGGACGCCGTTGCGCTTCAGCTTCTCGCGCAGGCCGTTGTGGTTGGAAAGGGAGCCGTTGTGGACGAGGCAGAGGTCGAGCCCGGTCGAGAACGGGTGCGAGCCCGCCGTCGTCACCGCGCTCTCGGTCGCCATCCGGGTGTGGCCGACGGCGTGCGTCCCCGCCATGCCCTTCGCGTCGAAGCGGCGCGCGACCTCGGCCGGCAGCCCCATCTCCTTGTAGATCTCGATGACGTGCCCGGCGCTCATCACCTGAAGGCCGGGGTCGTAGGCCTCGACGAGGGCCGCCGCCGCGTCGGCGTCGACCTTGCCGTCGAGAACGAGGACGTGGTGGGTGTCGTGCGGATGGTCGGCGACTTCGACCCCGAGTCCTTCCTTCAGGTGGCGGACGAGGCCGTCCCAGGCGAAGCCCTGGTCGGCGTGGTGGACGGTGAGCTTGACCGCGTTCTCGGCCACGGGGTCGCGGTAGACGGCGATCCCGGCCGAATCGGGGCCGCGGTCGGTCAGCTCGACCAGGATCGGCGTGAACAGTTCGCCCAGGCGCGGCCGCAGCCGCTCGTTCTTGAGGTATAACCCCGCAATGCCGCACATGGTGTCGCCTCCCGACGCTCGACCAACGATCGCCGCACCCTACACCATGAAAAAATCTTTCACCAGAAGAAATTTCCAGTTTTCGCAAAAGTCCGGCCGCGGGCGAAGGGCTAGGCGTTGCGCGCGTAGCTGATGACGCAGATGAAGCGGATCGGCAGGTCGATCAGCACCTCCGGCCCGTGCGGGGCGAGGCTGTCGAAGAGCAGGCTGTCGCCCGGCTCCAGCCTGAAGGTGCGGTCGCCGTGGCGGTAGAGGACGATGCCCTCCAGGATGTAGAGGAGTTCGCGCCCCTCGTGCTGGAAGGTCGGGAAGACGTCGGACTCGGCGGAGAGCGTGATGAGGTAGGGCTCGACGACGACGGGGCCTTCGACCGTGTGGCCGAGGAGCTGGTACTGGTGGCCGGCGCGGGTGCCGCGGCGCTCGATCTTGAGGCCCTGGCCCGCCTTGACGTGGATCGCGTCGCTCTGCTCGCCGTAGCCGCGGAACAGGGCCGTCACCGGCACGGCGAGCGCGTCGGCAAGGCGCTGGAGGGTGGCGAGCGAGGGCGAGGTGCCGCCGTTCTCGATCTTGGAGAGCATCCCCGGCGACAGGTCGGCCGCCGAGGCGAGTTCGGCCAGCGTGAGGTTGAGTCGCCCGCGCAACTCGCGCACCCGCCGGCCGATGACGTATTCCAACGTGGCGTGGCGCGAGCCGCCGCCGTGGGGGTCCTGGTCGATCAGGTCAGTGCGCGTTCTTGCCAAGGCCGGTCCCGCTTCCGCCGTCCCCCGTCAGCGCCTCGGTGCCGACGAGACGGCCGGCGTGGGGCGCCATCGCCCGCCGCAGGCAGGACCATATATAGTCCGCCGACGCGCTGTCGCCCAGCAGGGAAAACAGCGGCTTGTCGTCGTCGCCGGGGTGGCGGACGAGGATCGCGTTCGAGCGGGCGAGCGAGGTCTGGGCGACGGCGCCGGACGCGAAGGCGGCGGGGCGGAGGTCGACGCCGCAAAGCGTCGCCAGCACCTCGGGCCAGAGCGGGCCCGCGAGCGCGAAGGCGTAGTGGCTGTCGCCGCGGGGGAGGGGGTAGGCGAGGCGTCCCGGCGTCGCGGCCGGCAGCGCCGCCATCGCCGCGACGAGGGGGGAGGCGCCGTCGGGGCCGGCGAGCGCCAGCGCCTCGCCCATCGACAGGAGGGCGAGCAGCCCGCCCCCGTCCTGGGCGAAGGCGCGGTTGGGGACGGGCTCGAAGGAAGCGCCCTCGGCGCGCAGCCAGTCGAACGTGTCCCTGCCTTTCAGCCCCATGCGCGGCAGGGGCGAGAGGTCGGCGAGGGCGAGGCGCCCCGCGGCGGCGCGCTCGGCCGCGGGATCGTCGTAATGGGCGGCGACGGCGGCGTCGCCGCCGGGAAGGGGGGCGAAGACGGCCCCCTCCGCCTGCAGGGCGTGGTGGATCGGGCTGCGGCGGGCGAAGGATTGGGGGCGCACCTGCTCCATTGGCTCAGACCTCCTGGCGCCGGTTGTCGGGGTCGTAGAACGGGATCGGCACGGTCTCCGCCTCGACCATCCGTCCGCCCTCGATCCGGATCTGAAAGTCGCTGCCGGCCTCCGCCTTCTCCGGCGGCACGTAGGCGAGGCCGACGACCCGGCCCAGGTTCGGCGAGCGCACCGCCGAGGTGACGCGCCCCGCGATCCTGTCCCCCTCGATGACGAGGTGGCATTCCTTGGGACAGGGCGCGTCCTGGTCCTTCAGGGTGAAGCCGACGAGGCGGCGCTCCTGCGGCTTGGCGCCCTGGATGTCGACCGCCTTCTTGCCGACGTAGAAGGGCTTCTTCTTCGCCAGCGCCCAGCCCATCGCCGCCTCGTGCGGGGTGGTGAGCCCGTCCGTGTCCTGGCCAACGATGATGTGGCCCTTCTCCAGCCGGAGCACGCGCTGCGCCTCGACCCCGAACGGCCGGATGCCGTGGCCTCGGCCCGCCTCCGCGATCGCATCCCAAAGGGCCTCCCCCTGCAAGGATGGGACGTGGATCTCGTAGCCCAGCTCGCCGACGAACCCCACCCGCATCAGCCGGGCCGGGATGCCGGCGACGTGCCCCTCGCGCGCCTCCATGTAGGGAAAGGCCACGTTGGAAAGGTCGATGTCGTTTACGAGCGTCGCCAGAACTTCCCGGCTCTTCGGGCCTGCGAGGTTGACGGCGGCGTAGGCGGCGGTGACGTTGGCGATGTCGACGGCGAGGCCCCAGGAAGCGTTCTCCCGCAGCATCTCGCGGTAGACCCCGTCCACCCCGCCCGTCGTCGCGGTGAGGTAGTAGTGCTCCTCGTGCAGGCGGACGGCGACCCCGTCGTCGATGACGACCCCGGCCTCGTCGGTCATCAGGAGGTAGCGGCAGCGGCCGACCTTCTGCTTCGCGTAGGCCCAGGTGTACATCCGGTCGACGAACTCGGCGGCGTCCGGGCCGCGGACTTCAAGCCCGCCCAGCGTCGACACGTCGATCAGCCCGACCCCCTCGCGCACCGCCTTCACCTCGGCGGCGATCGCGGCCTCGGCGTCGCCGTTCCGGCCGTAGTGCGCCGGGCGCAGCCAGAGACCGGCGGGCATCATCCTCGCCCCCGCCTCGACGTGGCGCCGGTGCATCGCCGTGTGGCGCACGGGCTCGAACGACTGCCCGGCGAGCAGGCCCAGCTTCTCCGAGCGGTAGGGCGGGCGGTTGGTGGTGCTGCCGACCGAGGCCTCGCCACGGCCGGTGGCGCGCGCCGCGATGCGCACGCCGTTCACGGCCGAGTGCCGCCCCTGGCTCGGCCCCATGCCGAGCGTCGTGTAGCGCTTGAGGAGCTGGATGTCGGTGAAGCCGTCCTTCAGCCCCGTGAGGATGTCGTCGATCGTGAGATCCTCGTCGAGGTCGACGAACGCCTTGCCCTGCGGGTGGGGGAAGACCGGGTGCGGGTGGTTGAGGCCGCCCGCGGCAGGGTCGGGGGCGGCCGCGGGCGAGGACTCGCCCCTGGCCGCCGCCCCGCCCGCATCCCCCGCGTGGTCCGAGACGCGCTTTTCGTCCCAGAGGCAGGCGACGGCGCCCGCCGCCCCGACCCCCGCCGGAAGGTCCTCGATCCGGTTCCAGAACTGCTCCTCGTCGTAGCGGCAGAAGGCGCCGGCGTGGAAGAGGAGCGCCCCGTTCGGGGTGTAGCCGACCGCGACCGCGACGTGGTCGCAGGCGATCGTCTCGGCGGAGCCTGCGCCGTTGGCGGGCGCCGTCACGACCGCCTCGACCGTCCGCCCGCCCTTCGCCTCGCCGATGCCCGTGTCCTTGAGGCAGCGCACGCCCCGCGCCAGCGCCGCCCGGCGTAGGGGTCCGTCCGGGTCGGGGCGCAGGTCGAGCACCGCCGCGACCGCGACCCCGGCATCCAGGCAGTCGAGCGCGTAGCCGTAGCCGTCCTCGTTGCAGGTGAGGATGACGGCGTTGGTGCCGGGCGCCACGCCGTAGAGGCGCATGAGCCGCTGCCCACCCGAGACCAGCATGATCCCCGGCAGGTCGTTGTTGCGGAACACGGCCGGCTGCTCGATCGCGCCCGTGGCGACGACGACCCGCTTCGCCCGGACCTTGTGCAGGCGGCTGCCCTGCGCGACGCTGAGCCAGCCGTCGGTGAACAGGCCGGTGGCGACCGCCCCCGTCATCACGGTGATCCGGGGCTCGGCCCCGATCCGACCCTTGAGGTCGTCCGCGCGCCGCCGTCCGGCCGCGCCCCCTTCGTCGGTACGGGCGTACAGGAGGCTGCCCCCCAAGGCCGGCATCTCGTCCACCAGGAGGACCGAGGCGCCCCCCGCCGCCGCCGCGAGCGCCGCCGTCATCCCGGCCGGCCCGCCGCCGACGATGGCCACGTCATGAAAGCCGTAGCGCTTGTCGAAATCGCCGTGCGGCGCGCTTTGGGCGATCGTGCCGAGCCCCGCCATGCGGCGGATGATCGGCTCCCACTTCTTCCAC
The DNA here is from genome assembly GCA_020445645.1 of Geminicoccaceae bacterium. GTDB lineage: Bacteria > Pseudomonadota > Alphaproteobacteria > Geminicoccales > Geminicoccaceae > JAGRGG01. The sequence continues at coordinate 28,079 of JAGRGG010000020.1, read as the reverse complement.
GCCCCCTTGGGGCGGAAGAAGCTGCGGTAGTAGAACCCGGCGGGCAGGAAGCGGCCCATGTGGCCGAGCCCGGCCATCAGGTCGCGGTCGAGCGAGCCCGTGACGTTGATGCCGCGCACCTCGATCCCGGCCTTGACGGGCGTCAGGTCGGCCGGGACGTTTGGCTCGTGCCCCACCTGGACGAGCGCGTTCGCCTCGTGCCCCGCCATCGACGCGACGCCGCGCGGGCGGTGGTACTTGAAGCTGCGGCCGATGACCCGACGCCCGCCGGCGTAGAGCGCCGACGCGATCACGTCGCCCGGGTGCGCCGCGACGGGTTTGCCGTCGAAGGTGAAGGCGAGGCTTCCCTCCCGGTCGATGAGGAGGCCGAAGCCGTCGCCAAGCCGCCCTTCGGGCCTTACCGTGCTCATCCGTTCGTTCCCTGCGCGCCGTGCGCCTGCGAGTCCGCGCTCTGCCCCTGCGCCTGCCCGCTCCCGACAGTCCCCTGCCGCTCCCGCCATTCCTGGACGGTCATCGTCTCGAGGACCGCCTCGGTACGGGTATCGCGCCGGGCGATGAACCAGTACGAGGACGGCGCGTGCAGCCACCACTCGACGATCTCGCCGTCGGGGTTGTCCTCGAAGAAGAGGTAGCGGCCCCAGTCGGCGTCGCTCGCCTTGTCCGGGTCCGGCATCGCCTTGACCTCGCCGCCGCAGACGAACTCGGAAATGTTGCGTTCGCCGTTGAGCGGGCAGCGCATGAGCTTCATCGTCCTGTCTCCCAGATACCCGGCTTCTAGTGCCCGACCGAGGCGGCGCCCTTTTCACCCACGGGGGCGAAGCGCTCGAAGCGGTCGAGGGCGAAGGGGGCGAGGAGGTCCGGCTGTCGGTCGGTGGCGACGCACTCGGCCATGCGTTTCCCCGACACCGGGGTCGCCTTGAAGCCCCAGGTGCCCCAGCCGGCATCGATGTAGTAGTTCTCGACGGGGGTGAGCCCCATGACCGGCGAGAAGTCCGGGGTCATGTCGGCGATCCCGGCCCACTGGCGGAGGAGGCGCATCTCGGCGAGGAAGGGGAATAGCTCCAGCATGTGCATCATCAGCCCCTCCTTGAAGTCGAGCGTCGAGCGCGACGCGTAGAGGGGATAGGGGTCGGTCGAGCCGCCCATGACGAACTCGCCCCGCGCGCTCTGCGAGATGTAGGCGTGGAGCGAGCCCGAGACGATGATAGGGTCGAGGATCGGCTTCACGGGCTCGGTGACGCAGGCCTGGAGGGGGATCGTGCGGATCGGCAGCTTGAGGCCCGCCATCTTCGCCACGATCGACGACGAGCCGGCGACCGCCTGGAGCACCTTGCCGCAGTGGATCGTGCCGCGCCCGGTGACGACGCCCTTGACGCGCCCGCCCTCGACGAGGAGGCCCTCGGCCTGCGTCATCTGATGGAAGCGCACCCCCAGCCGCGTCGCTTCCCGGGCGTAGCCCCAGGCGACGGCGTCGTGGCGGGCGATGGCGCCGGGGGGGTGGTAGAGGGCGCCCAGGATCGGGTAGCGCACCCCGTCCGAGAGGTTGAGCTGCGGGCAGAGCTTGGCGATCTCATCCGGGTAGACCAGCTCCGAATCGACCCCCATGTGCTTGTTGACCTCGGCCCGCCAGCGCGAGGTGCGCATCGCGGCGTCGGTGTGCGCGAGGGTGAGGTGGCCGCGCTCGGAGTACATCAGGTTGATGCCCAACTCGCGGTCGAGGTCGCGGAAGAGGTCGACGGACTCCTTGTAGAAGGCGACCCCTTCGGGGGTCAGGTAGTTCGAGCGGATGATCGTCGTGTTGCGCGCCGTGTTGCCGCCGCCGAGGTAGCCCTTGTCCAGGACCATGATGTCCCGGACCCCGTGCTCCTTGGCGAGGTAGTAGGCGGCGGCGCAGCCATGCCCGCCCGCGCCGATAATGACCACCTCGGCCTTCGTCCGGAACTCGGGCTCGGGGGGAAAGTAGGCGTCGCTGTCGCGGCGACCGAGGAGGCCGTAGCGGAGCAGGGAAAGGGGCATGACGGGGGGCTCGCTCTCCGGACGGGGTTATGGACAATCTAGGTCATTGCTTCATGGGAAGCAAATTTTTTTCATCCTGTTAAAGAAGGTTCACGAACCCGCCGCCCCTGCGGTCGCCTTGAGGCCGAGGATGCCGACGACGATGAGTCCGGCGAAGAAGAGGCGGGGAAGCGCGGCGGATTCGTCGAACAGGAAGATGCCGAGGATGAGGGCGCCGACGGCGCCGATCCCGGTCCAGACGGCGTAGGCCGTGCCGAGCGGCAGGGAGCGGAGCGCCACCCCCAGGAGGACCATGCTCGCCACGAGCGCCACGATCGTGGCGAGCGAGGGCCAGAGGCGGGTGAAGCTGTCGCTGTACTTCAACCCGACGGCCCACGCGATTTCGCACAGGCCGGCGAGGAAGAGGATCGTCCAGGCCACCCTAGTCGGGGCCGAAACCGGGCGAGGTTGGGGCGCCGTCGTCGTAGTCGGCGAGGTACGCGACGGTGTAGTCGCGGTAGCGGGTCAGGCCCTTGTAGTCGACGAGCTCGGGCGGCAGCGATTCGAGGACGCGGTGCAGCCGGCGGCCCCATTTGGGGACGGTGACCACCTCGCGCATGGCGATCAGGTAGGCGCGGATCGAGAACACGATCGCGTTCGAGCGCGGCAGCCGCCAGAGGGCCTGGAGTTCGACCCGGAGGTGGACCTTCTCGCCGACGTTCTCGGGCGTGACGCTCGCCCGGTCCTTGCCCCACTTGTGGTAGTTCTCGGGGCTGGTGTCGAGGCGGGGGTTGACCGTCATCGTCCAGTTCAGCCGGCGGACGGGGCGGCCCTGCTGGAGGTTCAAGAGGAACTTGAGCGCCCGGTCGAAGACGCCGAGGTCGTGGGCGAGCGGCACCGGCCCGTGCCACTCCATGAAGTCCATCCCCAGGTTGAAGTCGAGCGACCAGTCGGCCTGGGTGGTGACGATCCCGGCATCCATCCACAGATTGTCGTTGCGCTGGTCGAGGAGGCAGAAATCGCCCTGGCACTGGCGGGTGATGTACTCCATCGGGCCGTAGGGCAGGGTGGTCGTATCGCCGAAGGTGAAGCGGTGCTCGATGCCCAAGGGGCGGTTGATCCAGTGCCAGCGGTCGCCGTCGCGCAGGAGCGCGAAGTGCTCCGGGTAGTCCCTCGCCATCGAGGACATCAGGAGTTCGAGCAGGTCCCATTCCGCCGTGATCATGTGCGGCTGGGACTGGCAGCGCAGCGGGTCTTCCTTCAGGACCATCGCCCGGTCGGCCATCTCGGCGACGTAGTGCTCGTCGACGTCGATCGGGAACTCGGTGGCGCTCTTCTTCGGCCCCGGCATGTGCTGCTCGATGTTGACCGCGTACATGTACGAGTCTTTGTCGAACGGGAACGGGAAGTGGCGGATCGCCTCCTCGCTGTTCCTGAAGGTGAAGTCGTCGCGGTACGTTCCGGGCTTGAAGGCGATGGCCGCCATGGCGGTACTCCTGGCTGGAGGGCGCTTACAGGTCGAGGACGAGCTCCCGCCCCTTGAAGCGGGAGACGCAGATCATGAGCTTCTTGCCGGCCTTGTGCTCGGCCTCGGTGAGGAAGTGGTCGTTGTGGACGAGGGTGCCGTCGCAGGCGATCACGTCGGTCTCGCACTGCCCGCAGACCCCCCCTCGGCAGAGGTAGGCGGCATCGACGCCCGCCGCCTCGACGGCTTCGAGGAGGGTGGTGTGCGGCCCGACCTCGACCTCGATGTTCGAGCGCGCGAGCCTGGCCTTGAAGGGGTCTCCCCCCGGCGGGGCGACGAAGCGCTCGAGGTGGACGTTCTCGCCCGGCCAGCCGGCCGCGCGCGCCGCCAGGACGACGCCCTCGATCATCCGCTCCGGCCCGCAGACGTAGAGGTGGGTGCCGAGCTTCTGGTTCGAAAGGAGGTCGCCCACGGGGATGCGCTGGCCCTGGTCGCTGCGGTAGAGCCGGACGCGGCGGCCGTAGCGTTCGGCGAGGCGGTCGGCGTAGGCGCCGAGCTTGGCCGAGCGCATGGCGTAGTGCAACTCGAAGGTGGCGCCCGCCTCGTCGAGTTCCGCCATGATCGGGATGAAAGGGGTGATGCCGATCCCGCCGGCGAGGAGGAGGTGCTTCCTGGCACGGTGGGCGGCGGGGAAGAGGTTGAGGGGATAGCTGATCGTCAGCTCCAGCCCCACCTTCGCGTGCTCGTGGATGTAGATCGACCCGCCGCGCGATTCGGGGGTCTTCAGCACGGTGATCTCGTAGCCCGCCGTGTCGCGCGGCGAGCCCATGAGCGAGTAGGAGTTGCGGATGCGGCGCTCGCCGTCCTGCATCGAGACGACGATGTGCGAGCCGCCCGAGAAGACCGGCAGATGCCCGCCGTCGACCGGGACGAGGCGCAGGCGCTTGATGCCGTCGGCCACCGGCTCGGCCTCGGCGACGCGGACCCGGATCTCGACCCCGCCGCTCACTTGAAGATCTCCTCGACGGGCGGCAGGACGCCCGGCTCCTCGGCGTCGGCGCAGACCCCCATGAACGCGGCGAGCCGGCGCGAATAGTGGTCGCGGACGATGAGGTGGAGGCCGCAATGCGCGCAGGTGGCGATGCTCGTGGTCACGCCCTCGGTGATCCCCTTGCAGTGGACGCACTGCACCCGGCGTTGCAGGGAGCCCCGGTGCTCGGTGCGGATCGAGACGTGGTCGATGCCGTGCCTCATGCCGAGCGCCACGACTTGGCCGATGAAGCCCTCGTCGCCCGCGACGTAGAGGCGATCCGTCATGCCGGCGGCGGCGAGGATGACGTCGAGGCGCGTCAGCAGGGTCGGAACGGTGGGCGTGACGTAGACCGCGTCGGTCTTCAGCGCCTCGATCCGCGCCCGGCCGTCGTCGCGCCCCGTGTAAAGGACGGTGGCGTTCCGGGCGAAGGTGTCTCCGCCCTCCCCGGCCAGCGCCTCGACGGCGATGGCACCCTCGTCGTCGGCGGCGACGAGGTGGCGCCGCGCCTTCGGGTCGAAGCGAAGGCCCTGGTAGACGGGTCGGCTCTTGATGTCGGAAACCAGCATGGGCTGCCTGTCGTCCCCCTGTTCAAGATGGTAAGGCGCCGGCGGCACCCCTTCAAGGGGCGCCGCCAATCGGGCGGGTCAGCCGACCGCCGTGCGCTTCTTCTTGTCCGGGTCGTCGAAGGGCAGGGTGTGGGCGATGCCGCTTGCCTGGACATTCTTGCCCCTGACTTCGAGCTTGGTTCCCTGCACGGCGACGGAGGGGTCGAGCCGGGCGATCGCCATCGACTTGCCGGTGAGCTTCGAGACCAGACCCTCGGTGACGACGCCGACCTTCCTGCCGTCGGCGTACACCTCGTCGCCGCCCTTGGCCGCCTTGTCGCCCTCGAGGAGGACGCCGAAGATCTTGAACCGCTCCTTGCCCTTCAGGCGCCGGTGCGCCTCGGCGCCGCGAAAGCCGGACTTGCCGGGGCTCACGGTGAAGTCGAGCCCGAGTTCCCAGAGGCTGTCGCCGGGGGGGTCGCCGTTCTCGAAGGGGTAGGTCTGCGAGTTGTCGAAGGGGAAGAAGAGCAGGTAGCTCTCGACGCGCAGCATGTCGAGCACGCTGAACGAGCAGGGGATGATCCCCATATCGGCGCCCTCCTCGACGATCCGGTCCCAGACCGTCGGCGCGTGCGCCCCCTTGCAGAAGATCTCGTAGCCGCGCTCGCCGGTGTAGCCCGTGCGCGAGATCATGACGGGTGCGTCGAACAGGCGGGTCTGCATGTGGGCGAAGTAGCGCAGGTCGCGGATGCCCGGCACGTGCTTTTCCAGGAAGTCAACGGCGAGCGGCCCCTGGAGCGAGAGGTCGTGCAGGTCGTCGTCGTAGAGCACGGCGGCGTTGCGGCCCAGCACCGAGCGGGACAGCTGCTGGGTCCCGTAGCCCGTGCCGTGGACGACCATCCAGCTGTTCGGCCCCAGGCGGTAGATGATGCAGTCGTCGATGAAGTGGCCGTCGTCGTCGAGCATCGCGGCGTAGGTCGAGCGGCCGGGGGCGATCTTCGTCGTGTCGCGGGTCGTCGCCTCGTAGATGAGCGCCTCGGCGTGCGGCCCGACGAGGTGGATCTTGTTGAGGCCCGACACGTCCATGAGCCCTGCCTTCGTGCGGATGGCGGCGTGCTCGTCGTCGATGTCCTTGTCGTAGGTCCAGGCGGTGCCGAGGCCGGACCAGTCCTCGAGCTTCGACCCGAGCGCCTTGTGGCGCTCGACGAGGGCGGAACTTCTCCACGAAAGGGGCATCGCATTCGTCTCCCATCCAAATTTGTTAACTGAGAGTAACAAAAAGTGCACATAATGCAACAGGCTTTACGCCCTGCGGGGCGTTTTCAGGCCCGGTCCGCCCGCCAGCGCGCGTAACGCAGCCGGGCGAGGCGGTAGGCGTCGGGGATCGAGAGGGCGTAGACGAGGAACCCGCCGGCGTGGCGGCCGACGAAGGAGGCGTCGGGGTAGGCGTAGCGGGCGGTGAGCCAGCCGAACAGCACCGTGTAGAACAGGAAGACGAGGCCCCGCCGCGGGAACCCGGCGGCGACGTGGCCGACCCCCGGCAGGAGGACGGCAAGCAGGAGGACGAGCCGGGGGTGGGGCGGGCGCGGCACGTCGCCGTTGCCGGCGCCGGTCGGGGGGTCCAGGGCCTTCACGCCGCCCGCGCGCCAGCGCACGCCGCGCCCACGGCGCGGTGGACGGCGGCGACGCGGCGCACGAGGTCGGCGAGGCGGTCGGCCGGGACGCCCCCTTCGGCGAAACGGCCCTGGCGCAGGAGGAGGAAGCTTCCCCTCGCACCCTCGTCGCCGAGGACGACGAGCCGGGTGAGGCGGGGGGTGAGCAGGAGTTCCTTGCCCGGCCCCCCATGCCGGAACGGGCCGAGGTGGGGTTCGAGGCAGGCGAGGCCGGGCAGGCGCTCCGCGTGCCGCGCCTTGAGGACGGCGCCTTCGGGCCAGCCCTCCGGCGCCTCGACCCGCTCCTCCAGCCGGGCGTGCGGCGAGAAGAACTCGACGTTGGCGGGCCGCATGAGGAGGTCGAGGACGCCCCGCACCCCGCTCGGCGCCTCGACGTCGGCGATGAGCCAAAGCGCCGGGAGCTTGCGCACCGCGACCGCCTCCGCCAGCGCCCGCACCCGGACCGGGAGATCCTCGAAGCGCCCGGCGAGCACGGGGTAGCCGTCCGGACCCGCCTCGACGCGGGCGTCGTCGAGGAGGCCCCTTCCGGCGTCGAGCAGCCCCGCGCGCCAAGCGTGCGCCGCCCGCGCGTCGGCGCGGTAGCGCCGGGCGAGGAGCGCGCCGCCCAAAGCGGCGAGCCCGCCGCCGAGTGCGAGGCTCGCCGTCACGGCCGCCGGTGGCGGACGATCGTCACGGGGCAGGGCGCCCTTGCGACGACGGCGGACGCGACCGAGCCCAGGAGGAGCCGCTCGATCCCGCCGCTGCCGTGCGAGCCCATGATGACGTGGTCGTGGCCGTGCGCCTCGGCGTAGGCGACGATCGCCTTCGCCACGTCGCGCCCCTGGACGACGGCGTGGCGCGCCTGGGTCAGCCCCCCCGCCTCGGCCCTCGCCTTCACCGCCCGCATCTCCGCCGAGAGCTGGCGCTCGCCGGCCTCGAACGTCCGCGCGTCCCAGAAGTGCGTGCCGGCGGCGCTCGCCCGATCGACGTGGCTGACGGTCAGGAACGTGACGGGGGCGCCGAACGCCTTCCCGGCGGCGGCGGCGAAGTCGATCGCCTCCTCCGAGACCTTCGAGCCGTCGGTGGCGCAGAGGATGTTCTTCAGCATGGGTGACTCTCCTTCGGCAGCCATACAACGACGCTTCGCGCCCACTGCGCGGGGCTTCTCTTTTTTCTTTTCGTCTGTTCTCCGGGCTTGGCTCGAACGTTCGAGCCAAGCCCGGAGAACAGACGAAAAAGAAAGGTAAAAGGCCCCGCGCCAGCGGACGCGAAGCGTGCCTCCTCAGTAACCGCGCGGGCGCGGCCAGGGCATGGTGAACTGGTCGCCGCGGCGCACGTACTTGTAGCGGTGGAAGGCGAACCACAGGGACGCCACGATGTAGAAGGACATCATGGCGAGGAGCTGGACGCCGTAGCCGAGGTAGGTGGCGAAGAAGGTGGCGGTGCACAGGACGAGGAGGACGATCGCCGGTAGGGGGTGGAAGGGATGGACGTAGCCGCGCTCGATCGAGCCCAGGGGCCAGCGCTTGCGGAACAGGTGCATGTTGATCGGCATGAAGGTGTAGCCGAGGAGGCCCGAGAGGATCGAGAAGGTGACGACTTGGTCGAGGAGGCCCGTGAAGGCGAACGACACGGCGATCGGGATGAGAAAGAGGATCGAGCGGAAGGGCGTGCGGTAGCGGGGGTGGACCGCGCCGAACCAGATCGGCATGTAGCGGTCGCGGCCCATCGAGAACCACGCCCTGGCCGCGTCGTTGATGCAGCCGTTGGCCGACGCGGAGGCGGCGAACAGGGTGCCGATGAAGAGGAAGACCTGGAGGCCCGTGCTGCCCGACGCCTGCGCGGCGTCGTAGAGGGGGGTGATCGCCTGCCCGAGATACTCCCAGGGCAGGAGACCGGCCGCCACGTACCACGTGAGCGACGCGGCGATGAGCAGCGTGATGATGCCGCTCATCGTGCCGTAGGGGAGCGAGCGGGCCGGCGAGCGCACCTCCTCCGCCGCCTGACAGGTGCCCTCGATGCCCAGGTAGTACCAGATCCCGAACTGGAACGCGGCGACGACGCCGAGCCAGCCGTAGGGCAGACCGGCGAGCAGGTCGGCGTGGTGGAGGACGGCGCCGGGGTTCCAGGGCTCGACGCTGAGGAAGAAGACGACGATGGCGAGAAAGGCGATCGCCGTGATGACGAAGTTGACGGAGAGCGTCATCAGGACGCCCCGGTAGTTGAGGAGGGCGAGGAGCGAGATCGCCAGGATGACGAACGGCTTGGGGTCGACCCCCTCGACGCCGGTGCCGGCGGCGAGCGCCACCACGAGGTCGCCGACGATGAGCGCGTCCGCCGCCTCCAGCATGGTGTAGGCCATGACGAGGTAGAGGCCGACGTTGAACGCCATCAGGGGACCGATGATGTGCTTGGCCTGCGCGTACTGCCCGCCCGCCGCCGCCACGGTCGAGGTCACTTCGGAATCGATCATGGCGACGCAGGTGTAGAGGAGGCCGATGACCCAGCAGGCGATGAGCGAGCCGAGCGCGCCGCCTTTGCCGACCGAGAAGTTCCAGCCCATGTACTCGCCGACGAGGACGATGCCGACGCCGAGCGCCCAGACGTGGCCGGGCCCCAGGACGCGCAGGAGGCCGATCGGCTGCGCCTTCGTCTCGGTCACGGCTTGTGCTTGCGCCATGTTCCCTCTCTCCCCTTCATCCTTGGCCGTCAGGCGGCGTCGTGCGGTTCGTCCATGATCATCTCGCCCTCGCGCGAGGACAAGAGCACGTCCTCGTCGTAGTCGTGCGAGACGCGAAGGGCGTCGGCGACCATCCAGGCGAGGATGAGGCCGGAAGCGCCCCAGGCGAGCCATTCGAGCAGGGTCCAGACGATCATCGCCGTCCTCCCCCGTCGCGGCCGTCGCCGTCGAACCGCTCGGCGATGACGTCGCGATACTCCTTGTCCGACATCCTGATGACGAAGAGGAAGTAGCCGAGGATGACGACGGCGGTGAGCAGGAGCGAGAGGGGGTTGATCACGTAGTCGAAGCGGGTGGTGATGAGCTCGGACGCGCTCTCGGGGGTGAAGCCCAGCTTCTCCCACTGCCCGGCCGCGACCTCGTTCTGCCCGAGCGCCTCCCAGGTGGGGTTCTCGACCACGCGGGTCGTCGTCGCCTGCCCGGTGAGCCCGAAGATGAGCGGCATGAAGAGGACGAGGTAGACGAGGAGGAGGAGGAAGACCGAGTCGAAGACCTGCCCGGCCCGGCCCTGTTCCGGCGGTCGGTAGACGTTCCTTGCCACGCGCGTGCCCCCTTTCAGATCCGGCCGGCCCGGCGCATGGCGCGGGCATGGTCGAGGTTGCGGATGTCGAGGCCGTAGATGTGCGCCTTGTCCTCCTTGTAGTGGCGGATCATGGCGGTGATCGACGCCGTGTTGAAGAGGAGGAGGGCGATCGAGGCGGCGATGATGACCCCGCGGATCAGGGCGTCGTCGATGGCGCCGAGCATCATGACGAGCACGAAGAGCACGACCGCCCAAAGGACGACGACGAACGCCGCCGCGCCCATGCAGTCGAGCCTGTACATTCGGTCCATGCGGTCGTCGAGCGTCCGCCGGTTCCGGGTTGGTGCCGACGCTTGCATGTCTGGCTGATCCTCCCTTGCGGCCGGGGCGATGCGGCCCGGTTCTTTCTTGACAAGAAACTTCCTCTACTGCGAGGAACGCAAAGTCAACCGTTTCCTGCGCCAAAACGGCCGCGCGGCGCCCCCGGCGGGAGACGCCGCGCGGCGGCCGGTCAAAAATCGAAGACCCAGTTGGCGACGAGGACGGTGATGACCCCGGCGGCCAGCGTGAGGTAGGGCAGCACCCCCGCCCTGCGCTGCTCCCGGTCCATCTCCAGGTCCTCGATCGCCTCCTCGGGGAAGCGGCCCTTGTCCTGGACGTAGTGGCGGAAGAGGAAGACCGGCACGATGAGAAAGGCGGTGAACAGCCCCGCCCACAGCGCCACCGGGTTCCAGATTTTGGCGCCCGCGCCCAGGAAGACGGCGTTGACGTAGGCGAAGACGGTGCCGAGCGCGAGCAGCCACGTCGGCGCCTTGAACGGCCGCGCGCGGCCGGCGAGGTCGATGCGGTGGATCCAGCCCGAGTTCAGGTTCAGGAAGTTGAAGATGATGTAGCCGCAGTTCGACACCGACAGGATGAAGAAGAAGCTGGTCGCGTCCGCGCACGCGATGGCGAGGATGAACAGGTTGAAGATCAGGTCGGTCCACATGGCGCGGGTGGGCGCGCCGTGGTGGTTGACGTGGTCGAGGTAGCGGGGCAGCCAGCCGTCGACCGAGCCCTGGTAGAGGGTGCGCGACGAGCCCGCCATCGCGGTCATGATCGAGAGCAGCAGCGCCAGGATCAGCACCATGACGAGGAGGCCCTGGAGGAAGGCGCCGCCGCCGACCATGTCGGCCATCGCCGCGGCGACCCCGGAGCCGTCGACGATGGGGGTGGCGAGCATCCCCTCCAGCCCCAGCACGCCCTGGAAGGTGAACGGCACCAGGACGAAGAGCGCGAGGCAGAGCAGGCCCGAGTAGAAGATGGCCTTGAAGGTGTCGGTCTCGGGGTTGCGGAACTCGCGGGTGTAGCAGATCGCCGTCTCGAAAGCGTAGGTCGACCACGCGGCGATGAACATGCCGCCCAAGGCCAGCGTCCAGCCGGTGACGTTCCAGCTTCCGGGGACGGCGACGTAGGGCTCGGCGAGGGGCACGAGGGGCGAGAAGTTGGCCCAGTCGACCCGGCCGGTGAGCAGCGGCACGACGCCGACGATCGCCATCGGCACGATGACGCACAGCCCGATCCACTTCTGCACGCTCGCCGTGCCGAGGATGCCGCGGTGCTGGATGGCGAAGACGAGCAGCATGAGGAGCGCGCCGATGAAGAAGGCGGCGTTGAGCGAGAAGCCCACCGGCCCGAGATTGTGGTTGAAGAGGGTCCAGGTGCGGATCGAGGGGGTGAGCGCCGCGACCGCCGCCGCCGCCTTCTCGGCGTCGGGGACGGTGAGCGCGGCCCCGTTCGTCGCCAGCCAGTCCTGCACCGCGCCCGACTCGAGCGCCGGCACCGGCGCCAGCGCGTTGAGGATGTAGGCGGCAGCGATCGAGCAGCCGAGCGAGAGCACGGGCGTCCACGCGATCCAGTTGCACCACACCGAGAGCGGCGCCACGATCTTGCTGTAGCGCACCCAGGCGGCGGCGCCGTAGATCGAGGCGCCGCCCGACTTGTTGGGGAACAGCCCGGCGATCTCGGCGTAGGTGAACGACTGGATCAGCCCCATGAGCATCGAGCAGGTCCAGATCAAAAAGGCGATGTTGCCTGTCGTCCCGGCGATGCCGCCGATCGAGAACAGCACCAGCGCCGGCACGCCGCTCGCCACCCAGAACGCGCCCTTCCAGTCGATCGAGCGCTGGAGCGTCTCGGCCCCCGCCGCCGAAGGATTCGTTGCCACGACACTGCTCAAGGCAGATTCTCCCTGTTGTCGCCCGCACCCTTGCGGGCGAACGTCGCGCGCCCGCCGGACGACAGCCCCTTCGGCGCGGCGAGCCTCCTCTTGTCGGGGCGGGAACGGTCGCCCCGTCCGCCGTCCGATCCGTCCGCTCATAAGCGATTTGGTTCCCGTGTCAAAATTTTTTCACGCCAGGAAATATTCTGCTATGATTCGGCCGGCGCACCGTTCCGGCCGAGGCATCGCCACGGCTTGGTTCCGTCGGATCGCCGCTGTCAACGAACCCCGCGAACACCTTCTCAGGGAGAAGACCCGATGACTCTATCCAGGCTTTCGGCCGCGCTGCTGCTCGGCGCATCCTTCGGCCTCGGCGGCGCCGCGCTGGCGGCCGACGTGGACGTTCCGGGCGTGCCCGAATCCGAAGACGCGATCGCCATCCCGACGCACAACTGGTCGAGCCAGATCGTGATGTCGCACGTGGTGGGCGACCTGTTCGAGAAGCTGGGCTACAACGTCGAGTACACGCCGACCGACAGCCAAGCGGTCTACGAGGCGATCAGGAAGGGCGACGTCGACCTGGAAATGGAAGTCTGGGAAGGCGCCTACGGGCCGGCGTTCGAGGCCGCGAAGGCCAAGGGCGGGATCGTCGACGCCGGCAACCACGACGCCGTGACGCGCGAGGAGTGGTGGTACCCTGAGTACGTGAAGGACGTCTGCCCGGGGTTGCCGGACTGGAAGGCGCTGAACGCCTGCGCCGAGAAGTTCGCCGCCCCCGAGACGGCCCCCAAGGGCCGCTTCCTCGGCGGGCCGGTCGACTGGCTCAAGCACGACGCCGAGCGGATCGAGGCGCTCGACATGGACTTCAGCGTGGTCAACGCCGGCTCCGCCTCCGCCCTTTGGGCCGAACTCGCCTCCGCCGAGAAGCGCAAGGCGCCGATCGTGCTCTTCAACTGGACGCCGAACTTCATCGAGGCGGTCTACAAGGGCGAGTTCGTCGAGTTCCCCGCCTACGGCGAGGGCTGCAAGACCGACCCCGCCTGGGGCGAGAACAAGACCGAGACCTACGACTGCGGCAACCCGCCGGACGGCTACCTGAAGAAGGCGGCCTGGGACGGCATGGAGAAGAAGTGGCCGGTGGCGTTCAAGCTGCTCCAGGAGATCAGCTTCACCAACGAGCAGATCGCCAAGATGGCGGAGCTGGTCGACGTCGAGGGGCTGGAGGCCGACGAGGCGGCCGAAGAGTGGCTCGACCAGAACGAGGCCGTCTGGCAGCCCTGGCTCGACGGCCTGCGTTCCTGAGCCTTTCGGGAACGACGCCGAGAACGAGCGGGCGGGGCCTTCGGGTCCCGCCCGCTTCGCGTTTCGGACGGGCGTTTCAGACGATGCCGAGCTCGCGCCGGCGCCGGGCCGACCACGACGAGGCGATCTCGTCGACCGTGAGCCCCATGACGGCGACGCACAGGCCCAGGACCAGCCCCTTGCCGACGTCGTTGTCCGACAAAGCGCGCATCATCTCCTGGCCCAGATCCTGGGTGCCGATGAAGGCGGCGATGATGACCATAAAGAGGGAGAACATCACCGTCTGGTTGATGCCGACCATGATGTGCGGCAAGGCCAGCGGCAGCTGCACGTTCCAGAGGCGCTGGAGGCCATTCGCGCCCGACATCAGCGCCGCCTCCTCCAGGGTGGACGGGACGGCGCGCACGCCCTCGATCGTGTAGCGCACGACCGGGATGATCGCGTAGACCATGACGGCCGCGATGGCCGACACGTCGTTGACCTGGAACAGCATGATGACGGGGATGAGGTAGACGAAGGAGGGGAAGGTCTGAAGGGTGTCGCAGACGGCGAGCCCGGCGCCCGCCCGGCGCGCCGACTGCCCCAGCCACAGCCCCAGGGGCAATCCCACGGCGATCACGACGAGGTCGGCGAAGCTCACCATGTAGGCGGTGATCATCGCCCGGTCCCACCACCCCGACAGGGCGAGGAAGAGGACGAAGCCTGCCACCAGGAGCGCGGAGCGGACGCCCCCGGCGGCGAAGGCGAGCCCGGCGAGCAGCACCAGCACGGCCGTCCAGGGCAGGGCGAGGTAGGCTTCCCGCATGGGGATCAGGACGGTGAGGAGGAGCCAGCCGCGAAACGCCTGGAGGGCGTTGAACAGGTCGGTCGTGATCCAGTCGACCAGGGCGTCGATGGGGGGTGCGAGCGTCAGGGGCAGGCGGACGAAGCCCAGGTCGAGATGGCGCGGCATCTCCCACAGGACGGGCCAGAGCGCCGCCAGCCCCCAGGTCAGGAGCAGGACGCCCGCCATGATCAGCGGCCATCCCCAGCGCGTCCGGAAGGTGACGCGGTCGGCGTGGACCGGCTTCTTCGCGGCGTAGGCGCGCGAGAAGCGGTCGAGGACAATGGCAAGGAGGACGATCGAGACGCCAAGTTCGAAGGCTTGGCCGATTTTCAGCGACTGGAGGCGCAGGAGCAGCTTGTAGCCGAGCCCGGACGCGCCGATGAACGACGCGATGACGACCATCGCCAAGCACTGCATGATCACTTGGTTGACGCCGACCATGAGCGCGTCGCGCGCGGTCGGCACCTCGACGTGGCGCAGCGACTGGCGGGGGGTGCAACCCGACATGAGCGCCGCCTCGTGGACGCTGGGCGCCAGCCCCTTGAGGCCCAGCAGGGTCATCCGGGCCATCGGCGGGGCGGCGAACATCACGGTGGCGATGGCGCCCGCGTGCTGGCCGATGCCGAAGAAGACGACGACCGGGATCAGGTAGGCGAAGTGCGGCAGCGACTGGAACAGGTTGAGGAGGGGGATCAGGAGGGACTCGAACCACGCCCGCTTGTAGGCGGCGACGCCGAGGAGGAGGCCGAGGAGAACCGCCGCGGGTGCCGCCACCAGGACGAGCG
Organism: Geminicoccaceae bacterium; assembly: GCA_020445645.1. Lineage (GTDB taxonomy): Bacteria > Pseudomonadota > Alphaproteobacteria > Geminicoccales > Geminicoccaceae > JAGRGG01. Next base: position 13,013 of record JAGRGG010000020.1, on the reverse strand, counting down.
AGAGGGTGAGCATGGCGTCCTTCCACTGCCCGAACAGGGCGAGGTAGAGGAAGGTGCCGCCGCCCAGGACGGCGAGGCGCAGGCCGCCGAGATAGGCGCCCAGCGCCGTCACCAGGGCGGCGACGGTGAGCCACGGCACCGGCTCGACGTTGAAGCCGCCGCGCTCGCCCGTGAGCAGGTTGCGGACCACGTCGAGCAGCCACTCGACGAGGGTGGCCACGGCGCGGGTGACGACGGTGAGGCCGAGATCCTCCTGCACGAAATAGAAAACGCCGTTGATCCAGGCGGCGAAGTCCGGGGTGAGCGCCGCCGGCCAGCGCACCAGCCCGTCGGGCAGCATCGGCCGCAGGAGGAGGAGGGCGAGCGCCAGGAGAAGGGCCGCCAGCACGATCAGGCGCGGCCGCGAGAGGACCAGGGCAGGGGCCGCGGCGGGGGCGGTGGCGGTCGCCATCAGGCTGCCCCGAACAGCACGTCGAGGACGCGCCCGCGGCGGACGCTGCCGACGAGAGCGCCGCCCTCGTCCACGACGGGCACGGTCTCCTCGCCCTCGATCATCCGCCGGGCCACCGCCTCGATCCTGGCCGAGGCCGGCACGGGCCGGCCCGACGCGGCCCCGTCCGGCGCGTCCATGACCGAGCGCACGGTGACGATCCGGGCGCGCGGCACCTCCCGCGTGAACCGTGCCACGTACTCGGTCGCGGGGTTGAGAACCAGCTCCTCCGCCCGGCCCACCTGCTCCGCCCTGCCGTTGCGCATGATGACGATCCGGTCGGCGAGGCGCAGCGCCTCCTCGAAGTCGTGGGTGATGAAGACGATCGTCTTGTGCAGCATCCGCTGCAGGCGCAGGAACTCGTCCTGCATCTCGCGGCGGATGAGGGGGTCGAGCGCCGAGAACGGCTCGTCCAGGAACCAGATGTCGGGCTCGACCGCGAGCGAGCGGGCGATGCCGACCCGCTGCTGCTGGCCGCCCGACAGCTCGCGGGGAAAGTAGGCCTCCCGACCCTCCAGCCCGACGAGCGTCACCATCTCCCGCGCCCGCTTCAGCCGCTCCCGCCCGCCCATGCCGCGCATCTGCAAGGGAAAGGCCACGTTGTCGAGGACGGTCTTGTGCGGCAGAAGGGCGAAGTTCTGGAACACCATGCCCATCTTGTGCCGGCGCAGCTCGATCAGGTCCTTCTCGTTCATGGTGAGAAGGTTGCGGCCCTCGACCTCGACCCGGCCCGCCGTCGAATCGATGAGCCGGGCGAGGCAGCGGATCAGCGTCGACTTGCCGGAGCCCGACAGGCCCATGACGATCAGGATCTCGCCGGCCGCGACCTCGATCGACACGTCGTTGACGGCGGCGATGTAGCCGCCCGCCTTGAGGGCGTCGGCGTCGGGCCTGCCCCCGTTCCGGAACAGCGTCGCGGGATCGGCGCCGAAGACCTTCCACAGGCCCTCGCAGCGCAGCGCCGGGGGCGGGGCCGCCGTCCCTCGGGGCAGGGCCGTCTCGATCTCGTGGGCTCTGGCGGCCATGCTTTTCTCTCCCTGCATTCGTTGTGGTCGGTCCCGCCCCGCGGGCGTCTTCCCTTGAAGGGCTACATCCGCGGGCGCAGCTTCTCCGGGTCGTAGAACGGGAAGCGGACCACGGTGGCGAGCAGCCGCTTCTGGTGGCCGTCGAGCCTGCCGACCTCAACCTCGGTGCCCAGTTCGGCGTGTTCGACGGCGAGCCGGGCGAGCGCCACCGTCTTCTTGAGGAGCGGCGAGCGGGCGGCGCTGGTGACGGCGCCGATCTGGGCGCGGCCGATGTGGACGCAGTCGCCGTTGCCGACCGTCTCGTTGCCGTGGAGTTCGAGCCCGACCAGCCGGCGCTGCGGGTTCGCCTTGCGCCGCTCCAAGGCGGCCCGGCCGATGAAGTCCTCGGGGTCCTTCAGGGCCACCGTGAAGCCGACCCCGGCCTCGAAGGGGTCGGTCTGGTCGTCGAAATCGTAGCCGGCGAAGACGAGGCCGGATTCGATCCGCAGGATGTCGAGCGCGTCGAGGCCGAGCGGCACCAGCCCGTGCGGCTTGCCGGCTTCCATGACGGCGTCCCAGACGGCGGGCGCGTCCTTGGGGTGGCAGAACACCTCGTAGCCGAGTTCGCCCGTGTACCCCGTCCGCGAGACGACGATCGGGATGCCCTCGAAGCCGCCGATGCGGCCGATCGTGAAGCGGAACCAGCCCAGCTCCTCGATCGTCGGCTTGGCGGGCGGGGTCCAGACGATCTCCTTCAGGATCTCGCGGCTCTTCGGCCCCTGCACGGCGACGTTGTGCAATTGATCCGTGGCCGTCTTGATCCAGACCTTGAGCCCCTGCTTCTTCGCCTGCTCCTTCAGCCAGAGGCCGGACACGTCGTCGCCCCCGATCCAGCGGAAGTTGTCCGGCCCCATGCGAAACAGCGTGCCGTCGTCGATCATCCCGCCGTGCTCGTAGCACATGGCCGAGTAGACGACGCCGCCGTCGGCGAGCCTGCGGACGTTGCGGGTGAGGGTGCGCTGCATCAGCGTCTCGGCGTCGGGGCCGACGACCTCGAACTTGCGGAGAGGGCTGAGGTCCATGACCGCCGCCTTCTCGCGGCAGGCCCAGTACTCCTCGACCGGGCCCAAATTGTTGAACCGGGTCGGCAGCCAGTAGCCGCGGTACTCGGCGAAGTTGCGGGTGAGGGCGGAGGTGCGGGGGTGGAACCCCGTCTCCTGGGTGAGCCGGGCGGGGGCATCGGTGGACATGCGGTAGGCAATCGCTCGCTTGAAGGCGCTCTGCGCCGGGTAGACGCGGACGTGGATCTCGGACAGCTCCCAGCCGTTCGCGGCGTCGATGTCGCAGGGACACGCGCTCGACCCGCAGACGAGGTCGGTGAGCGCCCGGAGCAGCACGTAGTCGCCGGGCCGGGACCAGGGCTCGTCGAACCAGATCACGTTCCGGTCGTCGACGCGGGTGTTGAAGAAGAAGTTGATCGCGGGCCAGCCCTTGTGGCGCTCGACCCCGTAGGCACCCATCTTCGCGCTGAAGTTGTCCGAGCAGTTCGGGTGGCCGAAATAGCCCTGGTCCTCGTAGTAGCGGCTCGTGCAGGCGAGGTTGAAGGTGTCGTGCCGCCCGACCGTGTCCTGGACCACCTCGACGAGCGGCGTCATCTCGCGGTCGAAGAACTTGGAGAACAGCCCCGGCTCCGGGTAGGTGGCGCCGACCATCGTGCGCGTCGTCGTCGCGTCGAGGCCGAACTCCTTGCCCTGGTCGAGCCCGCGCGCGGTGAAGGCGAGGAAGTCGGAGCACTGCCGGCCCTCGACGTCGATGATCTGGATGTACTCGCCGGCCTTGACCTCGTAGCTCTCGACGCTGGCCCGGTTCACCCGGAACTCCAGCCGGGGCTCGGCCAAGGGCTCCGGCAGGCGCGCCGTCGCCGGCCGGATCGAGGAGCGGCGGATGTGGACCAGCACGTCGCTCGGCGGGGTCTGCTCGAACGCCGCCATCGCCCCGCCCGGCGCCGCGACGACGACGAAGACGGGGCCGCTCGCCCGCGCCCGCACCTCCTCGCCGGGCGGGCTCTCGCCCCCGAACAGCCGCACGGCCCGCGCCCGGCCGAGGTCGAGGCCGCGCCGCGCCAGCCCGGCCCGCACCCGCCCCGCGTCCTCGCCGCCCCCCGTGAGGATCGCGTGCAGCCCCCTGGGCTCGGCCGAGGCGGCGAGGCCGAGGGCCTGGGCCGCCTCGCGGCCGGCGGGGTCGAAGACCACCAGCTCGACGGGCTGCATCCCCTCCAGGTCGACGAGTTCGAGGGCGTCGCCCGCGTCCAGCATGAAGGCGTGCGCGCCGCCGCCCTTGACGACGTAGCGCTCGGTGCCGGGCGGCAGCGCCGCCATTCCCGGCACCAGCACGGTGGGTCGGCGCGGCGTTGCGATCAACGGTTCCATCAAGCGGCCTCTCCCGTCTGTTCCGTTCGCCGGCGGAAAAGGAACCTTGAACCCCGACACGCTGTCGGGGCAAGTCCTTCGCGGCGATGGGGTAGAGCGTTCCGCGCGAGCGGATGCGGCGGCACGAACCGCCGAAGCGGCGGCACGCGCGCCTTGGCGGAGGAAATTAAGGCTTCACGAGTTTCCTAACAAGATATAATTTTTCCTCCAGTGGAAAAACAGGCGGGCCGGACGGTCCCGCCGCCGATCGAGGGAGAAGACGATGGCTTTGCGAGTCGCAATCATCGGCGCCGGACCATGCGGGCTCGGCATCCTGCGCGCCTTCGAGCAGGCGCGGCGCGAGGGCGCCGAGCTTCCTGACATCGTCTGCTACGAAAAGCAGAGCGACTGGGGCGGGCTTTGGAACTATACGTGGCGCACCGGGATCGACGGGCAGGGCGAGGCCGTGCACGGCAGCATGTACCGCTACCTGTGGTCGAACGGCCCGAAGGAGTGCCTCGAGTTCGCCGACTACACCTTCGACGAGCACTTCGGCAAGCCGATCCCCTCGTTCCCGCCGCGCGAGGTGCTCTACGACTACATCCTGGGCCGGGCGAAGAACAGCGACATCAAGCACCTGATCGTCTTCGACTCGGTGGTCCGCCGCCTCGCCTACGACGAATCCGAGGGCGTCTTCCTGCTCACCGTCGAGAACCTCGCCGAGCGGCGCAGCAAGACCGAGCGGTTCGACCGCGTCGTCGTCGCCTGCGGCCACTTCTCGATCCCGAACGTGCCCTACTTCAAGGGCATCGAGCGCTTCCCCGGCCGGGTCATGCACGCCCACGACTTCCGCGACGCGCGTGAGTTCGAGGGCAAGAACGTCCTCATCGTCGGCAGCAGCTACTCGGCCGAGGACATCGGCCTGCAGTGCTACAAGTACGGCGCGAAGTCGGTGACGATGAGCTACCGCACGAAGGCGATGGGTTTCAAGTGGCCCGACACGATGCGGGAGGTGCCGCTCCTCATGAAGCTCGACGGCAAGACCGCCCACTTCAAGGACGGGACGACGCGGGAGGTCGACGCCATCGTCCTCTGCACCGGCTACCAGCACAGCTTCCCCTTCATCGACGACGACCTCCGCCTACGCACCAACAACCGCCTCTACCCGAACGGCCTCTACAAGGGCGTCGTCTGGGCGAAGAACCCGAAGCTCCTCTACCTCGGGATGCAGGACCAGTACTACACGTTCAGCATGTTCGACCTGGAGGCGTGGTACGCCCGCGACGTGATCATGGGCCGCATCCAGCTGCCGCCGCGCGCCGAGATGGAGGCCGACATCGCCGCGTGGCAGGCGAAGGAGGACGAGGGCAAGGACTGCTACGACGCCATCGACTTCCAGACCGCCTACTGCGAGGACTTGGCGAAGCTCGTCGACTACCCCGACTTCGACCTCAAGACGACGGGCGAGCTGTTCAAGGAGTGGGAGCACGACAAGGACGCGGACATCGTGCGCTACCGCGACAAGGCGTTCCGCTCGCCGATCACCGGCACCATGTCCCCCGTCCACCACACGCCCTGGATCGAGGCGCTCGACGACTCGATGAGGACCTTCCTCGACCAGCCGAGGGCGGGCGCGGCCTGAAGGGCCGCGCCTCAGCCGGCGAGGTTGCCGATCTCCCCGCGGACGTGGTCGGCGAGGCGCTGCAGGGCGGGCTGATCAGGGCTGGGGCGATAGTGCAGCTTCAGGAAGATGGCGGGCAGGGCGGGCAGGCGCTTCGCGTTGGCGGCCAGGACGCGCATCCCGGGGGAGACGGCGCAGCGGGCGACGACGCTGACGGCAAGGCCGGCGAACACCGCCGTCTGAAGCCCGGCGATGCTCTCGGAGACGCAGACGATCCGCCAGGGGCGGCCGATCCCGTCGAGGGCGGCGAGCGCCAGATCGCGGTAGTGGGCGCCGGGGGGGAGCATGGCGAGCGGGAGAACGTCGTGCTCCTCCGGCCGCGCGCCCTCGGCCGCGACCCAGACGAGGGGCTCCCGCCGGACGTCGCGCTCGCCGTCGCCCGCCCCGCCCCGCCCCGCCGCCCCCCGTCCCGTGACCAAGGCGAGGTCGATCTCCCGCGCCTCCAGGGCCGCGAGCAGCCTCGAACTCATGGCGCAGCGCAGGTCGATCTCGACGCGGGGGTAGGCGCGGGCGAAGGAGGCCAGGACCTCGGGCAGCAGGTAGGCGGCGTAGAGGTCGGGCACGCCGAAGCGCACCCGCCCCGACACCCCGCCGCCCCGCAGCCGCCGCCGCGCCTCGTCGCTCAGGGCCAGCATGTCGCGGGCGTAGCGCAGCAGAAGCTCGCCCTCGGGGGTGAGGGTCGGGCGGCGGCCCTCGCGGAAGAGCAGGCGGCGCCCGACTGACGCCTCCAGCCGCTGCAACTGCTGGCTGACGGCCGACTGGGTGCGGCCGACGTGGCGCGCCGCCGCCGTCACCGAGCCCCGCTCGCGGACGGCGACGAAGGTGCGCAGGAGGGACAGGTCGAGCTCGCCGTTCATGGCCGATTTTTCTGATGGTTTCGATTAGGATAATTAATTTTCCTTATTCGGCCAATCCCCCTAGGATCGGGGCAATCGCGCACAAGAACGGCAAGCAGGGAGACCGGAACATGAAAGCCGCCCTTGGCACCTTCGTCGCCGCGGGGATCGCCGCCACCGCCTTCGCGGGCGGCGCGCTGGCGCAGGACGCCTACCCCGAACGGCCGATCGACATGGTGATCACCTTCGGCCCGGGCGGGGGCTCCGACACGATGGGGCGCACCGCCGCCCACCTCGCCGAGAAGGAACTCGGGGTCGCCGTCCCGGCCTCGAACGTCTCGGGCGCGTCCGGCAACGCTGGCCTCACCCGCGTGCTGACGAGCCCGGCCGACGGCTACACGCTGGGCACGCTCATCGCGCTCACCGTCTCGTCCTGGGCCGCCGGCCTCGGCGTGGGCCAGCCCGACCAGTTCGACGTGGTCGGCGTCCTGCAAAGCTCACCGTCGATGCTCTTCGTTCCGAAGGACAGCCCGCACAAGTCGGCGGAGGAGCTGCTGGCGTTCGCCAAGGCGAACCCGAAGGCGCTGAAGGTGGCGACCTCGGGCTTCGGCACGATGGACGACGTGACCCTGCGCTACCTCACGAAGCAGGGCGACGCGATGACCAACGTGCCGTTCGCCAAGCCCGCCGAGCGCTACGCCTCCACGGTGGGGGCGCACACCGACGCGATCTACGAGGAGCCGGGCGACGTGGCGCAGTTCGTCCAGTCGGGTGACTTGGTGCCGGTCCTCGTCTTCGCCGACGAGCGCCACAAGGACTTCCCCGACGTGCCGGCGTCGAAGGAACTCGGGCTCGACATCAGCGGGCTCGACAACTTCCGCACGATCGCCGTGAAGAAGGGCACGCCGCCCGAGATCGTCGAGCGCCTGCACAAGGTGTTCGCGGACGTGACCGCGACCCAGGAGTGGCACGACTTCTGCGCCAAGACCTATACCTGCACCGAGAACATGTCGGTCGAGGACGCGAACGCGATGGTCGAGACGTTCTACAAGAAGGTGAAGGACCTGCTGGCCCAGCCATCCTAGGCCGCCGAACCGGGAGAGCCGCCTTGGCTCACCATCCGCTCCTCCTGCGCCTGCTCGCCCCGGCGCTCCTCCTCGCCGGCAGCGTCCTGGCCGCGCCGTACATCGTCCAGGACCCGGAGATGCTGGCCGGCCTGTCGGGGACGGGGCCGGGGTTCTGGCCGAAGGCGATGCTCTGGGGAACGGGCGTCTGCGCCGCCCTCTGGCTCGTCGCCGAGGTGCTGCGCCCCCGGCGGGGCGGCGGCCTCGCGGCGGAGGCGGTGCCGGAAGGAACGGTGCCGCCGGCGCCGGACGGGTCGGACTACGACATGACGCGCGCCATCGTCGGCCTCGTCTTCACGCTTCTCTACGGGGTCCTGCTGCCGATCCTGGGCTTTCCGCTCGCCACCCTCCTCTTCGTGGCGGCGTGGCTGTTCCTGGGCCGGATCAGGCGGCTCTCCCTCCTGGTCCTGGTGCCCGTGCTGGGCACGTTGACCCTGTGCTACGTCTTCGTCCTCCTGGCCCGGATGCCGCTCGAACGGGGGGCGGGGGCGATGGGCGAGGCCACCGTCCGGCTCTACCAGCTGCTCGGCATCTATTGAGGGGAACGGCATGGAATCGTTCGACCTTCTCCTCGGCGGGTTCGCGGCGGCCCTCCACCCGGCGGTCTTCCTCGTCCTGGCGTTCGGGCTGGTCACGGGAACCGTCGCGGGCGCGCTTCCCGGCATCTCGTTCGTCAACGCGATGGCGATGGCGCTCCCGTTCACCTACCTGATGCAGCCCACGGCGGCGATGGCGTTTTTGGGCGGCATCTACGTCGGCGGGGTCTTCGGCGGGTCGATCTCGTCGATCCTGATCAACATCCCCGGCACCCCGGCCTCGCTCCCCGCCTGCTGGGACGGGCACCCGATGACCAGGGCCGGCAAGCCGCAGATGGCGCTTCGGATCGCGCTCACCTCGTCGGCGACGGGCGGGCTCGCCAGCGCCCTTCTCCTCACCTTCGCGGCCCCCCCCTTCGCCCGCTTCGCCCTCACCTTCGACCAGCCGGAGTTCTTCGCCGCGACCGTGCTCGGCCTCGTCAGCGTCATCGCCATCGCCAAGGAGCAGCCGATCCTGAGCCTGCTCTCCATGTTCCTCGGCATGCTGATCGGCACGGTCGGGGTCGACCCCCTCTACGGGATGCCCCGCTTCGGCTTCGGCCAGCCGATGCTGCAAAGCGGGGTCAACTGGATCGTCGTCATGATCGGCCTGTTCGCCGTCGCCGAGGTGATCGACCTCATCTGCGAGGAGCGCGAGCTGCGCCCGAAGGCCGCCGGCGGCGGCTCGATCTCGTTCAGGGGGCTCTGGGGCCTCAAGAACTCGATCCTGCGCGGCACCGGGCTCGGCTGCATGATCGGCATGATCCCGGGTGCCGGCGCCACCGTCGGCGCCGTGATCGCGTACGGCGTCGAGAAGCAGGCGTCGGGCAAGGGCGCGCGCTTCGGTACGGGGGTGCCGGAAGGGCTGGCGGCGCCGGAGGCGGCGAAGAACGCGACCACCGGGGCGGCGATGATCCCGCTCCTCACGCTCGGCATCCCCGGCAGCGCCGCCACCGCGATCATGCTGGGCGCGATGATCCTGCACGGCATCAACCCCGGCCCCCTGTTGTTCACGAGCGACGTGTCGACCGTCTACACGATCTTCGCGGCGATGATCCTCGCCAACCTCCTGATGATCGTCGCGGCCCTCGCGGTCGCCAAGGGTTTCTCGACCCTGATGCGGGTGCCCCCCGCCGTGCTCGGCGCCTTCATCATCGTCCTCTCCGTCGTCGGCGCCTACGGGGTCCGGAACAACATCTTCGACGTCTACGTCTGCCTGTTCTTCGGCCTCGTCGGCTGGGGGATGAAGCGCACCGGCTTTCCGACGGCGCCGCTCGTCCTCGGCGTGATCCTGGGGCCGCTCGCCGAGCGCTACTTCCTCACCTCGCTCGTCAACTACGACAACGACTACGCGATCTTCTTCACCCGGCCGATCAGCGGCACGATCCTGGGCCTCGCCGTCCTGTTCGGCCTCTGGTCGCTGTGGCCGGCGATCCAGGATCTGCGCCACCGCCGGGCCGGGCGGACGACGCCTTTGGACCACACCGGCCGCGTGCCGGAAGACGGCTAAGCCCCTTAACGACAGAGAGACGACCGATGGGCACGACGACGATGGCAAGGACGCCCGACGTGGGGGCCGACGCGGCGGACGCGGCGCGGGCGCTGGTCGAGCGGGGCCGGGCGGCGATGCGGACCCTGGAGGGTGCGGACCAGGACCGGGTCGACGACGCCGTGCGCGCGCTCGCCTGGGCGGTCTACGAGCCGACGCGGGCCAGGGCCTTGGCCGAGCTCGCCGTCGAGGACACGGGCCTCGGCAACGTCGAGGACAAGGTGATCAAGAACCAGCGCAAGACCTTCGGCACGCTGCGCGACCTCCTGCGGGTCCGCACGGTGGGCGTGATCGAGGAGGACCGCGCGAAGGGTATCGTCAAGTACGCGAAGCCCGTCGGCGTCGTCGCCGCCGTGACGCCGTCGACGAACCCGGTCGCCACCCCGGTCAACAAGGCGATGATGGCGCTCAAGGGCCGCAACGCCGTGGTCATCGCCCCCTCGCCGTCGGGCTGGACCGCGACCGCCCGCACCGTCGACGCCATGCGCGCCGAACTCAGGAAGGCGGGCTTCGCGGAGGATCTGGTGCAGATCCTGCCCGCACCCGTGACGAAGGGGCTGACGCAGGCGCTGATGCAGGCCTGCGACCTCCTCGTCGTCACGGGGTCGCAGGACAACGTGCGCCGGGCCTACAGCAGCGGCACGCCCGCGATCGGGGTGGGGGCGGGCAACGTCGCCGTCATCGTCGACGCCTCGGCGGATCTGGACGACGCCGCGCGGAAGATCGCCGCCTCCAAGACCTTCGACAACAGCACGTCGTGTTCGTCGGAGAATGCGCTCGTCATCGTCGACGCGGTCTACGACGCCATGGTCGATGCGCTGAAGCGGGCCGGCGGGTACATGGCGACCCCGGACGAGCGGAAGCACGTCCTGGAGCGGCTCTGGGTCAACGGCAAGCTCAACCGCGAGGTGATCGCCCGCGACTGCGACGTGCTGGCGAAGGCGCTGGGATTGCCGGAGGCGGCGCAGAAGGCGCGCTTCGTCATGGTCGAGGAGACGGGGGTGGGGAGGGACTACCCCTTCTCCGGCGAGAAGCTCTCGCTCGTCCTCGCGGTCTACCGGGCGTCGGATTTCGAGGCGGCGAAGGCCTTGGGCGGCAAGATCCTCGCGTGGCAGGGGATGGGGCACTCGATCGGCATCCATACCGACGACATGGACCACGCACGGAGCCTCGCCGAAGACCTCAACGTCGTCCGCGTCCTCGTCAACCAAGCGCACACCTTCGGCAACGGCGGCAGCTTCGACAACGGCCTGCCGTTCACCCTCTCGATGGGCTGCGGCACCTGGGCCGGCAACAGCATCAGCGAGAACCTGAACTGGCGCCACTTCATCAACGTCACCCACCTCGTCACCACGATCCCGGAGGACAAGCCCTCCGAGGAGGAACTGTTCGGCGGCTACTGGGAACGGTACGGCAAGGGGGAGGGGGCATGAACCTGGAGGAGCACGCGGGCAAGGGGCTGCTCGCCAAGGCCGGGCTGCGCGTGCCGCAAGGCCGGCTTGTGACGGATAAAGAAGGGGCGACGGAAGCGGCGCGGGCCTTCGGGACGGTCGCCGTCAAGGCGCAGGTCGCGGCCGGCAAGCGCGGCAAGGCGGGCGGGATCAGGATCGCGGCGACGCCGGACGAGGCGGCGGCGGCGGCGGACGCCATCCTCGGCATGACCATCGGCGGCCTTCCCGTCGAGCGCCTGCTCGTCGAGGAGGGGGTGGCGATCGAAAGCGAGTTCTACGCCGCCGTCCTCAATGACCCCCTGAGCAAGGGGCCGCTCGTGCTCTTCAGCACGGCGGGGGGCATGGACGTGGAGGAGATCGCGGCGGAGCAACCAGCATCGATGCGCCGCCACCCGGTCGACATCCGCAAGGGCTTCGACGAGGGGGACGCGCGGGCGATGCTGGACGGGGCCGGGCTGGGCGCGGAGGCCGTGGGCGCGCTCGTCCCGGCGCTCGCCAAGCTCTACGAAGCCTACCGGGCGAACGACGCCGAACTCGTCGAGGTCAACCCGCTCGTCCTGACGAAGGACGGCCAAGCCGTGGCGCTCGACTGCAAGCTCACCGTCGACGACGGCGCGATGGGGCGGCAGGAGGGTCTGAAGGATCTAGGCGTCCCGGAGCCGATGACCGACCTCGAACGGCGGGGGGCCGAACTCGGCTTTCGCTACATCGAGCTCGAAGGCGACATCGGCCTCCTCGCCAACGGCGCCGGGCTTACGATGACGACGATGGACGCCGTGCGCCATCATGGCGGCAGGCCTGCGAACTTCCTGGAGATCGGCGGCGAGAGCTACACGAAGGCGACGCCCGCGCTCGGGCTCGTCCTCTCCAACCCCGGCGTGAAGGGGCTGCTCGTCAACTTCTGCGGCGCCTTCGCCCGCACCGACGTGATGGTGGCAGGCGTGCTGGACGCGCTCGACGCCCTGAAGCCGGATCTGCCGATCGCCTTTTCGGTCCACGGCACGGGCGAGAAGGAGGCGGTGGCGATGATCGAGGAACGTCTCGGCGTGACGCCGCATCCCAGCATGGACGACGCCGTGAAGGCCATCGTGGAGGCGACCCGATGATCCTGCGCAAGAGGGACCGGATCCTCGTCCAGGGGATCACCGGCAAGCAGGGCACGTTCTGGACCGGGCGGATGCGGGACTGCGGCAGCACCGTCGTCGGCGGGGTCAACCCGAAGAAGGCGGGGACCGAGCACTGCGGCGTGCCCGTCTTCGCCGCGGCGGTGGAAGCGGCCAAGGAGACGGGCGGGGTCGACGTGGCCGTCATGTTCATCCCGCCGATGGCGGCGAAGGCGGCGGCGCTGGACGCGATCGAGGCGGGGGTCAAGACGCTCGTCTTCCTCGCCGAGCACGTGCCCGCGCAGGACGTGATGCTGGTCATGGCGGCGGCGAAGGACGCCGGGACGCGCGTGCTCGGGCCGAACACGGCGGGGCTGGTCACGCCCGGCGAGGGCTTCGCCGGGATCATGCCGGCGTTCAACGACACCATGTTCCAGCCCGGCAAGGTCGGCGTCGTCTCGCGCAGCGGCAGCCTCGGCGCGCTCGTCTGCCTCAACCTCGTCCAGGCCGGGATGGGGCAGAGCGCCTTCATCGGGATCGGCGGCGACCCGATCCTGGGCACGACGACCAGGGACGCGCTCGAGGCCCTGGAGGCCGACCCGGGAACCGAGGCCGTCGTGATGCTGGGCGAGATCGGCGGCGGCATGGAGGAGGACGCGGCCGCGTTCGCCAGGGGCATGAAGAAGCCGGTCGCCGCCTTCATCGCGGGCCGGACCTCGCCCCCCGGCAAGAAGATGGGCCACGCCGGCGCCATCCTGTCGGGCGGCAAGGGCACCGCGGCCGCCAAGATGG
>JAGRGG010000153.1 GCA_020445645.1 Geminicoccaceae bacterium | reverse complement strand
CGCGCCGGCGGACGCGAAGCGTGATTGCCCCGACGCCGGACAGGAACATGTTCCGGCGTGGAACTCGCCCCGGCGGTGCCTCGTTTCCCTTCGCGGCCAAATTCGAAGGGATACAGCCTTGCGCCCTGCCTTATCCTCGCTGCTTCTCGCCTGCTGCGCCTTCGTTCCCCTTGCCGCGAGCGCCGCAGGCGACAGCGTCGAGATCGTCGGTCACGTCCTGGAGCCGAAGCGCCTCGATCCCACGCCCGAGCGCGTGGCGTCGCTCAAGGTGCCGGACGGCTTCAAGGTCTCGGTCTTCGCCGACGGGCTGATCAACCCCAGGATGATGGTCGTCCGCGACGACGGCACGGTCTACGTGTCCAGGCGCGACGTGGGCGACGTGGTCATGCTGAAGGACACCGACGGCGACGGAAGGGCGGACCAGCGGCAAGTCGTCTTCACCCGGCCGAACGTGCACGGGCTCGCCATCGACGGCGACACGATGTACCTCGCCACGATCAAGGAACTCTATTCCGCCGGGATCAACGGGGACGGGACGCTGAGTTCCCCCGTGCGGATCATCGACGACCTGCCGGACGCGGGGCAGCACCCGAACCGCACCGTCGTCGTGGGACCCGACGGGATGCTCTACGTCCAGGCCGGCAGCACCTGTAACGCCTGCGCCGAGCACAACCCCGAGAACGCGACCATCCTCCAGGCGAAGCCGGACGGCTCGTCGCGCAGGGTGTTCGCGTCCGGCCTTCGCAACACGATCGGCTTCGCCTTCGAGCCCCGGACGGGCGTCCTCTACGGCGCCGACCACGGCATCGACTGGCTGGGCGACGACGCGCAGCCGGAGGAGTTCAACCGCATCCTGGAGGGCAGGCGGTACGGCTGGCCCTACGTCTACGGCCACGGCGGGAAGAACCCGCAGGACGAGCCGCCCAAGGGCATCACGATGGAGGAGTGGGCCGCGACGAGCGAGGAGCCCGTCCTCACCTACACGCCGCACGCGGCGCCGATGCAGATGGCGTTCTACGAGGGCACAGGGTTTCCCAAGGACTATCAAGGCGACGCCTTCATCGCCATGCGGGGTTCGTGGAACCGGAAGCCGCCGTCGGGCTACGAGGTCGTCCACGTCCGTTTCGAGGACGGCCGGCCGAAGGCGATCGAGCCCTTCGTCTCGGGCTTCGTCCGCGAGGAGAACGGCGCGTGGGGCGAGATGGGCCGCCTGTGCGGGCTCGCCGTCATGCCGGACGGGTCGATGCTGTTCAGCGACGACGAGAACGGCGTCGTCTACCGGGTCGCCTACACGGGCGAGGGCGTCGGGGCGAAGGCCGAGCCAACGCAGAACCGGGCCGCGCCCGGAACGAACGCGTCGGCGGCGCCGCAGGACACGCCGGAGCGGCTGGCGCTGGCCCTCGTCGGCGGGGGCGAGGCGGGCGGCCTCGACGTGACCTCGGGCGCCTTCGAGGACGGCGCCGCGATCCCGCCGACCTACGCCCAGGTCGGGCAGGACATCTCGCCGCCCGTCTCCTGGTCGGCGGGGCCGAAGGGGACGAAGGCCTACGCCGTCCTCCTCGAGGACCCCGACGCGCCGAAGCCGACCCCCTACGTCCACTGGCTCGCCTGGAACATCCCGGCCGGCACCACGTCGCTGCCCGAAGGCGTGCCCGGCACCCCGAAGCTCCAGGTGCCGGACGGGATGGCGCAGGGGCAGAACTCGAAGGGAACGACCGGCTACGTCGGCATGAGGCCGCCGTCCGGCGAGACGCACACCTACCACGTCCAGGTCCTGGCCCTCGACGCGATGCTCGACGTCCCGCCCGGCAGCGGCCGCAAGGCGGTCCTGGACGGCACGCAGGGCCACGTCCTGGCGAAGGGCGAGCTGACCGGTACGTTCTCCAGCCCCTGAGAGAAAAAGGCCCCGCGCCGGCGGACGCGAAGCGTCATCCCCTCGACGCCGCGACGGGCGCCGCCGCCGGGCTGAAGGCGCGGACGAGGCGGTCGCGGACGGCCTCCATCGGGTGCGAGGCGGCCGTGGGGCCGGGCGTCATGCCGGGGGTGAGGCCCCAGTCGAGGAACGGGGCGACGAGGGCGGGGTCGGCGGAGAGGACGTGGAAGGGCACCTCGCGCCCCGCGTCCGGCCCCGTGACCCGGCCGGCCGGCTGGTGGTCGCCCAGGATCAGGAGAAGGGTCCGCCCGCCGACGTAGCGTTCGGCGAAGCCCTGGAGCACGGCGAGGCTGTAGTCGAGCGAGCGGGCGTAGTAGGCCCGGAGCTTGGCGGTATCGCTCCAGACGACGGCGGGGGGTTCGCCGTTCCCGGCCCAGCGCTCGAAGACCCGCCCGTCGCCGACCGCCGTCCAGTCGTCGATGGGTTCGGCGATCGGGGTCCAGGGCGCGTGGCTGGAGACCAGGGCCACCTCGGCGAAGACGGGCGGACGGTCCTTGGGCGCCAGCTCGCGGCGCTGGAGGACGCTCAGCGTGTACTGGTCCGGCATCGTCACCCAGTCGTAGGCGGGGCCTTGGTAGCCCATGTCGGCGGCGAAGTAGGTCCGATCGAAGCCGAACCACGCCGCCTCCGGCCAGGGGCGGACGATCGCCGGCATCACCGTCACCGTGCGGTGCCCGGCCGCCTCGAACAGGTGGGACAGGCTCAAGCGCCCGCTGCGGAGGAGGAGGTCGTAGGCGGGCTGGCTGTCGAGCCTCAGCCCGCCCATGAGGGTGCCGTGCGCGAGCCAGGACTGCCCCGCGACCGTCGGCGAGGCGAGCCAGCCCGAGGCGGCGCGCAGCCCGGCCTCCGCCACGGCCGCGTCGAAGGCGTCCAGCCTCGGCCGGATCAAGGCCCGCACGGGATCCCGATCGAGCGCGCTCCGGCCGTAGGACTCGACGAAGACGACGAGCACGTCGACGTCTGCCAGCCCGTGCAGCCTGAGACCCTGCGGGATGTCGGCCAGGGGTTCCTCGGCCAGCGCGTCGCCGAGCCGGGCCAGGGTCCGCGCCGTCTCGGCCCCCCGCCGCCACTGGGTTGCGACTTCCCCAATCCCGTCGGCCTTGGCGAGGGGGAGAAGCGCCGCGAGGCCGAGCGCCGCCGCGAGGCCGAGCGCGGCGCCGCGCCGCGCGGCCGGGTTCCCGGCCCGCCAGGAGGCGGCGCCGCGCAGGACGGCGAGGGCGAGGGCGCAGAGGGCGAGGAGGACGGCGAGCCCGCCCGCGACCAGGGCGATCGCCTGGACGGGCGGCAGGGTGCCCTTCAGCCACTCGCCGAGCGCGGGCAGGAGGCGGAGGTCGAGGGCGAGGTCGAGGGGGCGGCCGAGGACGCCCTGGACCCTGGAGGCCGCCAGCGCCACGAGGCCGAGAACGACGAGGAGGAGGGCCAAAGGGTAGGCCGCGACCCTTGCCGCCCGCGGCGGCAGCGCGAGGACGGCGAGGAGGGCCAGAAGGGGTTCGATCGGCAGGGCCGGGGCGGGGGTGGCGAGGCCGAACAGGAACAGAAGGGCGAGCGCCGCGCCGAGCCAAGCGAGCCCGCGCACCTAGGCCCCCGCCCTTCGCCGCAGCCAGAGCACGTCGCGGGCGAAGGAGGCGACGAGCGCGCCCAGCCCGAGCAGCACGAGCGGGGCGAGGAGGCCCGCCGGCGTCGCCGGCAGGAGCCCGGCGACGAGGGCGAGGCCGTAGGCGACGCAGGCGAGCTTGCGCCGCAGGGAGGGCGGCAGGTCCCGCCGCAGCCACGCCCACCGCAGCCCGGCGAGCACGAAGAGGGGCCGGAGCGCCGGGCCGACCAGCGCCCAGGGGCCGACCTTGCCGATCGCCACGAGGAGCAGCGCCGCGACCAGGATCAGGCCCGTGTCCACCTCCATGTCGAAGCGGGCGCCGAACGGGCTCGTCTCCCGCCGCTGTCTTGCGAGGTGGCCGTCGACCCCGTCGAGCGCGACGGCGAGGAGGGCGAGGAGGGCGAGGCCCCAGCCGTCCGCCGCGCCCTCCGGCCGGGCGAGCCCGGCCGCCAGCGCCGCGACGAGGCCGAGGCGAAGCAGGGTGACGGCGTTGGCGGGGCCGAAGGCGTCGAGCACCGTCTGCCGCCCGAACGCGAAGGGGACGAGGAGGAGCGCCGGCAGGTAGAGCAGGCAGGCGAGCCCGTGCCCCGTGCCGGCGAACAGGGCCGCGAGCGGAACGGCGGGCAGTACGGCGAGGCCGCAGAGGAGCGCGCTGGCGCGGCGGGGATCGGGCGGCCGGACGACGGGCGGTCGGGCGAAGGGAACGCTTGGCATGAAGCTCCCTGTTGCGAGGCGTTCGTTGGCCGACTTGAACTATGTGACGATCCGGTGGCGGCCAGCTTCGCAGACTGGACGCGGTGCCGGCGCCGTCAAGCCCGTACCGCTGGCGCCGCCGCGTACACGGAAGCGTGAACGGTGGAAGGATACGACATGGCCGGCCTGTGGCGGCGCCTTCGACGGGGCAGGGGCTTCCTGCGCTCCCTCCTCACCTACCACAAGCCGGGCCGGCGGCGCCGGCTGACGCGGCTCTACGCCCCCTTCGTCCAGGAGGGTGGTTTGTGCTTCGACGTGGGCGCCCACGTCGGCGACCGCAGCGCCGCCCTCCACGCGCTGGGATCCCGCGTCGTCGCCGTCGAGCCGCAGCCGGACTTCGCCGCCTTCTTGCGCCGCGTCTTCCGCCGCCGCCCCGGCGTCGTCGTCGAGGAGGCCGCGGTCGCCGCCGTCCCCGGCTGGCTCGACCTCTTCGTCAGCGACGCCCACCCGACGGTGACGACGGGCTCGAAGGCCTTCCTCGCCGCCGTCGCCGCCGTGCCCTCGTTCGGGGCGGTGCGCTGGGACGGCCGGCGGCGGGTTCCCGCCACGACCCTCGACCTTCTCATCGCGCGGCACGGCGCCCCCGACTTCGTCAAGCTCGACGTGGAGGGCATGGAGGCGGAAGCCCTCAAGGGCCTCACGTCGGCCGTCCCCGCTTTGTCCTTCGAGTTCATCCCCGGCAACAAGGCGGCCTCCGAAGCCTGCCTCGAGGAACTCGATCGCCTCGGCCCCTACCGCTTCAACGCCGCGCTGGGCGAGACGGGGCGGCTCGTCTTCAAGGATTGGCGGGACCGCGCCGGGATCGCCGCGTGGCTGGCGGGGCATCCCGCCGACGGGCCGTCGGGGGACGTTTACGCGGTGCTGGGGGCGGCTGGCCACGAGGGGCAAGAGCATTTCCGAGACCCTGAACAGTCCCTATGATCATCCATCCCGACGCCTGAGAAGGCTTGGCATCATGTCTCTTTCCATCGACGGACCCGAAACGACCCGGCTCGCCATCGAGCTCGCCCGCCGCACGGGCGAAGACCCGGCGCAGGCGGTTCTCGTCGCCCTGCGCGAGCGCCTGGAGGGCTGGACCGGCCGCGTGGGGGAAAGCTGCACGACGACGTCGAGGCCATCGTCCGGCGGCTCAAGGCGGCGCCCGTCCACGACGACCGCGCCCCGGACGAGATCGTCGGCCACGACGAGCACGGCCTGCCGCGCTGATGGTGATCGACACCTCCGCCGTCGTCGCCATCCTGCTCGACGAGCCGGACCGTCCGCGATCCCTCCGGGGACGTTGACGCGGCGCTGGTGCCGCTTGGTCCTTGGTGTATTCTTATGTGGGGAATCGCTGTGGACAGCCGCCATGTCATCAAGGCGATCGAAGCCGACGGATGGACCCTTGCTCGCATCAAGGGCGATCGCCCCCATTTCAAGCACTCCGACAAGCCGGGCCTCGTCACCGTCGCGCATCCTGTCAAGGACATCCCGCCCAAGACGTTGAAGTCCATCGAGCGGCAAAGCGGCCTGAAGCTGCGCAAGGGATAGCATGGCAACACGTCACTACGTCGCCTTCATCGAGCCCGCCCAGGACGGGCACGGCGTCTTCTTTCCCGACCTGCCGGGCCTGACGAGCGCCGGGAAAACCTTGGACGACGCCGTCCGCAATGCCGCCGAGGCCCTGGCGGGGCACCTCGGCCTGATGATCGAGGAGGGCGGGGCGATCCCCGATCCGTCGCCGATGGATGCGCCCTTGCCCGATTGGCTGGCGGATGAGGACCTGAGCGATTGCGTCCGCGTCCTCGTGCCGGTCGACCTGCCGAGCAAGGCGGTGCAGGTGAGCGTGCTGCTGGAGGAAGGCCTGCTGGCGCGGATCGACAACGCCGCCACGGCACGCGGCGTGTCCCGTTCAGCCTTCCTGGCGGATGCGGCGCGGCGGGCGATGGGCTGAGACGTTTGAAGGGGCACCATCGTAGGATCCTTGAAGGTGTCTATCCCCTTGACGCCGTGTACAGGCGGCAGGGCCGGAGGCATTGCAAGGAATTAGGCAGACCTCCCTGCTTCAAGGGGATAAACGCCAAGAAAAGAGTCCCAGCACCCGCGCGCGCAGCGCATCGACCCCGCCTCACGGCTTCCCGCCCCCCTCGTCCGGGCACGGGAACATCTCGGTGAGCAGTTCGACGACGACGGCGCCGACCTGGGTGTCGCCGGCCTTGCCGTCGAGGCCGCCGGCCTTCGCCGCGATCGCCTCGATCCGCTCGGTGACGACGCCCTTGAAGGCGTCGATCTGGAGGAGCCTGTACTTCGGGTTGCCCTCGTCGATGCAGAAAAAGCGGATCCTGGACGCCTTGCCGAGCGCGCCGATGCCGTCCAGCGTGCCCCAGAGGTAGGCGAGGGTGACGCCGGGCGCCGCCCCTTTGACGGTGCCCCGCTCGTTCGCCGCGTAGTCGCGCAGCGTCATCGCCGACCCGGCCGACGGCGCCGTCAGCAAGGCCAGCGCCAGCGCCGCCGTACCCAAGACCTTCATGCCTTCCTCCTCCCCCTGCCGCGCGGGCGGCCGATTGCTCAAGTCGCGCGGGCGGCCGATTGCTCAAGACGCGCGGGCGGCGGGTCCACGATGTCGCGCGCGCGGCGGCTTCCGCAAGGCCGCGTCCCGGCCTAGGAAGAAGGGGGACGCGGCGGCAAAGGGCAAGACCATTTCCAACCCCATCGGTGCGGTCAGGGGCGCGGGCGCCGCCCGCGCGACGACCCCGAACGCCACGATCCTGTTCGCCGTAGGCTGCCAGCTCTGCCTCGTGGCGTCGGCGATGCTGGTCCCCTTGGCCGTCGACTACGCCGCCGACAACCCCGACTGGCAGGGCTTCCTCGGCGCCGCGGCGTTCACGGGCTTCGCCGGCGTCCTCCTCATCCTGTCCACCCGCCGCTCGCGGGAAGCGATCCCGCTCAAGGGCGCCTTCGTCCTGACGACCCTGAGCTGGCTCGCGATCGCCGTCTTCGGCTCGGTGCCGATGCAGCTCGGCATCTTCAGGCTCAGCTTCACCGACGCCGTGTTCGAGACCGTGTCGGGCCTGACGACGACGGGCTCGACCGTCGTCACCGGGCTCGATCAGGCCCCGCCCGGCTTCCTCCTCTGGCGCTCGCTCCTCCAGTGGCTGGGGGGGATCGGCATCATCGTCATGGCGCTCGTCATGCTGCCGTTCCTGCGGGTCGGCGGGATGCAGCTCTTCCGCACCGAAAGCTCCGACCGCACCGAGAAGCTCCTGCCGACGATGGCGGCGATCGTGCGGCAGATCGTCTACATCTACGCCGGCCTCACCGTCCTCTGCGCCGCCGCCTACTACCTCGCCGGGATGGACGCGTTCGACGCCGTCAACCACGCGATGACGACGCTCGCCACCGGCGGCTACTCGACCCACGACGCCTCGATGGGCTACTTCAAGTCCCCGGCGATCCACTGGATCGGCACCCTGTTCATGGCCTCGGCGGCGCTGCCGTTCACCCGCTACGTCGCCGTGGTCAACGGCCGGCCCGGCCTCTTCTTCGGCGACGAGCAGATCCGCCTCTTCGTCGCCTTCTGCCTCGCCGTGGCCGGGATCCTCACGCTCTGGCTCGTCGCCGCCAAGGGCTGGCCCGCCCTCGACGCCCTGCGGTCCTGCCTGTTCAACGTCGTCTCGGTGGTGACGACGACGGGCTTCGCGTCCGAGGACTACAGCGTCTGGGGCGCGCCCGCCGTCGCCATGTTCCTCGCCATCACCGTCGTCGGCGGCTGCACCGGCTCGACGGCGGGCGGGATCAAGATGTTCCGCCTCGAGATCCTCTGGCGCTGGGCGGCCAGCTACCTGCGCAGCCTGTTCCTCCCCCACGCGATCAACCGCGCCCACTACGGCGGCAAGCCGCTCGACCAGGACACCATGCTGGCCGTCCTCAGCTTCGCCTTCGTCTTCATCGGCTCCTGGGGCGCCTTCTCCGTGGTGCTCGGCGGCCTCGGCCTCGACCTCATCACCGCCGTCTCGTCCGCCGCCACCGCCCTTGCCAACGTCGGCCCCGGCCTCGGCGAGATCGTCGGCCCCGCCGGCAACTTCCAGACCCTCTCCGACCCGACGAAGTGGGTCCTGATCCTCGCCATGCTGCTCGGCCGGCTCGAGTTCTTCACCGTGCTCGTGCTGCTGCACCCGGGGTTCTGGCGGCGGTAGGGTCCGTTTGGGGGTGAGGGTCCTTGTCCCCATGCGGCGGACGCGGAGCGTCTACTTGATCCCCCTCCAGCCAGTCGAACGCCTCCTTGGCCCAGCCCTTCGGCGCCTCGTGGCCGCCGTCGTGGAGGCAGAAGCGCAGGGCGCCGCCCCTGCCGCAGGCGGGCCACGTCCGGCAGCGGAGGCCGCCCGCCACCGTCATCCCGTCGGGCATCGAGGGGCAGCCCCAGGACCGGCGCAGGACGGCGAGGCTGGCGAAGGCGTCGCTCTGCCTGAACCGCCCGCCGATCGGCCGGCCTTCCAGGGGCACGGTATGGTCGGTGAGGCCGTGGAAGTGGACCAGCCGCCGGGGCGGGGCCGGGCAATCCTCCGGCATCGGGTCCCAGAAGGCGCCGGAGAGCGCGACGAAGCCGGCGTAGGGGGCGGCGTCCAGGCAGGCGAGGTGCCACGCCATCGACGACCCCTGCGAGAACCCGCCGACGAAGACCCGTCCCCGGTCGAGCGGCAGCCTTTCGGCCACGTCGCCCAGGACGGCGTGGGTGAACGCCGCCTCGTCGCGGGTCCGGCTCGGCGAGCCCTCGTGCGACCAGCTCGTCCGCCCGCGGCCGGGGGGCACCAGCCCGTTCGGCGCGATCAGGAGCCACCCCCGCCGGTCGAGTTCGGCGCGAAGGTCGTCGCGCCTCAGCGTCGCCCCGGCCGAGGAACCGTAGCCGTGGAAGAAGACGAGCGCCGGCAGCGCCGCCCTGCCGTCCCAGCCCTTGGGCAGGGCAAGCGCGTAGGTGCCGTTCTCCACGGCGCAGGGATCGTCGGCGGGGCAAGGATCGGCGGCTATGGCGCACCAGGGGGCGAGGAAAGCGACGAAGGCCAGCGGACGCGAAGCGTGTCCTACCTTCCCCCCGAAACGTCGAACAGCGTTCCCGTCACATACGACGCCTTGTCCGAGAGCAGCCAGAGCACGCATTCCGCCACCTCCTCCGCCGTTCCGCCGCGGCCGATGGGCACGCCCGGGCCGAAGCGCTCCATGCGGCGCTCGACGCCGGTGTCGTTCTGCATGTCGGTGTCGATGAGGCCGGGGCGGAGGCCGTTGACACGGATCCCGTCCCCCGCCGCCTCGCGGCCGAGCCCCATCGTCAGCACGTCGATCCCGCCCTTGGCGGCGCCGTAGGGGACGAAGCCGCCCGCCCCGTAGAGGCTCGCGGCCATCGAGGAGAGGTTGACGATGGCGCCGCCCCTGCCGCCCTTCGAGCGCGCCATCCGGCGGACGACGGCGCGGTTGCACAAGATGTGCGCCGTGAGGTCGACCTCGATCACCTTGCGGATCTCGGCGGGGTTCATGTCCATGAGCGGGCGGCTCGCATGGATGATCCCGGCGTTGCTGACGAAGGCGTCGACGGGGCCGAGCCCGGCCTCGACCTCGTCCAGCATCCGCTCGACCGCCGCCTCGTCGGTCACGTCGGCCCGGACGGCGAGCGCCCGGCGGCCCGACGATTCCACCTCGGCGCGGACGGCCTCGGCCTTGTCCTTGCCGCCCTTGTAGTTGACGGCCACGTCGTAGCCTTCCCTGGCGCCCAGGCGGCAGCAGGCGGCGCCGATCCCCCGGCTGCCGCCCGTGACGAGCAGCACCTTGCCCATGACGTTCTCCCCCTTCTTGGACCGGATGGCCCCGGCCGTGGCTGTTCCCCAGGCCGGGCTAGCCTCGGCCGTAGCTGTCTTCGAGCCGCACGATGTCGTTCTCGTCGAGCCGCTCGCCGTACTGCACCTCGACGAACTCGACCGTTTCATCCGTCGGGTTCTCGATCCGGTGCTTGGCGCCCAGCGGGATGAAGACGTGCTCGTTCGGCCGCATCGGGCGTGCCTCGTCGCCCACCGTGACCAGGGGGTTGCCCTTGACGATGACCCAGTGCTCCTCCCGGTGGTGGTGGAGCTGGAGCGAGAGCTTCTGCCCCGGCTTCACGGTGATCCGCTTCACCGTGAAGGCTTCGCCCGTGTCCACGACCTCCCAGCGCCCCCAGGGGCGCTCGTCGCTCTCGCCGCGCGCGTAGCGCACCTCGGCCATGCCTGCCTCCTCGCGGTTGGGGGCGCGACCTTAGCCCCGCCGGCGCCCCGACCTCAAGCCCGCCCGGATCCTAGGGCCGCCCCGGCGGAAGCGCCGCCTCGGCGCCGGCCTCGACGCCGAAGCCCTTGCCGAACGCCGCCACCTCGGCGATGACCGAGACCTTGAGCCCGTCCTCGCCCCCCGCAAGGCCCAGCCCCTGGTCCGGGTTCGCCTGAAGCCGCTCGACGACGAAGACCGGCTCCATCGTCTCGATCGTGTGCAGGATCTCGCGCAGGGCCCCCATGTCGGCCTCGAACTGGACCCGAAGGGGCAGGCGGACGAAGCCCTCGACGGCCTCGGGCGGCAGCGCCTGGATCGAGCCCAGGGTGCCGCCCGCCCCCTCGATGGTCGAGGTGAGCTGACCTTGCAGGTCGGCCTGGGCGAGCGGCGCCGTGTCGGCCTGGACGAGGAGCGTCTCCAGCTCGCTCGACCGCTCCATGAGGCGCAGCTCCGCCATGATCTGCTCCTGCGTCGCCAGTCGCGCCTCCTGGTCCCTGACCCCTGCCTCGACGGCGGCGAGGTCCGCCCGCTGCCGCTCGATCAGGGCGTAGGCCCAAAGGCCGCCGGCGAGCGCCAGGAGGAAGGGCAGGGCCAGGAGGAGGACGGCGAGCGCCTGCCGCAGGCCGGGGGAAACGCCGCGCATCAGCGCAGATCCCGTCGGGGCGAGACCTTGGCCGAGACCGAGAACCGCTCGGCCGGCACGGCCCTGTCGCCCTGGCTCACCTCGACGCGGGTGCTCGGCGCCTGGAAGGCGACCCCGGCGAAGGCGGGGGCGTTCTCCAGGAGCGGCACGAGTTCGGAGGCGTCGGGGGCGTAGCCGGTGATGGCGAGCCGGTCGCCGTCGAGGCTGAAGCTGTCGAGCCAGACGTCGTCCGGGAGCAGGCGGCTCAGGGTTTCCAGGGCGACCAGCGCCGAGGGTTGGCCCTGGCGACGGCGCGCGATGAACCCGCCCTCCCGGCGCAGCCGCTCCAGCTTTTCCTGCAAGGCCGGCAGGTTGCCGACCCGCCGCTCCAGGCCGGCCGCGAAGTAGCCGCGCTCGTCGAGCACCGCCTGGCGCGCCTTGAAGTCCTGGTAGGCGAAGGCGGCGCCGCCGATGGCGAGCGGCAGGAGGAGGAGGAAGGGCCAGAGGAGGAGGCGGCTCGGCCCCCGCCGCCGCTTCGGCCCGGACGTTCCCGTGAGGTCGAGCTGCGGCGGGTCGGCCGGGCCTTCGTCGGCGATGTCGACGAGGGCGGGCGCCAGCCCGAGCGTCCTGGCGAGGCGCAGCCCCTCCTCGACCTTGGCCTTCGGCACGGCGACGACGACGACCCCGACCCGGTCCCTGCCGACGGGGTCGAGCGGCACGGCGTCGAAATAGGCCTGCGCCGGGGTGAAGGGGGTCAGTAGGTCGAGCTTGTGGCCGACGATCTGGCGCAGGTCGGGCAGCGCCGCCTTCGGCAGCACGTCTTCCGCGACCACCGCCTCGTCGGCCGAGAGGCGCAGGACGACCGGCAGCCCCGCCCGGCGCACGCGGGCGATCCCCGCCGCCAGCGCCGCCCTCGGCCCCGCCGCGCCCTCCTCCAGGCCCAGGCGCTCGACGCTGCCGTACTCCCGCACCCTGCGGCCGTCGCGGACGAGGAGGTGCAGGCGTCCGGCCTCCAGGAGGAGCACGGCGAAGCGGCGCGGCGGCTTCGTCCGACCGGCGTGGCGGCGCGGGAACAGCCCCTCCAGCTCGCCCAGCCACCAGCCGAGGAAGCCGCCCCCCGCCCCCCCGCCGGCCTCGGGGGCGGCGGCGGCGTTCACGGCAACCCCCGCGGCCGGGGGCCGCTCACGGCAACCCCCTGGGCAGGAGGCCGCTTTCGAGTTGCAGCACCTCGTACTCCTTCGTCGTGTCGGGCGGGTCCAGCCGGACGAGACGGCGCGCGCGCGCCGCGAAGCCCTCGGGCAGGGTGGCCGTCGCGTCGAGTGTGTAGAGCCCGGTCGGGTCCGGCGCGAACGCCGCCGGCGCCTCTTCTGACTCCGTCCCCTCGCCCGGCGCAACCCCCCCGTTCGGCTCCCCGTTCAGCCCCGGCGTCGCCGTCAGCGCCCGCGCGACGATCGGCGGCGCCAGATCGAGGGCGGGGTCCGCCGCCCCGGTGGCGACGGTGACGGCGGATTCCAGCCGCGCCGCCGTGCCCTCGTCCATGCCGAGCACGGCGCGCAGCTCGCCCGGGTGGCGGAAGGGGCCGTCGGCCGGGCCGTAGGGCATCCCCGCCCTGCGGTAGTCGGGGGCTTCGGCCCCCTGGAGCTGGCGCAGCCCGTTCGTGTCCCGCCAGTCGACCGCCGCCCCCGCCAGCGCCGTTGCCCGGTCGAGGTCCTTCGGCAGCGCCGCCGCCATCAGCGCCTCGACGAGCCCAGGATCGGCCGCGTTGAGGTCGACCTTGCCGCTCTCCCGCTCGACCCGGACCTCGATCCGGGTCCGCCCCTCCGTCCAGGCGAGGCGGCCGTCCCGCGGTACGCGGTCGAGGCGGACGAGCTGCGTCGCCACGTCCAGGCCCGCCGCCAGCGCAGCCCGCGCCTCGACTCCCCGGGTGACGTTGCGCGTCTGGAGGACGAGGGCGCGCGCGTCCTGGGTGATCCGCACGGCGACGGCGGCGAGCGTCGCCAGGAACAGGAGCACGACGACGAGCGCCATCCCGGCCTCGCGCCCGGCCCCCCGCCCAGCCCCGCCGTTCCGGGGGTTCAGGAGCCGCACGCCGCCGAGCCTCCCCCCTGGTTCTCGCTCGCGCAGAGCGGCGACTTTTCGGCGCCGAGCGGGAGCAGCGTCGTCGGGAACGCGGCGGGGGCGTCCGGCGCCGCGAGCCGGACGGCGAGCGGGAGGCCGAGGCGCCCGTCCCAGTCCTTGCGCCACGTCGGCCTCTGCCCCGGCGCACCCGGACGGGCCCCCGGACGGGCCCCCGGACGGGCGAGGTAGGCGACGGCGAGGGCGGCGCCGACCTGCATCAGGGGCCGGGCCTGGGCGTCGTCGAGCACGTCCAGGTCCGGCGCCTTCGGGTCGAGGGGCGCCGCCTTCAGGGCGAGCGTGCTGCCCCCCGGCCCGCGCACGACCCGGACCTCGAAGGCGACGAGCGGCCAGCCCCGCTCGAAGCCGGCGCGCGGGGCCGCGAAACGGAAGCCGTCGCCGTCGCCGACGAAGAGGGGGGCGGGGCGGCCCCCGGCGGCGGCGGGTGCCACGGGCAGGGCGTCGCCCAGGCGCCAGCGCAGCTGGTCGAGCCCGAGTGCCAAGTCGCCCAAGGCCGACGCGCGGCGCTCGACCGCCGCCTGCATGTTCCCGGCCAGCCGGCTGCCGGCGACCAGCACCGTCATCAAGAGCGCCAGAACGACCATGGCGACGAGCAGCTCCAGGAGGGTGAACCCGGCGTCGTTCCCGCTCACGGCCCCTCCCGCCGCCGGACGCCGCCGAGCGCGAACCGGGCGCCCTCGGGGTCCTCCACGGTGACGACGACGCCCTCCAGCTCGCCCCCCGTCTCGTCGACGGCGGCGTCCCCGCCTGCGACCCCCGCCGTCTCCAGATCGGTCGCCTCGATCCGCCAGCGGTAGCCCTCCGGCATCGGCAGGGTTGGCGCGCCCAGATCGTCCGCGACCCCGAGCCGGGCCGCCGTCAGCACCGTCTCGGCGAGAAGGGCAAGCCCGACCTCTCTTGTGCGGCTCTCCGCCGTCCGGATGCCGTCCTGGCCGATCCGGAAGATCACGACGAGGACGATCCCGAGAAGCGCCAGCGCCACCAGCACCTCCAGGAGGGTGAAGCCCCCGCTCCCGCCCTTTTTCAAGGCGCCTTCCGCCCGATCCGCCCGGTGAGCCAGTCGATCTCGACCAGCCGCGCCCCGGCCGCTTCCTCCCCCTGCCCCTCGATCCGCAGAACGGCGCCCGACGCGGCGCCGTTCGGCAGGAAGACGACCGGCAGCCCCTCGCCGTCGAGGCGAAAGCCGGGCGGCAGGGCCGCCGCCAGCGTGGCCAGATCGAGCCGGCGCGGCCGCCCGTCGGCCAAGGCCTCCTCGCGCGTCGCCCGCAGCGAGCGGACGAGGAGCCCCGCCGCCTCGTCGAGGCTCGGCCGGCTCGGCACCAAGCGGGGCCAGACGATGCCGGCGGCGAAGGCGAGGATCGCCATGACGACCAGGATCTCGATGAGGGTGAAGCCGGCGGAAGCCCCGCGCGGCGGACGCGAAGCGTGCGATGGCACGGCCTTACCGATCGGCGTTCGACACGTCGGCGGCCTCGCCCGAGCCGCCGACGCGCCCGTCATTGCCGAGCGAGACGAGGTCGTAGGCGCGCCCGCCCTCGCCCGGCGCGCGGTAGACGTAGGGGTTGCCCCAGGGGTCGAGCGGCACGCCGTTGCTGGTGAGGTAGGGGCCGCGCCAGTTGCCCTGGTTGTTCGGCGCCGCGACCAGCGCCTTCAGCCCCTCCTGGCTCGTGGGGTAGGCGCCCATGTCGAGGCGGTAGGTGTCGAGCGCCGTCTTGAAGCCGCTGATCTGGAGCCTTGCCGTGTCGGTCTTGGCGCTCGACAGGTAGCCGATGACGCGGGGGCCGGCCAGCGCCGCGAGCAGGCCGAGGATGACGAGGACGACGAGCAGTTCGACGAGCGTGAAGCCGGCCTCGCCGCGGCGCCGGGGGCGGGCCCCGGCCTGGGGGTGGGGGCGCATGGCGCGTTCTCCGCTGTTCATGGGTTGCCGTCGGTGCCCCCGCCGCTATCGGTGCCGTCGCCGGGCCAGGGATCGCCACCCCCCTCGCCGCCGTCCTGCGGGGGCGGGGCCTCGTCCGGGGGCACCGTATCGGCGGGCGGGGGGGCGTCGCGGGGGACGAAGATCGCCAGCTTGCGCCGCTCGCCCGCCTGCCCGAGTTCCATCGTCCGGTCCTCGATCGACAGCACCTGCCAGCCGTTGACCTCGTCGCCGACGGCGAGCGAGACGATCGCCCCCGTCGCCTCCTCGTTGGCGAGCGCCAGCACCCCGTTGCCCCGCCGCACCGTGCCGACGAAGACGATGCCGGGCTCCTGCCGCCCGTCGGCGGCGGGCTCGTCGGGCACCGCCGCGACGGTGACGGGGGCGGGCGCCTCGTAGGGGCGGCGGGTCGGCGCGAACAAGGGGCGCTCGACCACCGCCTTGAACGCCTCGATCGGCGGCAGCATCCCCAGCTCGACGCTGAGCGACACGTCCATCCGGTCGGCGGGCGGCGCCCGGCCCTCCTGGGGGACGCGCGCCGCCGCGACGGGCGGCGCGTCCCCGCCGCCCTGCGTCAGGAGGAGGACCGGGACGCCGACGACGCCTAGCGCGACCGCGGCCTTGGTGACGGGGTGCCAGCCTGCCAATAGGGGCTCGTGCGTGAGGAGGGGTTGGGAAAAGCGCGGTGTAGCTTTGCCGTCGCGGCCCGGTCAACCCCTTTCGCGGGCGGCCTCACCCGCCCCGCGACAGGTTCCGAAAGGCCTGGTCGAGCCTGACCAGCATCGGCGCGTCCGGACCCCAGAGCGCCGAGGCCGCGTTGCGGGCGCAGGCGTAGCGCGCCTTCGACGCCTCGACGGCCCCGACCTGCGCCTCCAGGATCGCGAGCCGCATCATGTGGTCGACGGTGCCGTCGTAGAAGGGGCCGTAGGCCTGGGCGTCGAGGGCGACGACGTAGCGTTCGAGGGGGATCGCCTCGGCGAAGCGGTCCGAGCGCGCGTAGAGGTTGGCGAGCATCCCGGCACTCGTCAGCCGGGCCGGCGCGAGCGGCGCCAGCGCCGCCTCCTCCAGCCGCATCGCCTCCAGGATCAGCGCCTCCGCCTTGTCCGGGTCGCCCCCCCGGTCGACGACGGCGAGCGCGTCGGTCAGAAGCTCGACCGCCTCGGGCGGCACCCCGGCCGCCAGTTGCTGCCCGGACCAGCTCTTGCCCGCCCGGCCTTCGGCCTCCTCGTCGGCCAGTTCCTTCATGCGCTGGACCTCGCCCTGCTGCGGGCCGCGGCACATCGCCTCCTGCGCCTGTTGGACCGCGGACCCGGTCGCCGGGCCGGAGACCGCCTCGGGCAGGTCGCCCAGCATGGCGCAGCCGGCGAGCCCGGCAAAAGCCAGGGCCGCGAGCATCGCCCGTACACGCTCCGTCATGCCATCCCGATTCCGTTGTGTCGTCGCAAACCACTAGGGACATCGACCGTCCGGGGCAAGCGCCCGTCCCCCGGCGCCCCTAGAGCGCGAGATCGTTGACGCTGAGCACCGCCGTCAGCACCGACATGACGATCCCGCCGACCGCGAGCCCCAGCGTGACGACGAGGAGCGGCTCCAGGATCTGGACGAGGCGGGCGAGGCGCGAGGCGACCCGCTGCTCGAAGCGGTCGGCGACGTAGGCGGAAAGCTCCTTCAGGCGCCCGCTCTCCTCGCCGGAGCGGATGAGGCGAAGCCCCAGGGGGACGACGACCCCCTGTTCGGCGAGCGCGTCGGCGAGGCGGCGCCCCTGGCGCACCTCGACCCCCACCTGGGCGAGCCCCGACGCGACGGCGCGGTTCGCCACCATACCCTGGAGGTGCCCCAGCGCCTGCGGCAGGTCGAGCCCGCCCTTGAGCAGGGTCGAGAGCCCCCTCGCCACCTGCGCCGTCGCCCGCTCGCGGGCGAGGGCGCCCAGGAGCGGCAGGCGGAGGAGGAGGCGGTCGGCGGCGCGGCGCACGCCTTCCCGGCGCAGCACGAGGACGAGGAGGAGGACGGCGACGAGCAGGCCGATCAGGGTCTCCCGCCCGTTCGTCCGCACCCCGTCGGAAAGCGCCAGGACGAATCGCGTCGAGGCCGGCAGCTGGACCCCCTGGCCCTGGAAGAGGGGGGCGAACTGCGGCACGACGACGCCCAGCATGATGCCGACCGCGATCACCGCCGTCGCCGTCAGGATCATGGGGTAGATCATGGCGGAGGTGAGCTTGCGCTTCAGGTCCTCCTCCTTCTCGCGCAGGTTGGCGAGTTCGGAGAGCGCCATGTCGAGGTGGCCCGTGGCCTCGCCGGCGCGCACGAGGCCGAGATAGGTGCGGGGAAAGAAGCGCGGCTCCTCGCAGAGCGCCGCGCTGAGCGCGCTGCCGCCCCGCACCTTGCCCAGCACGCGGGCGAGCGCCGCGCCCAGCTTCCTGTCTTCGCAGTCCTCGCCCGCCATCGCCAGCGCCCGCTCCAGGGGCTCGCCGGCGTTGAGGAGGGTCGCAAGCTCGCGGGTCAGCATCGTCACCTGCGCCCCGGAGCGCCCGCCCCCGCCGCCGCTCACGACGGGGGGGGCGGTCCGCCGCACCGGGAGCGCCGCCGCCGGGCTCGCCTCGATCGGCGTCAGCCCCTGGCCCTGGAGGCGCTGGATCGCGGCCCGCTCGTCCGCGGCCTCGATCTCGCCCGCGACCCGCTCGCCCGTGGCGCTGAACGCCCTGTAGCTGTAGACGGCCAAGGCGCCCTACCCGTCGTCGGTGACGCGGCGGACCTCGTCGAAGGTCGTGACCCCGGCCAGCGCCTTGTTCAGCCCGTCCTGGTACATGGTCGTCATCCCCTCGGCCAAGGCCCGCGCCAGCACGTCCTGGGTCGAGGCCCGCTCGCGGATCAGCCGGCGCACGGGCTCGGTGACGCGCAGCAGTTCGAAGATGCCGACCCTCCCCGTGAACCCCACCTCGTTGCAGTGCCGGCAACCCGCCGCCTTGTAGAAGTGCGTCGCGGGATCGGGCTCGATGCCGGCGAGCCTAAGGAAGTGGCGCTCGTCGTCGCCCGGCGGGTAGGGCGCCTTGCAGCGGTCGCATAAGATTCCGACGAGCCGCTGCCCCACGACCCCGCGCAGGACGGAGGCGAGGAGGTAGGGCTCGACCTCCATGTCGAGGAGCCGGGCGACGGCGCCGGCGGCGCTGTTCGTGTGCAGGGTCGAGAGGAGGAGGTGGCCCGTGAGCGCCGCGTGGACGGCGATGTCGGCGGTCTCGCCGTCGCGGGTCTCGCCGACCATGATGATGTTCGGGTCGTGGCGGACCACCGAGCGCAGCACGCGGGCGAAGGTGAGGTCGATCTCGGGCTTCACCTGCACCTGGGTGACGCCGCCGATCTGGTACTCGATCGGGTCCTCGATCGAGACGATCTTGTCGCGGATCGCGTCCAGCGTGCGGAGCGCCGCGTAGAGCGTCGTCGTCTTGCCGGACCCCGTCGGCCCCGTCACCAGCAGCATCCCGTGCGGCGCCGAGAGCAGGTCGCGCAGCCGGGCCTCGTCCTGGGATGCCAAGCCGAGCGAGGACAGCTCGACGTCGCCCTGCGCGCTGTCGAGGAGGCGGATGACGAGGCTCTCGCCGTGGATCGTCGGGATGGTCGCCACGCGCAGGTCGACCCGCCGCCCGCCCATCTGGAGGGGCACCCGCCCGTCCTGCGGCAGCCTGCGCTCGGCGATGTCGAGCTTGGCCAGGATCTTGATCCGGCTGATGACGGCGGCCGAGAGCCGGGCGGGCGGCGCGCCGATCTCGCGCAGCTTGCCGTGGATGCGGTAGCGCACCTGGAGGCGGTCGCGGTAGGGCTCGATGTGGATGTCGGACGCCTTCATCCGAAGGGCGTCGGAGAGCAGCTGGTTGACGAGGCGGACGACCGGCGCTTCCTGCGCCAAGTCGAGGAGGTGCTCGACCGAATCCTCGCCGGCGCCGTCCCCGGCCGGCTCGATCCCGTCGGCCATCTCGGCGAACGCCGAGCGCCCGCCCTCGAAGAGCCGGGCGTAGCCGTCGTCCAGGTCCTCGACGGCGATGACCACGGGCACGACCTCGCGCCCGGCCGCGAGGCGCACGGCCTTGATCGTCACCTCGTCGGCGGGGTCGGCCATGCCGAGCCAGAGCTGCTCCCCGTCCATCGCGAGCGGCAGCACCCGGTTCTGGCGCAGGAAGCGCGACGAGAACGCGCCCTCCAGGATCAAGGCTTCCGGGATGTCGGTCTTCGCCGCCAGCTCGAGCCCGTAATGGTCGGCGATGAGCCGCGCCCACTCGTGGCCCGAGACGAGGCCCGAGCGGGCGAGCGTGACGGGGATGGGTTCCCTGGCGGCCGCCGCCTGGGCCATCAGCCGCTGGGCGTCGTCCTCCTTGACGAGGCCGCGCTCGACGAGGAGGTTGAGGCCCGGATGCGCCGGCAGGCGGCGCTCGGCGACGAGGCGGCGCAGCGTGCGCCCGCCGCGCCTTGGGGTCAGAAGTTGCAGCATCGTTCCGTTCCAAAGACCGCCGCGCCCGGCGTCGGGGACGACGGGGCCCCCTGCCAGGAGGCGATCGTCCGTCCCCTCGCGGGCAAGGTCAAGCGCCGCCGCGCGGTCGCTCTCCCGGTACGGACGTTCTTATAGCATGGATCATCCCCCGATGCTCGTCGACGACGCGCGCGGCCCCCTCTCCAGGCTCGGCACCCCCTGGCGCTGCACGACCGACCGGGTCATGGGCGGCGTGTCCGAGGCGTCCTTGAGCGGGGTGGAGGCCGAGGGCCGCCCTTGGCGGCGGCTTCGGGGCGGGGTGCGCCTCGACAACGACGGCGGCTTCGTCCAGATGGGCCTCGACCTCGCCCCGGACGGCGGCACCCTCGACCTCTCGGCCTTCGAGGGCCTTCGCCTCCTCGTCGTGGGCAACGGCGAGACCTACGGCCTCCATCTGCGTACCAGGGACTGCCGGCACCCCTGGGAGAGCTACCGGGCCGCGTTCGCGGCGGGGCCAGTGCCGGCCGAAGTCGATTTTCCCTTCAAGGACTTCATCCCGCACCGCCTCGATGCCCCCTTCGACCCGGCCCGGCTGCGGCGGCTCGCCCTCATCGCCATCGGCCGCGAATTCCAGGCCGACCTCTGGCTCGGCCGGATCGAGGCCGTCCCCCGCTGACGGGGAACCCTCGTCCCCGCACGGCGGTTCATTGGCATCCCACGGCGACGGACGATGACGCTCCTCCTCACCCTCCTCCTCGCCGGCCTGTCCGCGACGACGGTGCAGGCCGGGGACGACCCCCTCGGCCACTGGCGCTGGGAGCGCCGCGTCCTCGTCGTCGCCGCCCCCGCCCGGACCGACCCGAGCTTCGAGGCCCAGGAGCGCGTCCTCGCCGCCGACGCGGGCGGCCTGCTGGAGCGCGACCTGATCGTCGTCGAGATCGTCGGCGACGCCGTCTGGGCCTCGAACGGCGACACCCCCGAAGCCCTCGCCCTGCGGGCGCGCCTCGACCTGCCCCCCGACCGCTTCGCCGTCCGCCTCGTCGGCAAGGACGGGAGGGTCAAGCTCGCCGAGGACGCGCCCATCGCCCTCGACCGCCTGTTCGCCCTCATCGATTCGATGCCGATGCGGCGGCGCGAGATGTCGCGGTAGGGGGAAAAACGCTCCACGCCCGCCGATGCGAAGCGTCGAACGACCCTTCCGTCAGCGAAATGTTAACCATCCCCGTGCGACGATCCCCCCGCTTCTCGAGGGGCGGCCTTTGGCCCCTCGATGGCCGTTTCAACGGTGGACAGGTTCTCCGATGGGGCTCGCCCGGCTCGTCCTCGCCCTTCTCCTCTTCCTGGCGGCGCCCGCCTGGGCGGCCGGACCCGTCGTCGAGGTCGCCGTCGAGGCCGACGCCGCCCGGCTCACCGTCGCGTGGCCGGCCCCCGTCACCGTGGAGAAGCGGCTCGTGGCGAAGGGCTACCTTCTCACCGTCGACCGCGCCCTCCCGCCCTTGGCCGAGGCGCTGGCGGAACTGCCCCAGGATCTCGGCACCCTCAAGGTCCTGGACGACCGGCGGCTTCAGGTCACGCCCGCCGCCGACGCCACCGTCGGCATCAAGGTCCGGGACGGGCGCAAGCTGGTCGTCGCCTTCGAGCGCCCGCCGAACGAGGCGATGCATCCGCCCGACCCCCCAGGCGGCCACGCCGCCCATGAAGCCGAAGACGGCCACGCCGAGGCCACGCACGCCGCCGATCGCCCCGTGGCCGCCGCCGAGGCGGTGCCGCCGTCCCGTCCCCCCGTCGCCGCCGCCGGCCACCCGAGCGGGAACGACACCCTGCGCGAGGTCGGCCTCGACCTGCGGACCCACGGGGACGCCCCGCCCGCCGAGGCCGCCGCGCAAGCCGTCCCCCCCGACGCGGCCGTGGCCGACCCCCCCCGGTTCGTCCGTTTCATGCCGTTCGAGGTCGAGACGCTGCGCGTCGAGGCGAAGCGGCGGGACGGCGGGCTCGACCTGCACTTTTCCTGGCCCGGACCCGTGCCGGCGGCGGCGTTCGACCGCGCCGGCGACCTGTGGATCGCGTTCGCCGCCTACGCCGACGCCATCGCCGCCGACCGCCGGAACATGGTCGACGAGGCCGGGGGCTTCGTCCGCTCGATCCGCCAGGAACGGCACCCCGAGGGAACGGTCCTGCGCCTCGCTTTGACCCGGCCTTTCGAGGCCGCGATGACGCCAAGCGCGGACGGCTGGACCCTCAGGCTCGGCGAGGGCGCCGGGGTGCCGACCCCCGTCCGCCCGCGCCCGACCCCGGACGGCGCCCTCCTCGTCGACGGCGAGGCGGTGCTCGACCTGCCCGCATCGCCCGGGGGCGGGGCGCTCCGCCTCGCGCTTGCCACCGACGGGCCGCGCGCCGCCCCGCTCGACGACCGGAACGGCGTCCGGTTCCTGAAAGCCGTCCAGGGCGCCGTCATGCGCCTGGAATCGGAGGGAGTCCGGGTGGCGCTGACGGCGCAGGGGGTGCGCGTCGAGACGCCCCGCCCGCCCGGCCACGCGGACGCCCCCACCGCCCCCGCCGAGCACCCCACCCCCGCCGCCGCACCGCCCGCCGCCCCTCCGC
>JAGRGG010000019.1 GCA_020445645.1 Geminicoccaceae bacterium | reverse complement strand
TTTGATTTCAAACTGAGACACTACCTGCCCCTCGCGTAGCTTGAGCCTTTTGAGCCCTTGCGCTAACCTCGCTAAATTCCGGTCGCCCAGAGGTCGGCTTCGCGCATGGCCAAAGCCGTCTTCACCCATAAGCCCGCGTCGAACTATGACGACGATCCCTATTCCAAGTACCACTTCCCCAAACCCTACCTCCGCACAGTCGAAGCCGCCGTCGGCGACTTCGTCGTCTACTACGAGCCCGGCCGCCGCGGCGTCGGCGACGCCGACCGCACCGGCCGACGCGCCTACTTCGCCACCGCCCGCGTCACCCGGATCGAGCCCGACCCTAGGCAATCCGACCACTACTACGCCTTCGTCGACGACTATCTCGACTTCGAGCGCGCCGTACCCTTCCGCGAGTACGGCGGCACCTACGAACGTCGCCTGCAAAAGGACGACGGCTCCACCAACAAGGGCCTGTTCGGGGTCAACGTCCGCCGGATCGCCGACGACGAGTTCGCCGCCATCTGCCGCGCCGGCTTCGCCGCCGACGCCGACGAAGCGGCCGGTTCGGCGGTTCTGCCCGAGCCGCCGGGCCTCATGGAGGGCCTGGCGCCGTTCACGGGGCAAGAGAGCGTCGAGCGCGAGGTCGTCCAGCGCCTCGTCGCCCGCCCCTTCCGCGACGCCGCCTTCAAAAAGGTCGTCCAGGGCGCCTACGCGCAAACCTGCGCCTTTACCGGCCTCAAGATCGTCAACGGCGGGGGCAGGCCGGAAGTCGAGGCGGCGCACATCCGGCCCGTGGCGGCAAACGGCCCCGACACCGTCCGCAACGGCCTCGCCCTCAGCCGCACCGCGCATTGGATGTTCGACCGCGGCCTCGTCTCGGTCGGCGACGACTTCACCATCCTGACGACAAGCGCGGGCCTGCCCGAGCCGGCGCTGCGCCTCTTCAACCCCGACCGCCGCCTGATCCTCCCCGTCGACCCCGCCCAGAGCCCCGCCCCCGTCTTCCTCGAATGGCACCGCCGTCAGGTGTTCAAGGGCTAGAAGGGTTTATCGGGCGGAAGGGGACGGGCGTGGCCCCATGCCGCGCGTCCTTCATCGGCGTCGGCCGTCAAACCGCTTCCGCTGGCGCGTGTCGCCGCAGCGGCGATTCGATGCGTCGTGGACATGGGTTCGGGTTTCGGATTTACGGGTCGCCAAAACGGCGCGCTCCGGTACATTCCGACGAAGATCAAGAACCTCGAAAATCCTCCATTTTAAGCACTGGTTTAAAATCATAAATCACAATACAGGCAATAGCATTACAACTTCAAATTTTGAAAGCAAGTTTATAATTTTTCGATAATGTCGTTTTACGTTGGGTAGACAAGTTTTATAGAATAATATTAGATCTGTCTTGATCCGCGAGCCCGCTTGAATCCGATTCGCTCCAACCCGAACGGCTAGGGCGCGAGCGGCTTTCCCTGTACGTCCTGGCCGTTCATCCCCTGCGAGTCTTCCTCCGGACGCCTTGCGAAAGGGTCGGGTGGGCCGCGAAACGTTTTGGATAATATTCCTATTCATGTGCTATGGTGGGCATCTCTTCGTTCCTGGCCCTGGAGCCGCGCCCATGCCCGCCGCCGACAGCCGCCCGAAACGACCCCAAGCCCCGTAGCCTAGCGCAGATCGAGGCCAGCCGTAAGAACGGCGCCAAGAGCCTCGGCCCGCGCACCGAGGCGGGCAAGGCGAAATCCGCTGCCAACGCGCTCAAGCATGGCCTTGCCACGGCGCCGGCCCTCCTCGCCGAGGAGGACGAGGACGCCTTCGCCCAGCACTGCTTGGACCTGGAGGCGGAGTACACCCCTTCCGGCCCGACCGAACGCGCCCTTGTCGCCTAACTCGCCCTCGTCCTCTGGCGGATGCGGCGGGTCGAGGCCCTGGAGGCCGAGGTGCTGTTCGCCCGCGAGCGCCGAGTGAGCGAGAACCACGTCGGCGGCTACCATCCCTTCAGCCCCTTGATGTGGGATGCAAGGCGCCTCGACACCGTCATCTGCTACCGGAGGCAACTGGAGCACAGCCAGATCCGGCTGCTCAAGGAGTTAAAGGGGCGCTGCGCCGCCCGCGCCGCCGAGGCGGCGGAAGCCCTGGTGGAAACGGCGCCCACCCTCGCCGTGGCGTCGGTACGAAACGAACCCGAGGCAGCGGGCGGCGCTCTCGCGGCCGTGCCGCGGATCGAACCCGAGCCCCGCGAGGGAGCGCGGCGGGAAGCACCGCTATGGGCGGACGGCCCGAGTGCCGCCAACGCGAATGAACCCGGACCCTTCCTCAACCGCCACATGCGGCGGCGCCTCGCGGCGCGAACGAACCCAAGCGCGCGGTCGTAGCGGGCGGCAGCGCGGCCGGCCCCGCGACGAGGCGAGCCGGATGACGGCGTTCCACGCGCTCGACGTCGTCCGGGCGCTCGCCCCCCGCCGGCTGGTGATCGAGAACGTGGTCCACATGCGCGCGTGGGGGCGCTACGGGGCGTTCCTGGAGGGGCTGATGGCGGCAGGCTACCGCCTCCGGCCGCAGGTGCTGGACGCGGCCGATTTCGGCGTGCCGCAGACGCGGCGGCGGCTGTTCGTCCTCGGCGACCGCGAGGCGGAGCCGCCGGACCTGACGGGGGTCCGCGCGGGGCGGGGGACCGTTTGGGACATCCTCGACCCGCCGGACCGCCACGCGAGCCGGCCGCTCTACCGGGAAGGGCGGGCGGCGCCGACCTTGGCGCGGGCGGAGCGGGCGATGGCGGCCCTGGGCCGGGGCGTGCCCTTCCTCGTCGTCTACTACGGCAGCGACGCCGCCGGCGGCTGGCAGCGGCTCGACCGGCCCCTGCGCACGATCACCACCCTCGACCGCTTCGGCCTCGTCACCTGGGAGGGCCGGGAACCGATGCTGCGGATGCTCCAGGTCGACGAGCTGCGCCGGGCGATGGGGTTCGATCCCGCCTTCCGCCTGGACCGCGGCACGCGCCGCGACAGGATCAGGCTGCTCGGCAACGGCGTCTGCCCGCCGGTCATGGCGGCCGTCGTCCGCCGCCTCGCGGACCGTCGCCCCGCGGCGTCCGTCCCCGCGCGACGACCCGCGCAACAGGCGCTGCCGTTCGCGCCGGACCCGAAGGACGCCCCGCTCCGCCCCCGCCACACGGGCGGGTCGCGACAGGCGCGGCCAATCACCAACTCATGGTAGCACCAGGGCGCACGGCCCTGGACGGCCGCGCAACCCCCGCCGCGCTAGGCCGCCCGCTTGGCCCGCGCGGCGAGCAGCCGGTCGAACACCGCGTCGAAATGCTTGAACCGCTCCTCCATGTCCCGGCGAAAGGCAGGGAAATGGCTGATGAAGCGGTCGGGGTGGTACTCCGAACGGAACGCCTTCCGCGCCGCCTTCAGCAGGAAGTCGGCGCAGCCGGGGTGCAGCCCCACCTCGCGGTAGCCCGAGGCGTCGGCGGCCGAAGCGCGGCTCTCGGCCTGCTTGGCGCGGGCCTCGGCGGCCCTGGCGGCGGCCTCGGCGACGGTGGTGAGAAACTCGGCGGTCTCGGCCCGCTTCTGCGCCTCCCGGAGCGCCTTTTCGAGCTGCTCCGCCCGCACCCTCAAGCCGGCGTCCGCCCCTTCCGCCCCGCCAGCCAGTTCCTTGAGCCGCGCGGCGACGACGACCGCGTAGCTCTGCGACCAGGGCTTGGAACGTCTCCGCAACTCGTCGCGCACCTGCTTCAGGACCCTGGCGTCGTCCCAGTTCGCCTCCGCGTGCGCCTTGATGTCCCCGAACAGCCACTGCCCGAAAGGCCGTGCCGCCATCTTCCCGCTCCCTGCCGACGACCATCCTTGCGGGGAGATAACCGAAACGAACCCGCCGCCCGCCGGCCTGGGCCGCGCCGGCGCATCCCGTTGTCCACCGTCCGTTAACCCTCGTCGGCGGCGCGCCGACGCCCTGGACGCGGGGGAGTTGACAAGGCATAATAGAAAACTTTCCTAGAATGTACGGGCCGTGGGGATCGGACGGGCGCGATGAAAACGACGAAACGAACCCGGGAACGGGACCGGCTTGGCCGGATGCGAAACGAACCCGAGGGGGCGGTGGGAACGGGATTGCGGAGCGGACGAAACGAACCCAAGAACGGGGGCGGCTCGCGCGGACGCGAAACGAACCCAAGGAGGCTGACCCAGGAGGGGCTGGCGAAGGGCGCTTTGATAGGTTATTATACCTAAGACCGGTCGGCAGGCGAGGGGGGCGGCGCGGAGGATCGTTCGATCGGAAGGGACGTGATGCGGCCTCCGGGGGGCGACCGGGACGCCGCCATCGGCCGCGCCGACGCCTTCAGGCCGGCGGCCCGCCCATCGCCCGCAGCTTGGCGAGCGGGTAGTTGACCGAGGCGGCGTGGCCGTCGGGCTCCTTCTCGAACGGCCGGCGCACGTAGACCGGCGGCTTGGCGGCACCCGCCTCGACCTCGACCAGCGCCAGGACGTAGGCGTCCGGCGCGTTGAGGGCGCAGAGGATCTCGTTGCGGGTGATGGTGACGGTCTCGGCCCCCGCCGCCCGGCCCTTGACCTCGATCAGCCGCAGCGACCCCGTGTCCCTGTCGCGGCTCTCGACGTCGTAGCCCACGTTGCGGGCGCTCACGTCGACGGGCTCGTGCCCGAGCGCCCGTTCCGCCGCCACGACCGCCGCCATCGCCAGCCGCTCGACCTCGGCTCTCGCGGCCGCGTCGGCCGTGAAGGCCGGGGACGCCCCGCCCAGCCGCGCCCGCAGCCACGCCTCCGGCACGATCAGCGCGGCGCCGATCAGGACCGGCGGCAGGGCGCCCACCTGCCGCTCCAGCGCCAACTCGTCCAGCCGGGCCTTCAGCCGCTCCGCCAACAGGTCGGCGCGGCGCCGGGCGTTCTCGGCGCTCAAGCGGGCCGGCGGTCTGCCGGCCCGCTCGCGCTCGCGCAGCTCGACCGCGCGGTGGTCCCAGTGGTTGATCTCGCGCTTGAGCCGGGCCGTCACCTCGGCCTCGACCTTGGCCGTGCGCGCCAGCACCCGCCCCCGCACCTCGTCCAGGTGGCGCGGCACCAGCTTGGCTATGGCGAAGTCGCGCGCGGTGCGCTCGGGGTCGCCGCCCAGCCAGGGCTCGCGCATCAACGCCTCGACGGCCGCCCGTTCCCCCTCGGCGAGGGTGCGGCAGTCGAGGTGCGGCGCCGGCCCGGCGTCGCGCGCCCGCCCGCCCTCGAACAGCTCCTGATGCTCGGTTCACGATCAGCCTATCAGAGCGGCGGCAAGATGAATATTCAACCGCAAAGCGGGTTCGAGAGCGACAGCAGGCAAGTCATCCTTGGCAGTTAGGGCCCTCAACGACCCTCTCCCCCGGCCCTGCGCCCCTCCAGGACGACGACCCTGGGCGAGGCGCCCGCAAGGTTGGAGGTTCGAGTCCTTCCGGGCGCGCCAAGCGGATCAACGTGTCGCGGCGATCTTGCTCCCGGGCGGCATCGCAAGCCCCCCGTGCCGAGGGGGGGCACGACGCGCCGGACAAGGCCCCGTCCGCCCGGCTTCGCGGGCCGCGGCGGGGCCGGGCCTCCTCACCCCGAAGGCGGGCGCCCGTCCGCCTCGGCGTAGAGCCTCTCCATCTCCCGCTCGAACGCTTGGCGCAGCGCCGCCGCCTCGCCCTCGGGCAGGTAGCCCGCGATCGAGCGGAAGCGCAGTTCGGCCAGCGTCGTTCGGGTGAGGTCGGCCCAGGGCAGGGCCTCGGCGCCTTGCACCCGTGCCAGCGTCGCCCGCAGTTCCTCGCGGATGCGCGCGACGAACTCGGGGGGCGCCTCGAAGGGTTCCGCCCCGAACAGGTCCGGTTGCGCGTCGTGGCCGAACAGGTCGGGCTGCGGTCCGGGCATCGCGTTCCTTTGACATCGCCGGTTGCTGGGCTAGAGCTTCTCGCAACCGATTATTGAAGCGACGGGCCGATCATGTCCATCCCCGCCCCGTGGCGCGAAAGCCGCCTGCCCGCCCTCGTCGCCGACCTCGCCCGCCGGCCGGGGCACGAGGCGGTGCGCGCCGACGTGACCGAACTCTTGCGCAACGTGTTCGACTCCGACGCCGCCGCGATCGACCACGAGGCGCGCCTGCCCGAGGTGCGCGGCCGGGCCGACATGCTGCTCGGATCCACCGTCTTCGAGTTCAAGCGCGACCTGCGGCGGGAGAAGGGCGACGTCGAGGCGCGCCTGCCCGACTACCTCGAGGAGTGCGAGCGCCGCGCCAAGCGGCGCTACCTGGGCATCGCCACCGACGGGGCCACCTTCGTCGCCTATGAATTGCGCGACGGCGGCCTCAAGGAGATCGGCCGGCACGAGGTCAGGAGGGACAGGCCCGACGCGCTGCTGGCGTGGCTCGACCCGGCGCTCGCCACGCGCGACGAACTGCAACCGACGGCGGCGGTCTTCCGCGACGAACTGGGCCGCGAGAGCCTGACGTTCGGCCGGGCCGAGGGCGACCTCGCGCGCCTGTGGTCCAGGCTCGGCGCCGAACCCGAGGCGGCCCTGAAGCGCCAGCTCTGGGACGGCCTCCTGCGCGAGGCCTACGGCGCCCCGGTCGGCGACGACGGCCTGTTCCTCCAGCACACCTACCTCACCATCGTCGCCAAGGCGCTGGCGCACGGCGTGCTCGGCCTGCCCGCGAAGGACGCGGCCGACCTGCTCTCGGGCCGGGCGCTGGCCGAGGCGGGCATCCACGGCGCCGTCGAGGGCGACTTCTTCGACTGGGTGCTGGCCGACCCGGAGGGCGCCGACCTCGTCGTCCGCCTCGCCCGGCAGGTGGCGCGCTTTCGCCTGCGCGAGGTCGAGGCGGACGTGCTCAAGGCCGTCTACGAGAGCCTGATCGACCCGCTCCAGCGGCACGACCTGGGCGAGTACTACACGCCCGACTGGCTGGCGCAGCGGGTGGTCGCCACCGCGATCGCCGACCCTTTGACCCAGACCGTGCTCGACCCCGCCTGCGGCTCGGGCACGTTCCCGTTCCACGCGCTCAAGCGCCTGATCGCCGCCGGCCGCGCCGCCGGGCTGGACGACGCGGCGATCGTCGCGGCGGCGTCGAGGGTGCGCGGCCTCGACGTGCACCCCGTCGCCGTCATCATCGCCCGCGTGACGTGGCTGCTCGCCCTGAGCGACGTGATCGGCGCGCGCGAGGGCGCCCTGCACGTGCCGGTCTACCTCGGCGACGCCCTGCAGTGGAACCTGCGCGACCTCGGCCCGACCAGCGACGTGACCCTGCCGGTGCCGGGCGAGGGGCCGCTCGTCCTGCCGGCCGGCGTGGTCGAGGACGAGGCCCGCTTCGAGCCGATGCTGCGCGTCATGAGCGAGGGGCTGGAGGCCGACCGGCCGGCGGACCGGGTGCGCGCCGCCCTCGCCCGCGACGCGGGCGTGGCGGGGGCGGACGCCGCCAAGCTGGAAGCCACCTACGCCCGCCTCCTCGCGCTGAAAGCGGCCGGCCGCGACGGGATCTGGCCGTTCGTGCTCCGCAACCTGCTGCGCCCGGTCTGGCTCTCCAGGCCCGAGCGCCGCGCCGACGTGGTCGTCGGCAACCCGCCCTGGGTCGCCTACCGCCACATGAGCAACGACGTCCGCGAGAAGGTGCGCGAGGCGTGCATGCGCATGAACCTGTGGGTCGGCGGCAGCTTCACCACGAACCAGGACCTGTCCGCCCTGTTCTGGGCGCGCGCGGTCGACCGCTACCTGAAGGTGGGCGGCACCATCGCCTTCGTCCTGCCCTACGCCGCGCTCAACCGCCCGGCCTACAAGGGGATGCGCCAGGGCGGCTACGGCGTCGCCTCGGCCGAGATCACCGGCGCCTGGAGCCTGGAGGAGACCCGGCCGCTGTTCCCGACCTCGGCCGCCGTCCTGTTCGCCCGCCGCGCGACGCCGACGCGCCTGCCCGAACGGGTGACGAAGTTCGGCGGCAGGCTGCCCCGCCGCGACGCGGACGCCGCCGAGGCCGAGCGGCACCTGAACGTGCAAGACGCCCCTTGGCCCGCGCCGGCGACGATGGCGGGCGCCTCGCCCTACCGCGAGAAGTTCAGGCAGGGCGCCACGATCGTGCCGCGCCGCTTCTTCCTCGTCGAGCGCCTGCCCGCCGCCGGACGGCTGGGCATCAACCGGCGGGCGCCCCGCGTGCGCGGCAGGACGGGGCCGCTCGACAAGGCGCCGTGGAAC
The DNA here is from genome assembly GCA_020445645.1 of Geminicoccaceae bacterium. Taxonomy (GTDB): domain Bacteria; phylum Pseudomonadota; class Alphaproteobacteria; order Geminicoccales; family Geminicoccaceae; genus JAGRGG01. Next base: position 67,854 of record JAGRGG010000019.1, on the reverse strand, counting down.
GGGGTCGAGCCGCCCGAAGGGCCGGTGGAAGAACGCTTCCTGCGCCCGCTCCTGCTCGGCGAGCACGTCCTGCCCTACCGGCTGCTCGACCCGGCGCTGGCCGTCGTCCCGGCCGAGGGCAGGGTCCTGATGGCGGCCGAGGGCGCCGACGCCGCCGGCCACCGCCACCTCGCGGCGTGGCTGCGCGACGCCGAGGCCAAGTGGGCCGCGCACGCCAAGAAGGGGACCGACGGCGCACCGCGCATGACGCTCAAGCGGCGCATCGACCACATGCGCGGCCTCTCGCTGCAACTGGCCGACAAGGGGCCGCGGGTGGTCTATACAGGTTCCGGTACACGATTGAGCGCCGCCGTGGTCGCGGACCCGGAAGTGGTGATCGAACACGCAGCTTACTGGGCACCGATCCGGCGGGTGGACGAGGCGCGCTACCTCTGCGCCGTCATCAACAGCCAGACGGTGCTGGACCGGGTGGCGCCGATGCAGGCGCGGGGCAGCATCGGGCGGCGGCACTTCGACAATTTGATCTGGGAACTGCCGATCCGGGAGTACGACGCCAAGAACGGCCTGCACCGGGAGATCGCGGACGCCGGGGCCGGGGCCGAGCGGGTCGCCGCCGCCGTGGCGCTGCCGGGGAGGAGCTTCACGCACAAGCGCCGCGCCGTGCGCGACGCGCTGGCGGCGGACGGCGCGGCGGCGCGGATCGAGGCGCTGGTCGGGCGGCTGCTGGGGGGGTAGCCCCGCCGGCCGGCCGCGCCCCGCGGGACGGTTCGTTCGAAAAGGTGCGCTCGGGCGCGGCGACGAGGGGCCCCGGCCGGGCGGCCTCGCCCTCGACCGGCGCCCCGACGGCCCCGCCTGCCGCCTCCGCCCGCCGGGATCCTCGCGGGGTAGGGGAACGCGCTTCGCGTCCGCAGGTGCCGGGCCTTTCCTTCGTCTTTCCCGTTCGGTGAGAAGGACCCTCACCCCCTTGATCGCGCCGCGATCAGGCTCTCCCCGAGGGAGAGGGGGGGGGGTTATGAAGGGGGAGCGGGGGCGCGTTGCCCGAACTTCCGCCTCGTGCCCCCTCTTCCTCGGGGTGAGGGCCCTTCGCCCACGCCATGATCTATGACCTCAATCCTATCCGTGCTACGATGGCGTCTCCACATCCCTCATGGAGCCCCCCGCCATGCCAGCCTCCCGCACCCCCGCCCAGGCCGAGGCCAGCCGCCGGAACGGCGGCAAGGGCAAAGGTCCCCGCACGGCCGAGGGCAAGGCGAAGTCGGCGATGAACGCGATGAAGCACGGCCTCACCGCCACGACCGACGCGCTCGTGGCCAAGGAGGACCCCGACGCGTTCGCCGCCCACTGCGCCCAGGTCGAGGCGGAGTACGCCCCCCTTGGCCCCACCGAGCGGGCGCTGGTGGCGCAGCTGGCGATGGTCTTCTGGCGGATGGTCCGCGCCGAGGCGGTCGAGGCCGAGGTGCTGGTCTCGTGCGAGCCGCGTCCCGACGGCAACTTCGTCAGCGGCTACGGCCCGCTCAGCCCCTTCATGTGGGACGCGGCGCGGCTGAACGCGGTCGTGCGCTACAGGGGGCAACTGGAGCGGAGCCAGTTCCGGCTCCTGAAGGAGCTGAAGGAGCGCCGCGAGGCCGGGGCGCGGGCGGCGGAAGGCGCCGCGCCGGACGAACCCGGGGCGCCATCGATGCGGGACGAACCCGCGCCCGCCGCCGCGACGGCGTGGCAAGAGGAACCCGAGGCCGAGGCGGACGCGCCCGTGTCCGTCGTGCGAAACGAACCCGAGCCGGCCCCGTCCGGCCCCGCCGCGACGGGATGGCGGAACGAACCCGGGGCGCGGCCGTCGGGCGCCGTGCCCGCCCCCGCGCCGTTGGTGCGAAACGAACCCGAGCCCCCGCGCAACCGCCGCGCCGGCAGGCGATCGACGCGAGGACGGTGCGCCGACCCGCGGCCGGTCAGCCCGGCGCGAAGCGCGCGACGAGCTCGTGCCTTTCGCCGGGGTAGGTGATGAAGACCAGGGTGATCGGCTCGCGCGCGCTCCAGGTGCGGCGTTCGATGCGAAGGCAGGGGGTTCCCCTGGGAACCATGAGCGCCGCCGCGACCGGCGCGTCCGCGCCGACCGCCCGGATCCTGTGCTCGGCCGTCGACCAGGGAACGCGCGCGCTCAGCCAGGCACCGGGCGGCAGGTCGCCGAAGCTTTCCGCGGCCGCTTCCGGCACGGCTTTAAGGCTGATGAGCCGCTCCTCCAGGCAGAAGGGGTGCCGGGCCGCGAAGTGGCGGGAGGCGATCTCGACGAGGTCGACCGGGGCGTCCAGCCCGAGCCGGGCGCCCTCCGCCTCGGTGCTCCGCCGCAGCACCCGGCGCAGGATCTCGAAGCCGTAGGGCAGGCCGAGGCCCTCGACCTCGCGCCTGACGTCGACGACCTCGAGGATGGCCGAGCGGGAGTGCGGGTGCCTGACGAAGGTACCGGCCTTGCGCCGGCGCTCGATCAGCCCCGCCGCGACCAGCCGGGTCATCACCTTGTTGACGGTCATCCGCGAGCACCCGTAGCGCGCCGCGAGGTCCTGCTCGAACGGGATCTGCGTGCCGGGCGGCCACGCGCCGGAGAGGATGGCGCCCTCGATGTCGGCCAGGATGCGCTGGTGCAGCGAGCGCGGCCCGTCCTTGCGGGCCGGTTCCGGGAAGGGGGCGTTCATGTGCGCGGGGGAGGGGGCGTCAGACCAGCGTCGCCGCGCCGCGGTCGAGGTAGGTCTCGAGGAACTGTTCGAGGCGCGGGTGCCGCGGCGCCCCGAAGACCTCCTCGGGCGGGCCGTCGAGCAGCACCCGGCCGTGGTCGAGGAAGGCGATGTGCCGGCCGACGGTGGCGGCGAAGCCGATCTCGTGGGTGACGACGACCATCGACATCCCGTCCTCGGCGAGCGCCCGCATCACGTTCAGCACCTCGCCCGTCAGCTCGGGGTCGAGCGACGAGGTCGGCTCGTCGAAGAGCAGGATCTCGGGCTCCAGCGCCAGCGCGCGGGCGATCGCCACCCGCTGTTGCTGCCCCCCCGAGAGCTGCGAGGGATAGTGCCCGGCGCGGTTCTCCAGCCCGACCTTGCGCAGTTGGGCCATGCCCCGTTCCTCGGCCTCCTTGCGGGGCAGGCGCCGCACCGTCCTCAGCGCCTCGCAGACGTTGCCGAGCGCGGTCATGTGCGGCCAGAGGTTGAACTGCTGGAAGACCATGCCGATCTTCGCGCGCACAGCGCGGATCGAGGGCGCGGGCAGCCGGGTGCGGGCGCCGTCCGGCCCCTCGGTGAAGCCGAGCGGGGCGCCGTCGACGAGGATCGTGCCCGCCGTCGCCTCCTCCAGGAAGGCGATGCAGCGGAGCAGCGTGCTCTTGCCGGACCCGGACGGCCCGATCAGGCAGGTCGTCGTGCCCCGATCGATGCGAAGGTCGATCCCGTGCAGCACCTCCAGGTCGCCGAAGCGCTTGGAGACGCCCTTGACGACGATGGCGGGCCCAGTCGGGGTGGAGACTTCGGTCATGACGGGGCGAACCTGAACCTGGAAAGCTTGGCTTCGGACCACCGGCCGAGCACGCCGCAAAGCTCGACGAGCAGCCAGTAGAACAGGGCCAGGAGGAACATCGACTCGACGAAGGCGTATTGCTGCGAGCCGATGACGCCGATGACCAAGGTCAGTTCCGGGACGGTGATGATCGAGAGCACCGCGGTCTCCTTCAGGAGCACGATCGCCATGTTCACGCAAAGGGGCAGGACCAGCATCGTCATCTCCGGCACGAGGATGCGGCGCAGGATCTGGGCGCGGGTGAGGCCGACGCATTCGGCCGCCTCGACGTGGCCCCTCGGCACCGCCTCGAAGCCGGCCCTGAAGATCTCGCTGAAATAGGCGCCGCCGTAGACGGTCATCGCCAGCAGCGCCACCGGGATCGGCTCCAGCGACAGGCCGACATAGGGGCCGCCGAAGTAGAGGAGGAAGAGCTGGACCAGAAACGGCGTGCCGCGGAAGACCTCGACGTAGGCCCGGAGCAGCCAGTCGAGCGGCTTCGGGCCGAACCGCCGGGCCACGGCGACGAGGAAGCCCAACGCCGCCGCCAGGAGCATCGAGACGATCCAGATGCCGAACGTCACCCCGAACGCCGCCAGGATCGCCGGCATCTGCTTGATGATCAGCCCGAAGTCCAGCATCAGGCACGCTCCTTCTTCAGCATCCGCTCGGCAAGCGACCCGCCGCCCGCGACCAGCCAGTTGATGACCAAATAGAGCCCGCCCGCCACCGAGTAGAACAGGAGCGGGCGGTAGGTGCTGGCGGCGAGGTTCTGCGCCATCCGCGTCAGCTCGACGACGCCGACGACGGAGATGAGCGAGGAGGCTTTCAGGATCAGGATCGCCTCGTTGATCAGGGCCGGCAAGGTCAGCCGAAGCGCGATGGGTGCCCGGATGCGCCGCATCTGCTGCCATGGCGAGAGCCCCACCATGTCGGCGGCTTCGAGGAGCCCCTTCGGCACGCTCATGAAGCCGCCGCGCAGGTTCTCGGCCTGATAGGCCGCCGTGCACAGCGAGAGCCCGGCGATCGCGGCGACGACGCTCGGGACGTAGAGCCCGAAGCCGGGCAGCAGGTTGTAGATCAGGAGCAGCTGCACGAGGAGCGGCACGCCCCGGAAGAAGCTCACGAAGACCGCCGCCGGGGTCGAGAGCCAGCGCGTGCGCGACACCCGGGCGGCGCAGACCAGAAAGCCGATCGCGAGCCCGATCAGGATCGAGACCGCGCTGATCAGGACCGTGGCGCCGGCGGCCCAGAGCATCAGTTCGAACAGCCGAGGCGTCATGCGGCGGGCCTTTCGGCAAGCGGGCCGCGCGGGGGTCGCGCGGCCCGTCCTCGATCCGGAGGCCGGGGCTCAGAGCGCCGGGTCGGTGACGTGATCGGGGGTGTCGAACGCCGTGCCGAACCACTTCTTCTGCAGCTCGGCCAAGCGCCCGTCCGCCTTGATCTTCAGGATCGCGGCGTCGACGGCGTCGAGCAGCTTCTGGTCCTCCGGCTTCTTCGTGCCGATGTAGCCGAAGTAGCTCTTCGTCCCGAAGGGCGGCTGGACGACCGCGAACACGTCTGGCTGCTGGCTCGCGACGTAGGCGATGTTCGGCAGCGAGTTGCCGACCGCCGCGATGCGCCCCGCCGCCAGATCGGCGTAGGCCTCGTTGTTGCCGACGTACTCGCGCACCTCGACCCCGCCGGGCAGGGACTCGCCGAACGCCTTCAACTGGGCGAGCTGCGCCGAGGATTTGCCGCCGCCGACGAGCTTGCCGGCGATGTCCTCGGGCTTTTGGATGCTGTCGTCGTCCGCGCGCTTGAGCAGCGCCACGGTCGCCTCGGCGATGGGCGGCATGAAGCGGTAGCGCTCCGCGCGGGCCTTGGTGATGGTGGCGGGCCCGCCGACCATGTCGAACTGCCCGGCTTCGAGCGCCGGCAGCACGCCGTCCCAGGGCAGCTCCACCCACGCGATGTCGACGCCCATCTCCTTGCCGATCTCGCCGAAGAGGTCGACGTTCAGCCCGGCGTGCTCGCCGGTGGCGTCGATGAAGTCGAACGGCGCGAAGGCGGTCTCCGTGCCCACCTTCAGGACGCCCGCCGACGTGACGCGCTCCAGCGCGTCCTGGGCGTGCGCGGCGAGCGGCAGGCCGAGCACGAGGCCGAGGCCGACGAGGGCCTGCACGACGGAGCGTCTCTTCATCCCGTTACCTTCCCCTTGGATGGCCGACGGACCGTCGGCCGGACCGCCACGACGGCGGTCGTTGCCTTATTAAGACTATACATATTCCGCGCCGCGGCGGTCTGTCAACCGCCTTTGCGGTCTCCGTCCCTGCCCTTCGGGCGCGACAGGCGGCCCTGGCGGCGGGCGGCGGCGATCAGCCAGTCGCGGAATGCGGCGGCGAAGGGCTTGGCGAGCGCGGCTTGGCCCCAGGCGACGAAGTATGCCTCCGGCAAAGGGAGGCGGACGTCGTGCGGCACGACGAGGCGCCCCGCCGCGATTTCGCCCGCCATCATCGCCAGCGGCGCCAGCACGAAGCCCCGCCCGGCGGCGGCGGCGTCGATCGCGGCGCTCGACAGGGAGAAGCTGAGGGCGCCGCCGGTCGGCGGGGACGCCCCGACCGCCACCGCCCAGTCGTCCCAGTCGCGCTGCCTCTCGCCGCCGATGCTCCAGTCGATCCGGAGCAGCGGCCGGCGCAGGATCGCTTCGGGCGTCTCCACCGGATGCCGTTCGAGGAAGGCCGGCGCGCAGGCCGGCGCCACCCAGTCGGTGAAGAGTTCGGTGCGGTGCCGGTAATCTCCCGCAGCCCTGCCGTAGGAGACCCGGAAGTCCACCCCTTCCTCGCCGAGCCGGGGCTCGACCTCGGTGCCGACCAGATGGACCACCGCGTCCGCGTGCCGCGCCTGCCAGTCGAAGAGCAGGGGGGAGAGCCATTTCGCGGCGACCGAGGGCAGACAACTGACCCGGAGCGCGCCGCCCTGAGCCCGAACGAGCGCGTCCTGCGCGGCTTCCAACTGGCGGAAGCCCAGGCTGATCCCGGCGTGGTAGACCCGGCCCTGGGCGTTCAGTTCGAGCCCCTTGCCGCGCCGTTCCAGGAGCGGGGTGCCCAAGAGCGTCTCCAGCGCCCGAACCTGCTGGGTGACGGCGCTCGGCGAGACGCCCAGTTCGCCCGCGGCACCCGTGATGCTGCCCAGCCTGCCGACGGCCTCGAAGGCTTGCAGCGCGCGCAGGCGGGGGAGGGGCATCGGGCACTCGCGGGCGGGAACGTTTAAGTTTTCCTAAACCAGATCGCAGTTCTAGCCCGCTTGCGCAGCCCCCGGAAGCCCCGATATCTTCCGGACAAAGCACCCCCGCCCCGGTCGAAAGGAGCAAGGACGATGTTTCTGCGCAACGCCTGGTACGTCGCCGCGTGGGACCACGAGGTCACGGACGGTTTGGTCCCGGTCCGGGTGCTGGGCGAGAACGTCGTCCTCTACCGCACCACCTCCGGCAAGGCCGCAGCATTGGAGGATGCCTGCCCGCACCGCAAGCTGCCGCTCTCGATGGGGCGGATCAAGGGCGACGACGTGGAGTGCGGCTACCACGGCCTCACCTTCAACTGCGCCGGCGCCTGCACCCGCGTCCCCGGCGCCGAGCGCGTCCCGCACGTCGCCCGCGTGCGCGCCTACCCGCTCGAAGAGCGCTACGGCCTCCTGTGGATCTGGATGGGCGAGGCGGAGAAGGCTGACCCCAACCTGATCTTCGCGGTCGAGCACTTCGACGACCCGGCGTGGGGGGTCAACCGCGGCGAGTCGATGACCATCGCCTGCAACTACCTCTACATGACCGACAACCTGCTCGACCCCTCCCACGTCGCGTGGGTGCATCAGACCTCGTTCGCCAGCGCCGCCTGCGAGGAGACGCCGCTCCAGACCACGGTGCATCCGAACGGCGTCACCGTCTGGCGGTGGATGGTCGATTCCGAGCCGGCACCCTTCTACAAGTCTTTCTTGAAGTTCGATGGCAACGCCGACCGCAAGCAGCACTACGAGGTTCACTACCCCTCAAACGCCATCATCAAGGCGATCTTCGTACCCGCCAACACCGGGGGCGAGGACAGGCCCTTGCACGACGACGTGTTCTTGATGGACAGCTACAACTTCATGACCCCGGTCGACGAGAACCATACCAAATATTATTGGTTCCAGATGCGCAACTTCGCCCCCGACGACTCCGAGGTGTCGAGGCGCTTCGCGTCCTCGGTGCGCGGCGCCTTCGAGGAGGACCGCGCCGTACTCGAGGCCGTCCACCAGGGCATGGCGAACAAGAGGACGCCCAACCTCGACCTCAAGATCGACGTCGGGCCGCTGCGCTTCCGCCGCGGGCTTGCGAAGCTCATCGAGGCCGAGGCCGAGGCGCCCGCGATCGCCGCCGAATGAACGATGATCCCGCGACCGTGGGCGCGATCGCGGCCGGGTTCCGCCGGCTCAAGGTGGTCGACCGGGTGGCGGAGAGCGCCACCATCACCTCCTTCCACCTGGAACCCGTGGACGTGGGCGGCTGGCGCGACTTCGAGCCCGGCCAGTTCCTGGTCTTCCGCCTGCCGGGCGACGGGACGGAGGGGGGCGTCGTTCGCAACTACAGCGTCTCGTCGTCCCCCCTCCGCCCCGGTCGTTACCGGATCACGGTGAAACGCGAACCGGCGCCCGAGCGCGCGGGCGGCGCCGGGCTGGGGTCGGGCCACTTCCACGACAGGGTCGCCATCGGCGACGAGATCCTGGCGGAAGGCCCGCGCGGCGCCTTTACCCTCGACCGCACCAGCCCGCGCCCCGTGGTGCTGCTCGCCGGCGGCGTCGGACTCACGCCGCTCGTCTCGATGCTGCACGCGCTGGCGACCGAGACCGACCGCACGGTGCACTTCATCCACGCCTGCGACAACGGCGACCTGCACGCGCTCGGCGACGAGGTCGAGGCGGTCGCCCGCTCCCGCCCCGGCATCCACGCCCATTTCTGCTATCGGCAGCCCACCGAGCGCGACCTCGCCCGCAAGCGTCACCGCGGCACCGGCCTCGTCACCCGCGAGCTTCTGCAAAGCCTGCTGCCGCTCGACGACTACGACGTCTACCTCTGCGGCCCGACGCCCTTCATGAAGGGCGTCTTCGGCATCCTGCGCGGCCTCGGAATCGCGCGCGAGCGGATCAAGTACGAGTTCTTCGGTCCTGCAAGCCTGCTGGAGGAGGACGCGGCGGCGCCCGTCATCCTGCCCGCGGCGGCAGTGCCGGAAGCACCTTCCGTCTCGACCGATGGAATAACCGACGCGGCGGCGGTGGAATTCCGCCGCTCCGGCATCCAGGCCTCCTGGACGGACAAGGCGCCGTCGCTGCTCGATTTCGCCGAAAGCCAAGGCCTGACGCCGGAGTTCAGCTGCCGCGCCGGGATCTGCTCGACCTGCAAGACGCGCCTCCTGTCCGGCGAAGTCGAATACTTCGAGGAACCCCTCGATCCGCCTGCCGAGGGCGAGGTGCTGATCTGCTGCTCGCGGCCCAAGGGGCCGGTCGTGCTCGACCTCTGACTTCCCAGCGTTCGGAGTGACCCCTTTGCGCGACCGGCCCGACTTCAACCCCAGCGTCGCGGCGCTTCCGCCCTACAACGCCGGCATGAACGTCGAGGTCGCGCGCCGGCTGAGCGGCAGGCAGGACATCGCGCGCCTCGCCAGCAACGAGAACCCTGACGGCTGCTCGCCCAAGGTCCTGGAAGCGCTCGCCTCCGCCGCTTTTGAGCCCGCGCGCTACGCCGACCCCGCCTGCACCCTGCTGCGGGAAGCCATCGCGCGGGACACGGGCGCGCCGATCGAGACCATCGTCTGCGGCAACGGTTCCGAGGAGATGATCGCCGCGATCGCGCGCGCCACGCTCACGCCGGGGCGCACGGCGCTCACCGTCGTGCCCAGCTTCGGCCTGCACGAGATCGAGCCGCTCGCCGCCGGTGCCCGCGTCGTCAAGGTGCCGATGACCCCCGCCTTCGGCTTCGACCTCGACGCCCTCGAAGCGGCGCTGGCAAAAGTGCCCGCCGTCGTCTTCCTCTCGTCGCCCTGGAACCCGGTCGGCCCCGCGCTCGACCGGGACGGCCTTCGCCGCCTGATCGCCGCGACCCCGCCCCGGACGCTCTTCGTCCTCGACGAGGCCTATTTCGAGTACGCCGACGAGGGCGGCCCCGATGGTATCGAGGTGCTGCGCGCCTCCGGCATCCCCCACGCCGTCCTGCGCACCTTCTCCAAGGCCTACGGCCTCGCGGGCCTGCGCGCGGGCTACGCCGTCTGCTCGGACGCGGAGACCGCCCGCGTCGTCGCGGCGGCGAAGACCCCGTTCAACGTGAACGCGGCGGCGCAGGTCGCAGCCGTCGCGGCGCTCGACGACAAGGCGTGGATGCGGGCTTCGGTCAAGCGCCTCAAGGACGAGCGCGCGCGCGTCCGGGACGGGCTGGAAGGCCTGGGCTTTCGCGTGGCGCCGTCGCAGACGAACTTCCTGTTCTTCGACTGCGGCGGCGACAGCGCCGACTTCGTCGCGGCGCTCCTCAAGGAAGGGATCATCGTCAAGGCGTGGCGCGAGCCCGGCTTCACCACTTACATGCGGGCCACCATCGGCACGCCCAGCGAGAACGACCGCCTGATCGTCGCACTCGCCGCCTCGGACCGGCACGATTGCGCCTGATCCGGCCCGGCGGCCTCGCGCCCGTCGCCTGGAAGAACGGCGGCGGCGTCACCCGCGAGATCGCTCGTTTGGACCGTGGGGAGGCAACGGTCTGGCGGCTGAGCCTCGCCGACGTGGACCGGGACGGCCCGTTCTCGCCGTTTCCCGGGATGGAACGCATCCTCACGGTGGTCGCGGGCGCCGGCATGGTCCTGGAGACGCGGGCGGGGCCGCTGCAAGCCCTTCCCGAAACGCCGCTGGCCTTCTCGGGCGCCCTGGAGGTCGTCGGGCGGCTATCGGTCGGGTCCGTGCGCAACCTGAACCTCATCTTCGATCCCGTATGTTTCGCCGCGAACGTAAGTCGACTGGCGGGCAGGGCCGAGACCGACCTCGATCCGGCGGAAGGGGGAACCGCCGGCCTCTACGTGCTCGGGGGCACGGTGACGGCCACGGGCGGCGCCCCCGTCCCGCCCGGCTCCGTGGCGCTTTGCGGGGACGGGCCGGCGCGGGTCCGGCTGGCGCCGGACGCGCGGGCGCTATGGCTCGACCTCGCCCCCCTTCACAGCGACGCCAGCAGCGAGGCCATCGCCGCGCGGTAGTCCCTGACGATCCGGTTGCGGGCCGCGTGGCGCCCGCCTTGCACGGCGTGGCGGCCCGCCGACCACAGGTCCGTGACCGCCCCGTCGCCCGAAGCGAAGACCAGCCCGTCGAGGAGCCGGTCGCCGTCGAGGGCGCAAAGCGCGGGGGCGGTACCGTCGATCGCCACGAGGTCGGCGAGACGCCCTTGCGCGATGGCACCGGAATCCCGCCCGAGCGCCCGCGCCCCGCCCTGCGCGGCGCCGAGGTAGAGCGCCGCCCCCACCGACCCTTCGCCGACGCGGAGCACGTTGCGCGCGAGGTCGCGCAGGCGCTGCGAATATTCCAGCGTCCGCAGTTCCTCGACGAGCGAGACGCGCACGTTCGAGTCCGACCCGACGCCGAACGCCCCGCCGGCGGCGAGGTAGCCCGGCCCGTTGAACGGCCCGTCGCCCAGGTTGGCCTCGGTGATCGGGCAGAGCCCGGCGACCGCCCCCGACCGCGCCAGGGCGACGGTTTCCGCCGCCGTCATGTGCGTCGCGTGGATCAGGCACCAGCCCGCGCCCGCCCCGGCCTCGTCGAGCAGCCATTGCACGGGCCGGGACCCCAGCCACGCCTCGACGTCCGCCACCTCCTTCGGCTGCTCGGCCGCGTGGACGTGGACCGGCCCGCCGCCCCCGGCGGCGTGGGCCGCGAGAACCTCCTTCAGGTCGGCGGGCGCCGTGGCGCGCAGCGAGTGGGGGGCGATGCCGACGCGGGCGTCCGGGGGCAGCGTCCCGATCCCGTCACGCACGGCGGCCACGAGACTCTGGAACCCGGTCACGTCGTTGCCGAAGCGCAGCTGCCCGCCCGCGAGCGGCGCCCGCCCCGCCGCGCCGTAGGTGTAGAGCACCGGCAAATGGGTGAGGCCGATCCCGGTCGCGGCGGCGGCGGCGAAGATCCGCTTCGACAGCTCGGCCGGGTCGGCGTAGGGCGCGCCGCCCGGCCGGTGGTGGACGTAGTGGAACTCGCCCACGGCGGCGAAGCCCGCCTCCTGCATCTCCATGAACGCCAGCGCCGCGATGGCCTCCGTCTGCTCGGGCGTGAGCCGGTCGAGGAAGCGGTACATGAGGTCCCGCCACGTCCAGAAGCTGTCCCGCCCCTCGGCGCGCACCTCGGTCATCCCGGCCATCGCCCGCTGGAAGGCGTGGCTGTGCAGGTTGCCGAGGGCCGGCAGCAGCGTGTCGACCCGAACGTCGCCCGCTTCGGGCACGGCGTCCGTCGCCAGCGCCGCGATCGTGCCGCCCTCGACCGTCAGGCGCAGGCCCCGCACCCAGCCGTCCGGGAGCCGGGCGCGGTTCGCGTAGATCGTGCTCATGGCGTGTCCTTTATGTATAGACATAAAGACGTAAAGCATGTACTTCATGGGTCGGCAACGGAAATGTGCGGGGGCGCCGTGAGCGAGGGGGACTTCCTTTTGAACAACGCGCGGGTGGCGACGCTCGCCCCGGGCGAAGCGCCCTACGGCCTGATCGGGGACGCTGCCCTGGCAGTCCGGAACGGCGCCGTCGCCTGGGTCGGACAAAGCGCCGACCTGCCGGGCGAATTCGGGCGCCTGGAAGCGCGGGACATGGGCGGACGGCTGGTCACGCCGGCGCCGATCGACTGCCACACGCACCTCGTCGCCGGCGGCAACCGGGCGCGCGAGTTCGAGATGCGCCTCGAAGGCGCCACCTACGAGGAGATCGCCCGCGCCGGAGGCGGGATCGTCTCGACCGTCGCCGCCACCCGCGCCGCCTCCGAGGACGCGCTCCTGGCGGACGCGCTTCGCCGCGCCGACGCGCTGATCGCCGAGGGGGTCGCCACCATCGAGGTGAAGTCGGGCTACGGCCTCGACACGGAGACCGAACTCAGGATGCTCCGCGCCGCCCGCCGCATCGCCGGGGTGCGCCCGGTGCGGGTGAGGACCACCTATCTCGGCGCCCACGCCGTGCCGCCCGAGTTCAAGGGCCGCGCCGACGCCTATATCGACGAGGTCTGCATCCCGACCCTGCACGCCGCCCACGCCGAGGGGCTGGTCGACGCGGTCGACGGCTTCTGCGAAGGGATCGCCTTCTCCCCTGCCCAGATCGAGCGCGTGTTCGACGCGGCGCGGGAACTCGGCCTCCCGGTGAAGCTCCACGCCGAGCAGCTCTCGAACCTCGGCGGCGCCAGGCTCGCCGCCGCCTACGGCGCCCTTTCGGCCGACCACCTCGAATACCTCGACGAGGACGGCGTGCGGGCGATGGCCGGGGCCGGTACGGTCGCCGTGATCCTGCCCGGCGCGTACTACACGCTCCGCGAGACGCGGGCCCCGCCCATCGACCTTCTGCGCCGGCACGGGGTAGGAATGGCGGTGGCGACCGACGCCAACCCCGGCTCCTCGCCGCTGACCTCGCTCCTGCTCGCCATGAACATGGCCTGCACGCTCTTCCGCCTGACCCCGGAGGAGGCGCTGGCCGGGATCACCCGCGAGGCCGCCCGCGCGCTCGGGCTCGCCGAATGCGGCGTCGTCGCCCCGGGGAGGCGCGCCGACCTCGCCGTCTGGGACGTCGACCACCCGGCCGAACTCGCCTACCGCATCGGCTTCAACCCGCTCCACGCCCGCATTTACGGAGGCTCGCCATGAGCGCCCTCACGCTCGCCCCCGGCTCGGTCACGCTGGACCAACTGGCGGACATCTACTGGAACGAGACCCCGGTGGCGCTCGATCCCGCCTGCCGCCCCGCCGTCGAGGAGGCGGCGCGCCGGATCGCCGCCGCCGCCGCCGGCGACGCGCCGGTCTACGGGGTCAACACAGGGTTCGGCAAGCTCGCCAGCGTCAAGATCGCCCGGAAGGACACGGCGACCCTCCAGCGCAACCTCATCCTCAGCCACTGCTGCGGCGTCGGCGGGGCGATCCCGCGCCGCCACGCCCGGCTGATGATGGCGCTGAAGCTCCTGTCGCTTGGGCGGGGGGCGTCCGGCGTGCGCTGGGCGCTGATCGAGCTGCTGCAGGCGATGCTGGCGCAGGGCGTCACCCCGGTCGTCCCGGCGCAGGGCTCGGTCGGCGCTTCGGGCGACCTCGCCCCGCTCGCCCACATGACCGCCGTCGTCATCGGCGAGGGCGAGGCGGACTACCGGGGCGAGGTGCTGCCGGGCGCCGAGGCGCTGGCCAGGGCCGGGCTGTCCCCGATCCCGCTCGGCCCCAAGGAGGGGCTCGCCTTCATCAACGGCACCCAGTTCTCGACCGCCTTCGCGCTCGCAGGACTGTTCGAGGCGTGGCGCGCGGCGCGGTCCTCGCTCGTCGTCTCGGCGCTCTCGACCGACGCCATCATGGGCTCGACCGCGCCCCTGCAGCCGGAGATCCACGCCCTGCGCGGCCACCGGGGCCAGATCGAGGCGGCGGAAGCAATGCGGGCACTCCTCGACGGCAGCGCCATCCGCGAGAGCCACAGGACCGGCGACACCCGCGTCCAGGACCCCTACTGCATCCGCTGCCAGCCGCAGGTGGCGGGCGCCGCGATGGACGTGCTGCGTCAGGCGGCATCCACGCTCGTGATCGAGGCAAACGCCGCGACCGACAACCCGCTGGTCCTGACAGGGGCCGACATGATCGTCTCCGGCGGCAACTTCCACGCCGAGCCCGTGGGCTTCGCCGCCGACATGATCGCGCTTGCCACGGCCGAACTCGGCGCCATCGCCCAGCGGCGGGTGGCGCTCATGGTCGACCCCGGCCTCAGCTTCGACCTGCCGCCGTTCCTCACCCCCGACCCCGGCCTGAACTCCGGCTTCATGATCGCCGAGGTGACGACCGCCGCCCTGATGAGCGAGAACAAGCACCTGGCGACGCCGTGTGTGACCGACTCCACCCCCACCTCCGCCAACCAGGAGGACCATGTCTCGATGGCCGCCCACGGCGCCCGGCGGCTCGGGCGGATGGTCGAGAACCTGGACCGGATCCTGGGCGTCGAACTGCTCTGCGCCGCGCAGGGCGTCGAGTTCCGGGCGCCGCTTCAAACGAGCCCGCCCTTGGGGCGGGTCCTCGCCCGGCTGCGCCGGGACGTGGCGACGCTGGGCAAGGACCGCATCCTCGCCCCCGACATCGAGGCGGCATCCAGGCTGGTCGCCGGCACCGAAATCACCGCCGCCGCCGACGTGGCGTTGCCGGAGGTCGGGGCATGAACCCGTTCGAGGTCATCGAGGGCGACGGCCCCGTCATCCTCGGCCAGCCCCACGGCGGCACGTGGCTGCCGGACGACCTTGCCGCGCGGCTGAACGCCAACGGCCGCGGATTGGCCGACACCGACTGGCACATCGACCGGCTCTACGAGGGGCTCCTGCCTGGCGCCACGGTGGTGCGCTCCAACGTCCACCGCTACGCGGTCGACGCCAACCGCGACCCGGCCGGCGCCTCGCTCTACCCGGGTCAGAACACGACCGGCCTCTGCCCCGTCACCGACTTCGACGGCCGCCTGATCTGGGAGCCGGGTCGGGAGCCATCGGCGGACGAGATCGACGCGCGGCGCGAGGCGTACCACGCGCCCTACCACGCGGCGCTGGCGGAACAGGTCGCGCGCGTCCGGGCACGGCACGGGGTGGCGCTCCTCTACGACTGCCACTCGATCCGCTCCGTGATCCCGTTCCTGTTCGAGGGTACCCTGCCGGTCCTCAACGTCGGCACCAACGACGGCGCCGCCTGCGCGCCGGAAATCGAGGCCGCGGCCGCGAAGGTCTGCGCCACCGCTGAAGGGTTCGACGGCGTGCTGAACGGACGCTTCAAGGGCGGCTGGACCACCCGGCACTACGGCCGCCCCGAGGCTAGGGTCCACGCCCTCCAGATGGAGGTCGCGCAACGGGCCTACATGGACGAGGCCCCGCCCTGGGGCTGGCGCGCCGACCGGGCCGACCGGCTGCGGCCGGTGCTGGGCAGGGTGCTGAACGCATTGGCCGAAACCGTGGAGGGAATGCGGCGTGGCTGAGGGCAACAGGCCGTTGGAAGGGATCCGGGTCTTCGACATGACCCGCGTCCTCGCCGGCCCCTACTGCACGGCGCTCCTGGCCGACCTCGGCGCCGAGGTGATCAAGCTCGAACCGCCGGGGGGCGACGACTACCGCCACGTCGGCCCGTTCAGGGACGGCGAGAGCGCCCTGTTCCTGCTCACGAACCGGGGCAAGCAGTCGATCGCCGTCGACCTGAAGCGGGAGGCCGGCCGGAAGCTCGCCCAGGACGTCGCCGCCACCTGCGACGTGGCCGTCGAGAACTTCCGCCCCGGCGTCGCGGCGAAGCTCGGCCTCGGGCCGGACGACCTGCGCTCGCGGCGCCCCGACACGGTCTACGCCTCGATCTCGGGCTTCGGCCAGACGGGACCCTGGACCGGCCTGCCCGCCTACGACCTCGTCGTCCAGGCCCTGTCCGGCCTGATGGCGGTGACGGGCGAGGAAGGCGGCCAGCCCCTCAAGGTGGGCGAGTCCTTCGGCGACCTCGTGGCCGGGCTGTTCGCCAGCTGGGCGATCCTCGCGGCGTTGCTGCGCCGGGCGCGGACGGGGGAGGGTGCGGTGATCGACGTGGCGATGCACGACGCCCTCTTCGCGCTCCTGCCGACGGCGCACGCGCAGTACCTCTACGCGGGCCAGGAGCCCCGCCGCGTCGGCAACCGCCACCCGCTCTCCACCCCTTTCGGCTGCTACCGCGCAGCGGACGGGCTGGTCGCGGTCGCGGTGCTGAACGACCGCCAGTTCGCCGCTTTCGCCGCCCTCATCGGCGCCGCCGGCATCGAGGCGGACGCGCGCTTTGCCACCGACGCCGCGCGCACCCTGAACGAGCCCGCCCTGCGTCGGATGATCGAGGCCTGGACCGGGACGCGCGCCACCGGGGACCTCGTCGCGGCCCTGAGCGCCGCGCACATCCCCTGCGCCCCGATCCGAAGCGTCGCCGAGGCCGTTCACAGCCCGCAGACCCAGGCGCGCGGCCTCGTCGGCGAGGTCGTGCACCCCACGCTCGGGCCCGTGCCGGTCGTCGGCCAGCCGGTGCGCTTCGACGGCGAGAAGTGGCAGAGCGACCGCGCGGCGCCGCGCCTCGGCGCCGACGCCGACGCGGTGCTGGGGGCGATCAGTGGGAAGGCTGTGACATGAACGACCCGTACCACATGCTATCCCCGGAGGAGCGCGCCTTCGCCGATCTCCTGGAGCGCTTCGTCGCCGAGGAGCTGGCGCCCGCCGCCGCCGCCACGGACGAAACCGCGACGTTTCCCAGGGCACAGCTCGACAGGCTGGCCGAACTCGGCCTCATGGGCGCCAACCTGCCCGAGCGCTGGGGCGGCCCCGGCATCTCGGCGCCGGGCCTCCTGCGCGCGGTCGAACTGGTCGCGTCCGGCTGCGGCTCGACCGTCTCGGCGCTGACGGCGCACTACCTCGCCACCGACGCGATCCTGATCGGCGGCACCGACGACCAGCGCGGCCACTGGCTGCCGAAGGCCGCGACGGGCGAGGTCCTGGGCGCCTTCGCGCTGACCGAGCCGGGCGCCGGCTCGGATCCCGCCGACATGCGCACCCGCGCCCGGCGCGCCGGGCGCGGGTGGCGTCTCAAGGGTGCCAAGTGCTTCATCTCGAACGGCGGCGAGGCCGATCTGCTCGTCGTCTTCGCCGTCACCGATCCCGACGCCGGCCACCGCGGGATCGGCGCCTTCCTGGTCGAGAAGGGTACGCCTGGGCTAGTCGCCGGTCGCCCGGAGCGGACGATGGGCCTGCGCGGCGGGCACGTCGTCACGCTCGACCTCGACTGCGACCTGCCCCCGGACGCGCTCCTGGGCGGCGTCGCGGGGCAGGGGTTCAAGACGGCGATGCGCACGCTCGACAACGGCCGCGTCGAGGTCGCCGCCATGTGCCTCGGCCTCGCGGGCGCGGCGCTCCGCCTCGCGGTCGCCTACGCCAGGGACCGGACGATCGGCGGCGAGCCGCTGGCGGCGCGGCAGGGCATCCGCTGGATGCTGGCCGACATGGCGCTCGATTTCGAGGCCGCCCGCCTGCTGGCGCTCGAGGCCGCCCGCCGGCGCGACCTCGGCGGGCGCTTCGGCGAGGCGGCGGCGCTCGCCAAGCTCGCCGCCTCCGAGATGGCCGGGCGCGTGACCGACAAGGCGCTCCAGATCCACGGCGGCTACGGCTACACCCGTGATTTCGCCCTCGAACGCCTCGTCCGCGACGCCCGCATCATGCGCATCTACGAGGGCTCCTCCGAGATCCAGCGCAACATCGTCGCCGCCCACCTCTTCGCCTGAAGGAACCCCGATGCTCGACCGCAAGAACGCCCGCGACGTTTACCCGCCCACCGGCACCGAGCTGAACGCCAAGTCCTGGCTCACCGAGGCCCCCTTGCGGATGCTCATGAACAACCTGCACCCCGACGTGGCCGAGAGCCCGCACGAGCTCGTCGTCTACGGCGGCATCGGCCGGGCCGCGCGCAGCTGGGGCGACTTCGACCGCATCGTCGCCGCCCTGAAGGGCCTGGAGGATGACGAGACGCTGGTGGTGCAGTCCGGCCGCCCGGTCGCCGTGGTGCGGACCCACAGCGACGCGCCGCGCGTCCTGATCGCCAACTCGAACCTGGTGCCGCACTGGGCCACCTGGGACCACTTCCACGAGTTGGACCGCAAGGGCCTGATGATGTACGGCCAGATGACGGCCGGCTCCTGGATCTACATCGGCTCCCAAGGCATCGTGCAGGGCACCTACGAGACCTTCGTCGAGGCCGGGCGCCAGCACTACGGCGGCGACCTCAAGGGCCGCTGGATCCTCACGGCGGGCCTGGGCGGCATGGGCGGCGCCCAGCCGCTCGCCGCCGTGATGGCGGGGGCCTGCTGCCTCGCCGTCGAGTGCGATTCCGACCGGATCGACTTTCGCCTCCGCACCCGCTACGTCGACGAGCGCGCCGAGGGCCTCGACGAGGCGCTGGCGATCATCGACCGCTGGACGAAGGCCGGCGAGGCGAAGTCGGTGGCGCTCCTCGGCAACGCCGCCGACGTGTACCCCGAACTCGTCCGGCGCGGCGTGCGCCCCGACATGGTCACCGACCAGACCAGCGCCCACGACCCGATCAACGGCTACCTGCCGCGGGGCTGGAGCGTCGGCGAATGGCGGGCCAAGCGCGAGAGCGACCCGAAGGCGGTGGAGAAGGCCGCGCGCGCCAGCATGAAGGTCCACGTCGAGGCGATGGTCGCGTTCTGGAACCGGGGCGTGCCCACCCTCGACTACGGCAACAACATCCGGCAGGTCGCCAAGGAAGAGGGCCTGGAGAACGCCTTCGCCTTCCCCGGCTTCGTCCCCGCCTACATCCGCCCCCTGTTCTGCCGCGGCATCGGCCCGTTCCGCTGGTGCGCCCTGTCCGGCGACCCGGAGGACATCTATAAGACGGACGCCAAGGTCAAGGAGCTGATGCCCGACGACGCGCACCTGCACAACTGGCTCGACATGGCGCGCGAACGCATCAGCTTCCAGGGCCTGCCCGCCCGCATCTGCTGGGTGGGGTTGGGCGACCGCCACCGCCTCGGCCTCGCCTTCAACGCGATGGTGGCGTCGGGCGAACTCAAGGCCCCCGTCGTCATCGGCCGCGACCACCTGGACTCAGGCTCCGTCGCGTCGCCCAACCGCGAGACCGAGGCGATGCGGGACGGCTCCGACGCCGTCTCCGACTGGCCGCTGCTCAACGCGCTCGTCAACACGGCCTCCGGCGCCACCTGGGTCTCCCTCCACCACGGCGGCGGCGTCGGCATGGGCTTTTCCCAGCACGCGGGCATGGTCGTCGTCGCCGACGGCACCGAGGCCGCGGCGCGGCGTCTGGCGCGGGTCCTGTGGAACGACCCGGCGTCCGGCGTCTGGCGCCACGCCGACGCGGGCTACGAGGACGCCGTCGCCTGCGCCCGCGAGAAGGGCCTGCGCCTGCCGACGATCCTGGGCGACTGACGGCGTCGGCGATCATCCTCCAAGCTCAAGGACCGGGCGGGTCACGCGCCGGCGGCGCGTGACCCGCGATCTTGAGGCGTTGCCGATCGCCGGACCGGCCACCCCAAAGCGGCCCTCTCGTCCGGGGGGCGCGGTCAGCGGCCGGTGATGCCTGGGAACGCGACCAGGAGGGCCACCGCCAGGATCTGCAGGCAGATGAACGGCAGGAGCGACCTGAAGATGACGCCGAGCGAGATCTCGGGCGGCGCCACGCTTTTCAGGTAGAAGGCGGCGGGGCCGAAGGGGGGCGAGAGGAACGACACCTGCATGTTCATGCAGAAGAGCACGCCGAACCAGACGGGGTCCATGCCGAGCGACTTGATGATCGGCACGAAGATCGGCATCGTCAGGAGCGCGATCCCGACCCAGTCGAGGAAGGCGCCGAGCACGAACAGGATCGCCATCATCAAGAGCACGATGACGGTCGGGTTGGCCGAGACGCCGGTGATCATGTCGGAGACGAACTTCACCCCGCCCATCAGGTTGTAGACGCCGACGATCGCGGTGGCGCCGATGCCGATCCAGACGATCATGCCGACCGTGGCCAGCGTCTGAAGGGCCGCGTCGCGGACAAGGGCGTAGGAGAACTCGCCGCGCAGGATCGTGGACAGCACGACGCCGCCGACGCCGATCGCGGACGCCTCCGTCACCGAAGCGATGCCGCCGTAGATCGAGCCCAGGACGACGAAGACGACGAACACGGGCAGCGCCAGCCCCTTGAGCAAGCGCAGCTTCTCCGCCGTGGGGATCGGCGCCGGGTCGACCGGCGGCACGTTGCCCTTCGTGAAGTAGGCAAGGAACAGGATGTAGCCGACGTAGAACATCGCCAGCATGAAGCCGGGCAGGAACGCGGCGGTGAACAGCTCGCCGATCGAGACGTTCGCCGTGAGCCCGTAGATGATGAGGACGATGGAGGGGGGGATCATCGTACCGAGCGAGCCGCCCGCGCAGACGACGCCGATGGCGAGGCTGCGGTCGTAGCCGAGCCTGATCATCTGCGGCAAGGCGATGAGCCCGAGCAGCACGATCTCGCCGCCGATGATGCCGCTCATCGCGGCCAGGATGATCGAGACGAACACCGTCTGCACGGCGACGCCGCCCCTGATGCGCCCCGCGAACAGCTTCATCGCGTCGAACAGGTCGCGGGCGATGCCGGAGCGATCGAGGATCGCCGCCATGAGGACGAACATCGGCACCGAGACGAAGACGAAGTTCATCACGAAGGAGAAGACGCGGCTCGTGATGAGCGGGATCGACATCGGCCCGAACCAGCCGAGCGCGAAGATCAGGGCGACGAGCAGGGTCACGAAGGCGAGCGGCATCCCGGTGAGGAGGAGCCCGACCAGCATCAGGAACATCACGCCCGTGCCCCAGCCGATGCCGAGGCCCTGGAGGTTGATGCCGAGGTCGAGGAGGCCGCTCATCGCTCGATGTTCCGTCCGCCGCGGGCGTAGTTCACCGCGAGGATCAGGAACTGCACGACCAGGAGTACCATGATGAAGAGGATGAAGATCTTGATGAAGGCCGGCGTCGGCGGGCTCCAGGCGCTGCCCGTCGTCTCCAGCCGCACCGTGCCGGCCGGGGTGATCACGGCCCGTTTGACCATGTGGTACGAGGCGTAGGCGAAGAAGGCGGCGGCGACCGCCGAGACGAGCGAGATGCCGATGTCGGCGACGCGCCGGGCCTTCGGCGGCAGGTGGTCGTAGACCAGCACGACGCGGATGTGGCTGTTGCGGCAGGTGCAGTAGAGCCCGCCGAAGACGAAGGCGGCGGCGCAGAGGAACACCGTCGTCTCGTGCGCCCAGATCGTCGGGCTGTTGAGGAAGTAGCGCAGGAAGACTTCCATCAGGAGGATCGCCGCCGCGACGACGATGCCGAGCGCGAAGACGTAGCCGCATTTGTCGACGATCCGGCCCATGGCGCCGGCCTCCGGCGCCGTGGCGCCCGTCCCCTCGCTCGTCGCCGCGAGGTCGATCTCCTCGGGCGTGCGCACGTGCTCGTTCATTGTCTGCCTCCCCCTCACCGCTCCCGTGTGAAGCGGCGGCCGCGCTAGGCGGCCGCCGTCGGTTCTACTGGAGGAGGTTCTTGCTCTTCAGGTAGGCCGTGAGGGTGTCGTAGACCTTCTGCGCCATCGGCGAGGTCTTGGCGATGCGCTCCCACTCCGCCACGGCGATCTTGCGGAACTTGGCGCGCTCCTCGTCGGGCCAGTCGTGGATGGTGATCTTGCCGGATGCCTTGGCTTCCTCGACGGCCTTCAGGTCGGCCGCCTTGTTGCCCGCGAGCTGGGTCTGCTGGAACTCCTTCACGGTCTCCTCCAGCGTCGCCTTGAGGTCGTCGGGCAGCTCGTCCCACTTCGCCTTGTTCAGCGACACCTCGACGAGCGGCAGCGAGTGGAAGCCCGGATAGATCGGGTTCGGGGCGATGTCGTTCAGGCCCTGCTGCTGGTTGACCGAGAACACCGAGTAGTCGGCGGCATCGACGACGCCCTTGTCGAGCGAGGTGTAGACCTCCGACGACGGGAGGTTGACGGGGGCGGCGCCCGCGGCGGCGAACGTGTTGGCGATCGGCCCCTCGGGCGTGCGCATCTTCACGCCCTTCAGGTCGTCGACGCCGTCCATCGGCACGCGGGACACGAGGGACTCGAGGCCGGGGGTCGAGACGCCGATAAAGTGCAGCCCGTAGGATTCGAGCAGCTCGTTCATCAACTCCTTGCCGCCGCCGTTCTCGACGAAGTCGATCATCTGCGCCGGGTCCGACCACGCGCCGACGGGGTTGGAGATGAGGCCGAAGGCGGGGTCCTTGCCGGCCCAGTACGAGCTGTCGCAGATCTGGCCGTCCAGGATGCCGGCGGCGACGGCGTCGAGCGTCTCGTTGTACTCGACCACCGAGCCCACGGGCAGAAGCTCGATCTGGACCTTCCCGCCCGTCTTCTCGGCGACGAGCTTGGTCCAGCCCTGCTGGTACTCGAAGTTCGGGTTGCCGGCGGGGTCCGACGACTGGAAGCGGTAGCTGTAGTCCTGGGCCGAGGCGGTGAACGGGCCGCCCAGGCCCAGCAGCGCGGCGCAGGCGCCGGTCAAGAGAAGTCGTTTCATTGGGTCGTCTCCCTGTGATGCGTTGGTGGCGGGGTCCGCCACGCGACAGCGAAGGCGTTCTCGTTGGCGCGTTCCGTACCGGCCGGGTTGAGGGCGATGTCGGACGAAAGATTGGCCGGTGTCAAGCTCGGTCCCGGGTTGCTATAAGGGCGCGGGGCCACGACGCGACGCCGGGAAGAGGGACCAGGACATGAAGATCACCGCGCTCGAAACCCTGCGGACGGAGGAATTCTCGAACGTCCTCTGGGTGCGGGTCCACACCGACGCGGGCACGATCGGCCTCGGCGAGACCTTCTACGGCGCCGGCGCGGTCGAGGCGCACGTCCACGACACGCTGGCCCCCCGCCTCCTCGGGCAAGACCCCTTGCGGATCGAGGCGCTGAACCGGGTCATGGTCGATTTGCCGATGGCGCAGGCGTCGACGGGGGTCGAGTACCGCGCCGCGTCGGCGATCGACATCGCCCTTTGGGACTTGTTCGGCAAGGTGTGCGGCCAGCCCGTCCACCAGATGCTGGGCGGCCTGACGTGCGACCGCTTGCGCGTCTACAACACCTGCGCCGGTTACGGCTACGTGCGCGGCCACAACATCCGGCCCGTCGACACCTGGAACATCGGCAGTTCGGGGGGGCCGCACGAGGACTTGGCCGCCTTCATGGGCGACGCCGGCGCGCTCGCCGAGAACCTGCTGGAGAGCGGCATCGCCGCCATGAAGATCTGGCCCTTCGACCCGCCGGCCCAGGAGAACCGGGGCCTGTTCATCACGGCGGCGCAGATGAAAACGGCGCTCGAACCGTTCGAGAAGATCAGAAAGCGCGTCGGCGACCGGATGGAGATCATGGTCGAGTTCCACGCCTTGTGGAACCTGCCGACGGCGAAGCGGATCGCTCAGGCCCTCGAACCCTATGCCCCGACGTGGTTCGAGGACCCGATCCGCATGACCTCTCCCCAGGCGCTCGCCGAGTACACGGCCTCCACCGACGTGTGGGTCTGCGCGAGCGAGACGCTGGGCTCGCGCTTCCCCTACAAGGACATGCTGGAGCGTGACGCCCTTTCGGTCTGCATGGTCGATTTGTGCTGGACCGGGGGCCTTACCGAGGGGCGCAAGATCGCTTCCCTCGCCGACACCTACCACCGCCCGTTCGCGCCGCACGACTGCACCGGCCCCGTCGGATTCGCGGCATCCGTCCATACGTCGTTCAGCCAGCCGAACACGCTGATCCAGGAATCGGTGCGCGCGTTCTACACGGGCTGGTACAAGGAACTCGTCACCGTGGTGCCGAAGATCGAGGACGGGCACGTCCTGCCGATGGAAGGCCCCGGCCTCGGCACCGACCTCCTGCCGGCCGTGTACGATCGCGCCGACCTCACCGTCCGCACGTCGGAGCTTCGGGCATGACCGGAACGCCGAGGCCGAACCCCTTCGACCTTTCCGGCCGGACGGCGCTCGTCACCGGCTCGTCGCGCGGGCTCGGCCGCGCGATGGCGGAAGGGCTGGCGGCGGCGGGTGCCCGGATCGTCCTGAACGGCGTCGACCCCGGCCGCCTCGCCGCCGCCGCGGGCGAAATGCGGGCGGAAGGATTCGACGTGCGGGATGCCCGGTTCGACGTCTGCGACGAGGCCGCCGTCGTCGCGGCGTTCGAGGGATTCGACGCGGAGGGGCTCGCCGTCGACATCCTGGTCAACAACGCCGGCATCCAGTTCCGCAAGCCGATGGTCGACTTGGCGACGGCCGACTGGCGCCGCGTGATCGAAACCAACCTCACCAGCGCCTTCGTCGTCGGCCGCGAGGCGGCGAAGCGCATGATCGGGCGCGGGCGGGGCAAGATCGTCAACGTGGGCTCGCTCACGAGCGAGCTGGCGCGGGCGACGGTCACGCCCTACACGGTGGCCAAGGGCGGCATCAAGATGCTGACCCGCGGCATGGCGGCGGAGTGGGGCGCGCGCAACGTCCAGGCCAACGCCATCGGCCCCGGCTACATGCTGACCGACATGAACGAGGCCCTGATCAATGACCCCGCCTTCGACGCCTGGGTCAAGGGCCGCACCCCCGCCCGCCGCTGGGGCCGCCCCGACGAACTGGCGGGCGCCGTCGTGTTCCTCGCCTCGCCCGCCTCCGACTACGTCAACGGCCAGATCATCTACGTCGACGGCGGCATGATCTCGGTGCTCTAGGAAGGGAGAACCCCCGTGCTTTCAGTCGTCGCCCACGCCGCCAGGGACCTTCGGGTCGAGGACATGGACGCGCCCCCCGCCCCCGGCCCCGGCGAGGTGGCCGTGGACATGCGAGTCGGCGGCATCTGCGGCTCCGACCTGCACTACTTCAACCACGGCGGCGTCGGCGCGAACCGGCTGAAGGAGCCGATGGTGCTCGGCCACGAGGCGGCCGGGGTGATCGCCGCCGTCGGACCCGGCGTCGCCGGGCTCGATGTCGGTCAGACCGTCGCGGTCGACCCCTCGATGCCCTGCCGCGTCTGCGCCCAGTGCCGGCGCGGCAGGGCCAACCTCTGCACCGACATGCGCTTCAACGGCAGCGCGATGCGCTTTCCCCACGTCCAGGGCCTGTTCCGCGGGAAGGTCGTCGTCCCGGCCGAACGCGCGGTCCCGGTCGCCTGCGGCCCCGACCTCGCCGCCTTGTGCGAGCCCTTCGCCGTCTGCCTCCACGCGGCAAAACGCGCCGGCCCCCTCCTGGGCGCCCGCGTGCTCGTCGCGGGCAGCGGCCCGATCGGCTGCCTCACCGTGCTGGCGGCCCGGCTCGCGGGGGCTTCGGAGGTCGTCGTCACCGACGTGGCCGACGCCCCCTTGCGGGTCGCCAGCAGCCTGGGCGCCGACCGGGCGATCAACGTCGCCGGCCCCGGCGGCCTCGACGGCGCGGGCGGCTTCGACGTGGGCTTCGAGTGCTCGGGCAACGCCGGGGCACTCCTGGGCGCGATCGGGGCGCTCGGACCCGGCGGGCGCCTCGTCCTCGTCGGCCTCGGCGGTGAGGTGCCGCTGCCGATCGCCGCTGTCGTGCCGCGCGAGGTCGAGATCGTCGGCAGCTTCCGCTTCGACGACGAGTTCGCGCTCGCCGCCCGGCTGATCTCGAGCGGCCGGGTCGACCCGTCGCCCCTGATCACCCACGCCTTGCCCCTGACGGACGCCCTGGACGCCTTCGTCCTCGCCGCCGACCGTGGCCAAGCGATGAAGGTCCAGCTGGACCTGTCAACCTGATCATCCTGCAACCGCTTGCACGGACCCTGCCCCTTTGGGGCGGGGCCACGCCGCGGATGGCGTGGGCAAGCCTTGCCGCAAGGGCAGTCGCGTCGGCAACCTGCAGGGCCGCACCCGCTGCCGTCCCCTGCCTGGGCCGTTTTCGCCTCGCAGCGTTGCCGCCGCCCCGGCAAGAGGGCGGACGAACGCAGACCGCCAAGTCGACGTGGACGGAGTCCATTCAGTCGTGGCAGGCGGACCCTCACCCCGCCCGCGCCGCCCCATGATGCTCAGACGGCGCCCGACGCCGCGCCGGGGGAGACCCGCTCCTCCGTCGCCCAGTCGGCGGCCTCGTAGTTGTGGACGAAGTCCTTGGGCATCTCCGGACCCCAGAGGTAGATCGAGTCCTCGGGCGGATAGTCGCCGGCGTCCCAGTCGTGGTCGACGGGGATGTAGTCGATGTCGGCCGAGTACTCGCTGTAGCTGCCCCAGGGGTCGCGGACGTAGTGGAAGTAGTTCGAGCCCAGCACGTGCCGGCCCACGCCCCAGCCCCTGGTGAACCCCTTGTCGGCCATCTGCATCGCGCCGACGCCGATCTCGTTGACCCCGCCTACGTCCCAGGAGCAGTGGTGCAGGCCGGGGGCGCTCGACTTGGCGAACGCGATCAGGTGGTGGTCCGAGCCGTGGATGCCGTGCATGAAGCAGATGCCGTCGCCCGAGCGGTCGCTCAGGCGCAGCCCCAGGACGCGGCCGTAGAACGCGATCGCCTTCGGCACGTCGGGGGTGAAGACCAGGAGGTGGGCGAGGCGGCGCGGGCGCACGGCGGGCGCCTTGCTGCGCTGCATCGACCCCATCCTGCCGCCCGGGACCGAGGCCGTCGTGAAGCCCATCTTCTCGTTGGGCGAAGTCTTCTCGGCCACCTTCACCTCGATCAGGACGCCGAACGGGTCGTAGAACCAGAGGCCGTTGGAATCGAACCCCTTGGGCGGGTTCAGGAGCCTGATGCCCTGCCCCTCGATCCGCCGCTTCATCGCCTCGAAGTCTTCCTCGAACAGGCCGAAGGACAGGAAGTTGAGCTTCTTCCCCGGACCCTCGCCCAGGGTCGCCCAGCGGTGCGGCGAGCCGAAGGTGTAGAGCCCGAGGGTGTTGCCCTCCTCGCGCACGTCGAGGCCGAAGGGCTTGTAGAAGTCCTCCGCCTGCTTCAGGTCGGGGACCACCATGTTGAAGGTGTCCATCGAGTGGATGCCAAGCTCGCCGGGGCGCTTGGTGACGCCGATCTTGCCGGTGATCGCGGTCATGGTCTTTACCTCCCTCAAAAGCGCGTTCAGGCGGCCTTCGATCCGTCGACGATCGGGTTGCGCAGGATCCCGAGCCCCTCGATCTCGACCTCGCAGACGTCGCCGTCCTTCATGAAGAGCTGCGGCTTGCGGGCGAGGCCGACGCCGGACGGCGTGCCCGTGACGATCACGTCGCCGGGCGCCAGCGTCAGGGCCTCGCTCAGGATCGAGACGAGCCGCGCCACCGAGAACACCATGTCGTCGATGTTGGCGCTCTGGACCGTCCGGCCGTTGAGGCGGGTCTCCAGCTGGAGGCCCTTGCAGCCGGGCGGCAGGGCGTCCGCCGTGACGAAGCAGGGGCCAAACGGGCCGGTGTCGTCGAAGTTCTTGCCCATCGTCCACTGCGGCGACTTGAACTGGTAGTCGCGGATCGACCCGTCGTTGAAGATGGAGTAGCCGGCGACGTGGTCGAGCGCCTCATCCTCGCTTATGTTGCGCCCGCCGACGCCGATGACGGCGGCGAGTTCGCCCTCGTAGTCGAGCTGGACCGACACCTGCGGGCGGACGATCGGCTGCCCGTGGCCGATGAGGCTCGAATTGAACCGGCCGAAGATCGCGGGGTAGGACGGGGTCTCGAAGCCGCTTTCCTTGGAGTGGTCGTGATAGTTCAGGCCGACGCAGATCAGCTTGCCCGAATGGCGCAACGGCGGCAGGTACTGGACCCGTTCCATGTCGACCCGGTCGGCCTTGGCGAGGACTCCCCCCGCCGCCTTGAGCGCCGCGTCGCCCTTGGCAATGAGGCTTTCGAGATCGCCTGGATAGCCGTCGTCGCCGGCCATGCGGCCGCGAAAGCCGTCGCCGGCCTCCACCGCCAGCCCCGCCTTACCCTGCAGCGCGAAGGACACGAACTTCATTGGCGCTTGACCCCCTTCTCCCGAATCTTCTTGCCCTCCTAGGCTGGAAGCGATACATGTGTCAACAGAAAATATATTTTACGACCGTTCCTAGGCGGCACGGCCAATTGGCGGGAAGCGAGCCATGATCAAGGAAACGAGCGGCAACCTGACGGTTGGCGCCTACCGCAACCTGCGCTCGGCGATCATCTCCTGCCGGTTCAGGCCCGGCGAAAAACTGGTCATCTCGGACCTCTGCAAAGCCCTGGGCGTCAGCCTTGGGGCGGTGCGCGAAGCCCTTTCCCGCCTCGCCACCGAGGGGCTCGTCACCGCCGAGCCGCAAAAGGGGTTCCGCGTCGCGCCGATCAGCGAGGCGGAGCTTCAGGACCTGACGCAGGCGCGCGCCCTCATCGAGGAAAGCTGCCTCGACCGCGCGATCGGGGCGGGCGACGTGAAGTGGGAGGCCGGCATCGTCTCGGCGCTCCACGAGCTTTCCCGGATCCCGCTGCGGGACGCGGCCGACCCCGAACGGATCAACGACGCCTGGACGCAGGCGCACGCCCGGTTCCACGCGGCGCTCGTCGCCGCCTGTGACAGCCCGTGGCTCCTTCGCCTGCGCGAGATCCTCTACGCCCAGTCCGAACGCTACCGCCAACTCTCGGTGCCCCTCGATCAGCACCACCGCGACGTGGACGCCGAGCACCGCGCGATCGCCGACGCCGTCCTGGCGCGGGAGGCCCCGCGCGCGAAGGGGCTCTCGAAGGACCACATGCTCAAGACGATGCGGATCCTCATCGAGGCGAAGGTGGTCGAGCCGGCCGGGGCCGCCGTCGCGCCGCGGAAGGCCGCGCCCATGCCCCAGGCGAGGGGGCGGGCGCGGGCGGGAAAGCCGCCGCGCGCGGCGGCGGTCGACGCCTGACCGGCTGCCCTTGTCAGGACTTGCGGGCGACCGGGAAGACCGCCCACGCGAGGCGCCCGGCCGGCGTGCCCCAAAGGCCGCGCCGTGCCGGCATCATCGTCACGCTGGCGGGCAGGCCCGGCACCACGAGGTGGACGGTACCCCGGTCGGCGAGCCGCTCGCGCGGGACGAAGAACACGACGGTGCCGACGACGGCAAAGGGAATGACGACGAGGGGGCTCAAGCCCGGGAACACCGCGGCGACGAAGAGGGCCAAGCCCGACACCTCCAGGATCGTTTCGCGGTTCGCCAAGGCCGACGCCTCCTTAGGGAAGTCTCCGCCTCCGGGGGCCTGCCTACCATAAAATAAATGGAAAGCAGAAAAATATATTTCTTGTTGACGCCGGGCCGATCCCGTGCTTTGTGGGCGGCCATGGCCAGGACACGTGGCCGTCGCTGGGGGGAGCTTGGGATGTCGCCATCGGACACTGGATTCGACTTCGACGTCATCCAGGTCGGCTACGGGCCGGTCAGCAAGGTGTCGGCGCTGCTGCTCGACCGGATGGGGTGGAGCGTCGGCGTCTTCGAGCGGTGGACGGAGGTCTACCCGCTGCCGCGCGCGGTCTGCATCGACCATGAGATCTACCGCGTGCTGCACGCCGCCGGCTTGGGGCCGATCGTCGACAGGGTGACGGAGCCGGCGCCGGTCTACCGCTGGTTCAACGCGGAATGGAAGGAGCTGCTGGCGATCGACTGGACGGCGGGATCGGTTTCGGGCAAGCCCGAGGTCAATTTCGTCCATCAGCCCAGCTTCGAGCGCGCGCTCGACGCCGAGGTGATGCGGCGCGGCAACATCGCGCTCAACCTCGAGACGGAATGCGTCGGGATCAGCCAGACCGACGAGATGGTGACGGTCCGCATCCGCGACACCAAGACCAGGGAAGAGCGGGACTACACTGCCCGCTACCTTATCGGCATTGACGGCGCCAACAGCATCGTGCGCGAGAGCCTCGGCATCAAACGCAGCGACAAGGGATTCGAGGCCGACTGGCTGGTGGTCGACTTCATCCTGAAGGAGGGGCTGACGGCCAAGGATCTCGGCCTGATCGAGTGCGGGCAATACTGCAACCCGAAGCGGCCGACGACGATCGTGCCGGGCGGAACCGAGAACGGCCGCGTCCTGCGCCGCTGGGAGTTCATGCGCCTGCCGCACGAAACCCGCGAGGAGATGGTCAAGGAAGAGAAGGTGCAGGAGCTGCTGGGCGACTGGATCAAGCCCGACCAGGGCACGCTGGTGCGGCACGCGCTCTACACCTTCCGCTCGCTGCTGGCCGACAAGTGGCGCGAGGGGCGCATCCTGCTCGCCGGCGACGCCGCGCACCTGATGCCGCCGTTCATGGGGCAGGGGATGTGCGCGGGCCTGCGCGACGCCTGGAACATGGCCTGGAAGCTGGACCGGGTCATGAGGGGCACCGCCGACCCGGCCCTGCTCGACACCTATCAGCCCGAGCGCCTGCCGCACGTCTCCGACGTAATCGACATCTCGATCTTCCTGGGCTCGATCATCTGCATCCCCGACGAGCAAAAGGCGGCCGAGCGCGACGCGATGTTCCTGAGCGAGAACGCCCCGCCGCCGGCGCCCTTTCCCAAACTGACCGACGGGTTCCTGCACCGTGACGGCGCGGGCGAGGTCGTCGCGCCCGCCGGCGAGTTGTCCCCGCACGGCACGGTGCGCCATCGCGGCCGAACGGCGCGGTTCGACAGCGTCGTGTCGCCGGGCCTGAACCTGATCCTGACCGACGGGCTGACGCTGGACGACCTGAGCCGGGACGCGCGGACGATCCTCGCCGACCTCAAGGTCCAGACCGTCACCGTCGCCGACCGCCGCAAGGCGATGGATCGGGACATCGCCGACACGCAGGAGCAGATCCTTCCGTTCATGAGGGACAAGGGCGTCCGCGCAATGCTGGTACGGCCCGATCTCTACCTGTTCGGCGGCGCCGCGGATCCGGCGGCGCTGAATGCCCTGGTGGCCGATCTGGACCGGCAGACGCGCGACCTTGGGTTCATGCGGGAAAGCGGCACGGGGGAAGCCGTCCCCGCTTGAGCCGGGCGGTCTGGAGGCGTTCGGCGCGCGTGGCCGACTGGGAAGTCGAGATCGGCTTCGTCGGCCTGCAGACGGGGCCGATCGCCGCGTTCGGCGCCTCGGACGACTGCATCCTGAAGAACGTTCACGCCGCGATCGGCGACGGCATCGAGGTCGCGGGCGAGATGCATTCCGTCACCATCGTCGTCGAGGACAGCCAATCGAACCCGAACCGCGCCGCCGATGTCGCCCCGCAACTGATTCCGAAGGGCGAGGTCGACCCCCGATGCCTGCCGCCGACACGGCCCGCCCGCCGGCGACCTCCCGGCGCAGATCGAGCGCCTCAGGACGATGGGGGTCGACATCGTCCCGAGCGCCTTCCTGCCGCCCGTCGATCACGGTGCATCCACACGATGCCGAAAGGGAGCATCGCCCCCGGTGATCGCACCACGCACGGGGCCATTCTTGCAACGGTTTGCCCTGCCTTCGTGCTTGGCAACGCGTGGTCCTCCCTCCGTCGTGCGTGTTTCTCCGGCAGGGCAGGCAGGAGCCCGGAGAAGGGGGAAAGCCTTTCTTCCTCGTAAGGAAAACATCCCTTGCTGGAACCTTGCCTGCTTTTCGGACTTTTCCCGACGTGGGTTTGACAAGGAGGATCGCCTCATGGATACGCTGAAAGACGTCTACACCCAGCAGTTGCGTGACATCTACAGCTCCAACGAGCAGACGCTGGCGCTCGTGCCGGAGATGCAGAAGCTGGCGAGCGACGACAGGCTGAAGAAGGCGCTCGACAAGACCACGTCGATCGTCAGGCAGCAGAACGAAGCCATCGCCGCCATCGTCAAGAAGCACGGCGCCGACCCGAAGGGCGAGTTCTGCAAGGGCACGCAGGGTCTCGTGAACGAGGCCAAGGACGACACCGGCGAGGCGAAGGAAGGGCCGGTGCGCGACGCCGTCATCATCGCTTCGATGCAGCGCATCTCGCACTACGCCATCGCCGGTTACGGCACCTGCAAGGCGCTCGCCAAGCAGCTCGGCACGGGCGACGATTCCGACCTCGCGCAGTGCGTCGCGCGCGCCGCCGAGGGCGACGAGACCTTCACGACGATCGCCGAGGAAAACGTCAACCCTTCCGCCTGAACCGGGCGCCACTTCGCGCGACGGCCGCCGCATCCGCGGCGGCCGTCGCCTTACCCGGACGAAAGCGCGGTGCCAAAGAAGGTTGCACGCTCGATTCCGACGATTTAAGCCACCGAACAATCAAGCAACAGGGTCGCGCTCGACGGCGACGGGAAACGGGAATTTGCCCATGCGGCGTGTGCTCCTGACGGGCGGTGCCGGGTTCATCGGCTCGCATGTGGCGGACCTCCTGCTGGCCGAGGGCCACGACGTGCGGGTGCTCGACGCGCTGGCCGAGCAGGTCCACAGCGTTGCCGGGCGTCCTTCCTACTTGGCGCCCGAGGTCGAGCTGGTCCAAGGCGACGTGCGCGACGTCGACGCGGTAAGCCGCGCGCTCACGGGTGTCGACGCCGTCGTCCACCTCGCCGCCGCCGTCGGCGTCGGGCAGAGCATGTACCGGATCGTCGACTACACCACCGTCAACGAGGTCGGTACGGCCGTGCTCCTGGAGGCGCTGGCCGAGCGCCCGGTGGAGCGCGTCGTCGTCGCGTCCTCGATGAGCGTCTACGGCGAAGGGTTGGCGAAGGATCGGGACGGCCGGGTCGTGGCGCCGGTCGAGCGGTCGGCGGAACGCCTGCGGCGGGGGGAATGGGAACTCGTGGGCGAAGGGGGCGAGGACCTCTCGCCCGTGCCGACGCCCGAGGGCAAGCGGCCGGACCTCAGTTCGATCTACGCCCTTGGCAAGTACGCGCAGGAGCGGATGGCGCTGATCTGGGGCCGGACCTACGGGGTGCCGGTGACGGCGCTGCGCTTCTTCAACGTCTACGGCACGAGGCAGGCCCTTTCCAATCCCTACACGGGCGTGCTCGCCATCTTCGCGTCCCGGCTCCTCAACGGCAGGGCGCCGATGGTCTTCGAGGACGGGTTGCAGCGGCGCGACTTCGTCCACGTCCACGACGTGGCCCGGGCCTGCTTGGCGGCCCTGACGCGGTCGGAAGCGGCGGGGCTCGCGGTCAACATCGGCAGCGGCGAGAGCCGGACGATCAACGAGGTGGCGGGGCGCCTCGCCGCCGCCGTGGGGCGGGCGGACCTCGCGCCGGAGGTCACGGGCAAGTACCGGGCGGGCGACATCCGCCACTGCTTCGGCGACGTCGGCCTCGCCCGCGAGGTCTTGGGCTGGGAACCGCGCGAGGACTTCCAGGCGGGGCTGGAGGAGCTGGCAAACTGGCTGGAGGGCGAGGTCGCGGTCGACCGGGTCGACGCTGCTACCGACGAGCTGCGCGCCCGGGGGCTGGTCGCGTGAGGGGCGGCGCGGCGACGGGCCGTTCGGCGGAGGTGCCTCCCACCGTGGATCACAGGGTCGGCCTCGTCGCGTGGCCGCATTTCGGCGACGACGCCTTCGTCGAACGGCTGGTACGGCAACTGAAGGAGACGGGTCTCCATCGCCTTCGCTTCGGCATCTCCTGGGCCGACTGCGAGCGGCCGGGCGGGCGGGCGTGGTACGGGGGCGTGCTGGAGCGCCTCGCGGGCGTGGCCGAGATCCTGCCCTGCTTCCACTACACCCCGCCGTCCCTGGGCATCGAGCCAACGACGGCGTCGCCGCCACGGGATCCCAAGGCCTACGCCGACTTCCTCGACGCCTTCGTCGGCGAGCACGGGGGGCGCTTCGAGTGGGTCGAACTCTGGAACGAGCCCAACAACCGCAACGACTGGGATTTCCGCCTCGACCAGGGCTGGGGGCGCCTTTGCGCCATGATCGGGGGTGCCGCGCATTGGATGCGGCGTCTGGGCAAGAAGACCGTGCTCGGCGGCTGCTGCCCCACCGACCCGGCGCTGCTCCGACTTTTCCACGGGCGCGGCGTCCTCGACCTGTTCGACGCCGTGGGGGTCCACGCCTTTCCCGGCACCTGGAGCCACCACTGGCGGGGCTGGGAGGCAGAGATCGCGCCGGTGCGCGAGGTGCTGGACCTCTGCGCCACGCCCCCCGAGGTCTGGATCACCGAGGCGGGCTATTCGACGTGGCGGCACGACGGGCTGAGGCAGGCCGAAGCCTTCGCCGAGGCGCTGGGGGCGCCCGCGTCCCGCCTCTACTGGTACGCGGGCGAGGATCTGGACCCGGCGCGGCCCTCGCAGGAGGGGCTGCACGTCGACGAGCGCCACTACCACTGCGGCATCCACAAGTCCGACGGGACGCCGAAGCTGCTGGCCCGGCTGCTGCGGAGCGAGGGGGTCGAGGGGGTCGGGCCGGCGCTGCGCCGGCTGAAGCCGAAGGCGTCGCGCCCGCCCGGCCCGCACGTGCTGATCACGGGCGGCGCCGGCTTTCTCGGCTGCAACCTCGCCGACCGGCTCGCGGGCGAGGGGCGCCGGGTGCTGGTCTACGACGCCCTGGAGCGGCCGGGGGTCGAGACCAACCTCGGCTGGCTGCAAGAGCGGCACGGGGAGCGGATCGTCCCGGCCGTCGCCGACATCCGCGACGCCTACGCGCTGCGGGACGCCGTGCGGGGGGCGGATGCCGTGTTCCACTTGGCGGCCCAGGTGGCGGTGACGACGAGTCTCGACGACCCAGTGGGCGACTTCGAGGTCAACGCGCGGGGCACGCTCAACCTGCTGGAGGCGCTGCGTGCGCAGCCCGCGCCGCCGCCGCTCCTGTTCGCGTCGACCAACAAGGTCTACGGCAAGCTCGGGGGCGAGGACTCTCGGCTCGAAATCGCCGGCCGGCGCTGGCAGCCTGGCGACCCGGCGCGTCGCCGGGGGGTGGACGAGGCGCAGCCGCTCGACCTCTACAGCCCCTATGGCTGCTCCAAGGGGGTCGCCGACCAGTACGTGCTCGACTACGCCCGCGTCTTCGGCCTGAGGACGGCGGTGTTCCGGATGAGCTGCCTCTACGGCCCCCGCCAGTTCGGCACCGAGGACCAGGGCTGGGTGGCGCACTTCCTCATCAAGGCCTTGAGGGGCGAGCCCGTGACGATCTACGGCGACGGCAGGCAGGTCCGCGACGCGCTCTACGTCGACGACGCCGTCGACGCTTGGCTCGCGGCGCTGGCCGGGATCGACGGCCTCTCCGGCCGTGCCTTCAACCTGGGGGGCGGGCCGAACAACACGCTCTCGCTCCTGGAAATGCTCGACCACGTCGAGCGGCTGACGGGCGGGCGGATGCGGGCGGCGTTCGGCGACTGGCGACCGGGCGACCAGCTCTGGTACGTCTCCGACACCTCCGCCTTCGCCGAAGCGGCGGGCTGGCGTCCGAAAGTAGGGCTGGGGGACGGGCTCGCCCGGCTCTGTTCCTGGCTGCGCGCGCGGGAAGGCAAGGCCGAGGCGCCCGCGAGCCCCGCCCTGGGGGTGCCAGCATGAGGGTGGCGCTGCTCAACCCGAACTGGAGCTTCGAGCACAGCGTCTATTTCGGCTGCCGCGAGCCGCATCTGCCGCTCGAACTCGGCTGGTGCCGGCAGATGTTGGAGGGGGAGGGGCATTCGGTCCTTCTCCTGGACGGGCACCTGTTCGGGCTCTCCCACGCCGACTTCGCGGCGGAACTGCGGGCGTTCCGTCCCGACCTCACCGTGGTGACGACGGCGCCGAGCTACCTGTTCTGGCGTTGCGCGCCCCCGGAACTCCGGGCGCCGATGGCGCTGGTCCGAGCGGTCGAGGGGATCGCGGGGCGCCTCGTCGCCGTGGGGCCGCACGGCTCGACGACGCCGAGGGCAGCACTTCGCAAGCTCGGCGTCGAGGGCGTCGTCATGGGCGAGTGCGAGGAGACGGTGGCGAGGATCGCGGGCGGTGCCTGGGAGGGTCTCCCTGGCCTCGCCCACCACGACGGCGACGGGATCCGGGTCAACGGCGGGCCGCGCTCGGCCCGCTTCGTCGACGCGCCGCCGCTCGCGTGGTCGGACGAGTGGGTGCGCCGCCACCGCCACCACCACCACCGCTTCGACGCGGCGCCCACGGGGCCGGGGGCCGAGGTCGAGGCTTCGCGCGGCTGCCCCTACAGCTGCACCTTCTGCGCCAAGGAGAACTTCCGCGACGCCTACCGCCGCCGCTCGCCGGATTCGGTCGCCGACGAGGTCGCGGGGCTGCGGGCGCAGGGGGTCGAGTACGTCTACTTCATCGACGAGATCTTCCTTCCCAACCGCCCGCTCCTCGAAGCCCTGGTCGGGCGGGGGTTGCGCTTCGGGGTGCAGACCAGGATCGACCTGTGGAAGCCCGACATGCTGGAGCTTCTGGGCCGGGCCGGCTGCGTCTCGATCGAGGCCGGGGTCGAGAGCCTGACGGTGGAGGGCCGGGCGGAGCTGGCGAAAAACTGCAAGCTCTCGACCGAGGATCTGGCCGACCGGCTGGTGCTGGCCAAGCGCCACGTCCCGTTCGTCCAGGCGAACCTTCTGGAGATGCCGCACGACGACCCGGACCTGATCGCGTCGTGGCGGGAGCGGCTGCGCGGTGCCGGGGTCTGGGCGAACGACCCCGTGCCCCTGTTCCCCTACCCCGGCTCGCCCGACTACCGCCGCCTCTGGGGGCTGCCGGACGACCGGGCCTGGGAGCGGGCGGTCGATTACTACTTGGGCACCTTCGACGCCTTCAGCGACCTCCAGGAGGCGCGGCCTTTGCCGCTGGACCAGCTTGAAGCACTTGCAGCATGAGGGTGCTCATGACCGCCGACGCCGTCGGCGGAGTCTGGTCGCACGCGCTCACGCTCGCCAGGGGCCTCACCGCGCGCGGCGCCGCCGTCCGCCTGCTCGTCCCCGGCCCGCCGCCGGACGCGGCGCGGATGGCCGATGCCGCCGGGCTCGATGTGGTACCCGTTTCCCTCGACCTCGAATGGCGGGACAAGGCGGGGTTGTTCCCGGACCACGCCGCGCGGCTCCTGCGTCGGGCGGCGACGGACTTCGCGCCCGACGTGGTCCACGTCAACGGCTACCGCGAGGCGGCGGCGGGGTTCGCGGCGCCCGTGCTGATCGGCGCGCACTCCTGCGTGCGGACGTGGTGGCGGGCCTGCCGGGGCGGGAACCCGCCCGCCGACTGGGGGGCCTACGATGCCGGCGTCGTGGCGGGCTTGCGTCGCGCCCGCGTTCTCGTGGCGCCGAGCCGCGCCTTCCTCGCCGCCTTCCGTGACGCCTGGGGGGCGTTGCCGGAAACCGCCGTCATTCCGAACGGCGCCGCGTCGCCGGCATTCTCGGTCCCGCCGCCAAAGCGCCCGGTCGTGCTCGCCGCCGGACGCCTTTGGGACGAGGCGAAGGGCATCGCCCTTCTGGAGGCCGTGGCCCCCGATCTGCCCTGGCCCGTGCGGCTCGCCGGGGACGGCGGGGAGGGGACCGGGACAGTCCGGCTCGGCCGGCTGGCGCACGGGGACCTGCTGGACGAGATGGCGGGTGCCGCGATCTTCGCCGCCCCCGCCCGCTACGAGCCGTTCGGCCTCGCCGTGCTGGAGGCGGCGGCCAAGGGCTGCGCCCTCGTCCTCTCTGACATCCCCGGCTTCCGCGAGCTTTGGGACGGCGCCGCCCGCTTCGTGCCGCCTGACGATGCGGATGGCCTGCGCCGCGGCCTGCGGGACGTGATCGCCGGCGACGCCGAACGCGAGCGCCTGCAACGGGCGGCCCTGGTCAGGGCGGGACGGTACGATGCCGGACGGATGGCCCAATCCTACCTCGACCTCTACCGGTGCCTCGTTGCGCAACACCCTCGGGAGGCGGCCGCGTGAGGGTCGCTCTCTTCTGCCATACGCTGGCGTCCTGCTGGAACCACGGCAACGCGCACTTCCTACGCGGCGTCGCCCGCGATTTGGCGCGGCGCGGGCACGAGGTGCGCGCGTTCGAGCCGGCGGACGGCTGGAGCCGGGAGAACTTGGTCCGCGACCACGGCGCCGATGCCCTGGCGGCGTGGCGGGCGGTCTATCCGGAACTGGCGAGCGAGACCTACCGGGGCCTGCCCGACCTCGACGCGGCGCTGGACGGGGCTGGCCTCGTCCTCGTCCACGAGTGGACGGCGCCGGAGGTGGTCGCGGCGCTGGGCATGCGGCGCAAGTCCGGGGCGCGCTTTACCCTCCTGTTCCACGACACCCACCATCGGGCCGCGACCGAGGCAGGCTTTCTGTGGGGGCTCGACCTCGACGGCTACGACGGCGTGCTCGCCTTCGGCGCCAGCCTGCGGGAGCGCTACCTGCGAGCCGGCTGGGGCGGCGACCGGGTCCGGGTCTGGCACGAGGCGGCGGACGCGACCCTGTTCCGGCCTTTGCCCGAAATCGAGCCCGAGGCGGATCTCGCCTGGATCGGCAACTGGGGCGACGGCGAGCGCTCGGCCGAGCTGCGGGCGTTTCTCTTCGAGCCCGTCCGGCGCCTCGGCCTCGCCGCCAACGTCTGGGGGGTGCGCTACCCAGAAGACGCGCTCGCGGCGCTCGAAGGCGCCGGCATCGCCTACCACGGCTGGCTGCCCAACGTCGAAGCGCCCGCCGTCTTCGCCCGCCACCGCGTCACCGTCCACGTCCCGCGCCGGCCCTACGCAAAGGCCCTGCCCGGCATCCCGACGATCCGCGTCTTCGAGGCGCTGGCCTGCGGCATCCCCCTTGTCTCCGGCCCCTGGGACGATGCGGAGGGGCTGTTTCCGAAGGGCGCGTTCCTGATGGCCGAGGACGGAGAGGCGATGGAAGGCCACCTGAAGGCCGTCCTCCGCGACGGGGGCCTCCGCCGCCACCTGATCGACACGGGGCTCAAGGCGATCCACGCCCGTCACACCTGCCGCCACCGGGTCGACGAGCTGCTGGCGATCGTGGACGGCCTCCGGGGAGAGGGGGCCTGATGCGGATCGCCTTCATCGGCTCGTCCCTGGTCTCGTCCTACTGGAACGGTGCCGCCACCTACTACCGGGGGCTGCTCCGGGCGCTGGCCGGGCGCGGGCACGAGGTCGCGTTCTTCGAGCCCGACGCCTTCGGCCGCCAGGAGCGCCGCGACATCGCCGACCCCCCCTACGCCCGCGTCACGGTCTGGCCGGCGACGGAAGCCGGGATGGCGGCGGCGCTGGCGGGGGCGGGGGACGCCGACCTGATCGTCAAGGCGAGCGGCGTCGGCGTGTTCGACGCCGAGCTTGAGGTGGGCGTCCTGTCGCTGAAGCGGCCCGCCAACACGGTGGTTTTCTGGGACGTGGACGCGCCGGCGACGCTCGACAGGGTGGCGAACGACCCTGCGGACCCGTTCCGGGCGCTCGTTCCCCGCTTCGACATGGTCTTCACCTACGGCGGCGGCGAGGCCGTGCGCCGGGCCTACACGGCGCTCGGCGCCCAAGCCTGCGTGCCGGTCTACAATGCGCTCGACCCCCTGACCCATCATTCGGTGCCGGCGGACGGGCGCTTTGCCGGCACGCTCGGCTTCCTCGGCAACCGACTGCCCGACCGCGAGGCGAGGGTGGAGGAATTTTTCCTCAAGCCCGCCGCCCGCCTGCCGGACGAGGCCTTCCTCCTCGGCGGGGCCGGGTGGGAGGGCAGGGACATGCCGGCGAACGTCCGCCACCTCGGCCACGTCGGGACGAACGACCACAACGCCTTCAACTGCGGCATGAGGGCGGTGCTCAACGTCAACCGGGCCAGCATGGCGGCCTACGGCTTCTCGCCGCCGACCCGGCTGTTCGAGGTCGCGGGCGCCGGCGCCTGCCTCGTCACCGACGCCTGGGAGGGAATCGAGGCGTTCCTGACGCCGGGGGAGGAGGTGCTGGTGGCGGGGGACGGCGAGGAGGTCGTCGCGCATCTGGCGGGGCTGGACGAGGCGCGCGCCCGGTCGATCGGGGAGGCCGCCCGGCGGCGACTGCTGGCCGAGCACACCTACGACCGCCGGGCGCTCCTCGTCGAAGGAGCACTGGAACGCGGCGAGGCAGTCTCTTGAGGCTCGTCGTTCTCGGCCTCAGCCTGTCCTCCTCCTGGGGCAACGGTCACGCCACCACCTACCGGGCGCTCCTGAAGGCGTTCGCGGCGCGGGGGCACGAGGTCGTGTTCCTGGAGTGCGACCGGCCGTGGTACGCGGCGCACCGCGACCTGCCGGACCCCGATTTCTGCGAGCTTCGCCTCTACGACGGTTTGGTCGACCTCGCCCGCGACCACGCGGGGCTCGTGCGCTCGGCCGACGCGGTCGTGGTCGGCTCCTACGTCCCGGACGGGGTCGCGGTCGGGACGTGGGCCTGCGATACGGCGCGGGGGGTGCGCGCCTTCTACGACATCGACACGCCCGTGACCCTGGCGAAGCTGGCGCGCGG
The DNA here is from genome assembly GCA_020445645.1 of Geminicoccaceae bacterium. Lineage (GTDB taxonomy): Bacteria > Pseudomonadota > Alphaproteobacteria > Geminicoccales > Geminicoccaceae > JAGRGG01. The sequence continues at coordinate 27,325 of JAGRGG010000019.1, read as the reverse complement.
CGACTTCGAGTACCTGGATCCCGACCTGATCCGCCGCTTCGACCTCTACTTCTCCTTCACCGGCGGCCCGACGCTGGACTGGCTGGAAGGGGGGCACGGGGCGAGAATGGCCCGCGCCCTCTACTGCGCCGTCGACCCTGAAGCCTACCGTCCGCTTGACCTGGAGCCCTCCATCGACCTCGGCTATCTCGGCACCTACAGCCCCGACCGGCAGACGAAGGTGGAGGCGCTGCTGCTGGAACCCGCCCGCCGCCTGCCGGGGCGGGGCTTCGCCGTCGCCGGGCCGCAATACCCGGACGGGATCGACTGGCCCGCGAACGTCCGCCGGATCGACCACCTCCCGCCTTCGGAGCACGCGCCGTTCTACGCGGCGCAGCGCTTCACCCTCAACGTGACCCGGGCCGACATGGTGCGGGCCGGCTGGTCGCCCTCGGTGCGGCTGTTCGAGGCGATGGCCACGGGCGTGCCCGTCGTCAGCGACGACTGGCCGGGCCTCGCCGAACTGTTCCCGCCGGGCGAGGCGATCCTGATCGCGGGGGGCACCGACGACGTGGTCCGCGTCCTGACGGAGACGGGCGAGGCGGAGCGGCGGCGGATCGCCACCAACGCCCGCAGGCTGGTCCTGGAACGGCACACGGCGGCCGTGCGGGCCGGTGAGCTTGAGACTTATCTAAAGGAAGCGGCGTGAGCGGCGACGAAGGGCTGCGGGGGCGGATCGAGGACCTCGGCCCCTGGTTCCACAACCTCGACATCGAGGGCGTGCGGACGGCGCCGTACCACCCCTTGGGCGACTACCCCGCTTTCAAGTGGCGGCGGTTCGCCGACCTGATCCCGGCGGACCTCAAGGGCCGTACCGTCCTCGACATCGGCTGCAACGCCGGCTTCTACGCCTTTGAAATGAAGCGGCGCGGCGCCGAACGGGTCGTCGGCATCGACGGGGACGGGCGCTACCTGCGGCAGGCGGCGTTCGCCGCCGACGCGCTCGGGCTCGACGTGGAGTTCCGCGAGCTGTCGGTCTACGAGGTGGACAAGATGGGGGAACGCTTCGACCTCGTGCTGTTCATGGGGGTGCTCTACCACCTGCGCCACCCGCTCCTCGCCCTCGACCTGATCCACGCCCACGCGACGTCCGACCTCCTCGTCTTCCAGTCGCTCCTGCGGGGCGAGGAGGGGGTGCTTCCGGTCGCGGACGATCACGGCTTCGAGGAGACGGCGGTCTTCGGGCGGGAAGGCTACCCGGTCCTGCACTTCGTCGAGCACCGCTACGCCGGCGACCCTACCAACTGGTGGATCCCGAACCGGGCCTGCGCCGAGGCGATGCTGCGGAGCGCCGGCTTTTCCATCCAAGAATGCCGGGCCGGCGATACCTATCTCTGCCGCCGCGGGGCCGTTCCGAAGGGGTTCGGGGATCTTGCCGGCGCAGCACCCCTGGTGCCGGGGCCGGGGGACTAGGAAGGGCGGGGACGGTTCGTGGGTACCCGATTGCCGACGGGAGCCGATAGGCGTATGATCTTATCCAGGCCCGCCCCGTCCGGCTCTGGAACCGGGGCGCCGCCGGGAGGAAAACGAGATGGTCGGGCGTGCATTCCCGCGCGCGGTCGCGCTTTCGTTCGTCGCCTTCCTCTGGTCCCAGCCGCTCCAGGCCCAGCCCGCCGACGGCCCCATCGGCCAAGTCCGTGAGCCGCTCGTCGCCGGTACGCTGGTCGACGACGCCGAGCGCGAGGGCCTGGGGCTCCTCACCCTCGGCCCCGGCACGGGCAACTGCAGCGCGTCGCTGCTCGCCAACGACTGGGCGGTGACGGCCTCGCACTGCCTCTCCGTGAACAACGTGCGCCAGCCGGCCACGGTGACCCTTAGGGCGCGGTGGGGCGCGCCGGAGCAGGTCCGGAACCCCGACCGGATCTACCGCTTCTGGGGCACCGACGCCGCCGGTCCCAACTTGGACGTGGCCCTCTTGCACGTGCCGACGCCGTTCACCGTGAACGGCAGCGACCGGGGCTACGCGCGGGCGATCGACACCCGCGACTTGGCCGACATGAAAAACGAGACCGTCCAGGTCTACGGGCGCGGCATCAGCGGGTACGCCTTCACCGACGTCAACGGCAACCCGCAGATGTCCTTGAGCGACGACCTGTTCCGCAAGGGCACGTTCACCGTCGATCAGACCGACGCCGTTCGCTTTTGGTACCGGCGCAACGCCGCGGGCCAGATCGTCGCCGGGGGCGACAGCGGCGGGCCAAGCTTCGTCCGCGGCACTGACGGCGCGATGCGCCTCGTGGGCGTCCACGCCTTGTGCCGGGGCCTCATGTGCCTGCCCGGGTCGTCTTGCACCGACCCCGCAACAGGTGCCTGCAATTGCGGGAACGCGAACGATTGGAACTGGGTCACCTCCATCGACCGCTGTGGCGACGCGCCGGTGGGCGGGCGGGTCGCCTGGGCGATCGAGGACCTGATGCGTCAAGACTGGGATCCGGCGCGGACCGTGGCGGCGCTCGATGTCCGCGACAGCGAGCGCTACGTGGGCGCGGGCTTCGCCCTCGACGGGCTCGACCGGCGCGGCTGGGCCGAGGTGCAGCGCGCGGCGTCCCGGATGTGCGCGAACCGGGGCTTCGCCGCCGGGTTCGCCACCGGCCGCCGCGACGAGTACCCTGTCCAGGCCAACGCCGCGCCGAACGACGGCTACGGCATCGTCTGCCTGAACGAGACAACCGGGCAGTGGTTCGACGCGACGCAGGCGCAGGTGAACGCGAGCGGCGACGGCTTCGCCGACATCAACGCCGTCGGCTGGGCGCAGGCGGCGCGGGCCGCGAACGGGGTATGCCAGGGCCTCGTGCCGGGCAGCCCCGGCGGGAAGTTCACGGGCTTCACGGCCGACTACGGAAGCGGGCAGGTGATGGGCGTGTTCTGCCTCAACGCCACGGGCGGGCAGTGGGCCGACGCGCTCACGCCGGACCTGAGCGCCTACGGCGAGCCCGTCGGCGACCTGAACGCGACCAACTGGGCCGGCGCCGCGCGGGCCGCGAGTGCTTGGTGCGTCGGCCGGGGCTACCCAAACGGCGGCTTCCTCAACGGTCACCAGCTGGACCAGAAGCGCGGCACGATCTGCGTGGGTCCCCGCACCTCGAACCCGGACGACCGCTTCGACACCAGCGCCGTCGCCTACCCCCCGGCGACGGTCTACGCCGTCGCCGCGAACGGCGACCTGCTCTGGTACCAGAACGCGAATTCTTCCCGGCCCGGCGGCTCGCGCGACTGGCTCGGGCCGCGCAAGGTCGGCAACGGCTGGGGGGGCTTCAAGGACGTGGTCTCGGACGGCGGCCCCGTGGTCTACGCCGTGCAGCCGGACGGCACCCTGCTCTGGTACGGACACGACGGCTTCGTCGACGGCGGCGCCAACTGGCGGACGGGTAGCCCCACCACCGTCGGCAGCGGCTGGGCCGGCTTCAGGCAGATCGTGCCGGCGGGCGAGTACGTGATGTACGGCATCCGGCCGGACGGCGCGCTCCTTTGGTACCGCAACGACGGCGCCCCCGCCGGCGCGGCGAACTGGGTCGGCCCCCGGCAGGTCGGCACCGGCTGGCAGAACTTCAAATCCGTGTTCTCCGGCGGTGACGGCGTGATCTACGCGATCCAGCCCGACGGCAGGCTCCTCCGCTACGTCCACAAGGGCTACCTCACGGGCGACGCGACCTGGGAGGGACCGCAGGAGATCGGTACGGGCTGGGCCGGTTTCAAACAGGTCTTCGCCGCCCTCGACGGGGTGATCTACGCGATCCAGCCCGACGGCAAGCTGCTCTGGTACCGCTACGGCAAGCCACACCCGCCCGCACCCGGCGTCGGCGGCGTCGCCGATCGCGTGCGCGAGACCGACGTGCGCGTGGCCGGGGGGCCGAGCGTGGGCGGCGTCCTCGACCGCGTGCGCGGGGGCAATGCCCGCGTCGTCGGGCGGACCGAGGGCGGGATCAGGCCGGACGCCCGCCATGCCGACATCCGTGTCCTGACGGACGCGCCACGGTGGGAAGGCCCGGTCGAGGTCGGCACCGGCTGGGGGACCTTCACGAAGGTCTTCCCCGTCATGGCGACCCCGCCCTCGATCGTGCGCTGAAGGGCGGTCGACATCCGTTCCCGGTGGCGGGCGGGGGTTCCACGCACTATCTTCCCTTATCAAACCCCCGCCTTGAAGGTGGGGACGGTAGGGAGACAACGCGATGCGAACCCCGGTCTGGCTCTGCCTCCTGGCCCCGCTCGTGCTCGGCGCCTGCGTCGTGCCGGTCGAGGAGGACGACAGTTGGGCGCGGCTCAGGGGCGACGACTACCTGAGCGTGCCTGAGGCGTCGGTCGGCGGTGCCTACGTCACCCGCCGCCCCGCCACCGTCTACCGCTCGCGTCCGTATTACGGCGGCTTTTGGGGCGGCTACTACGACGACGACTACAACCGACCGATCGACAACATCTGGGAGCAGCGCCGGCGTCAGAGGGCGGTGAACGAGGCCTACCGCCGGGGCCGGATCGACGAACAGCGCGAGGTGCGCGAGGAGCGGCGGGACAGCGCGCCCGTCTACGTCGTGCCGCGCCACGAGGCGGCACCCGTCTTCCGGGGACGGCGCGACGTCGGCGACCAGCGCGAGGTGCGCCGCGAGCGCGCGCAGCGGCGGGCCAACAGCGGGGGTGGCCCCTGCGTCTTCGGGATGGCGAACGACAACTGCCACTAGGGTAGGATTACGTTTCGCGTCAGGGCTTCACCCCGTTCGAGCGTGCCGCGTCCTCCCTCGCCTTGGCGATGGCCTTGAGGCGGCGGCGCTCCTCGCGGACGAGCTGGCGTTCTTTGCCGACGAGCCAGATGCGGCCGGCGATGCCGGGCAGGCGCTTCAGGGGATGGCGCAGCCTCGGGTAACGGTTGACGACGCGCTTGAGGAAGATCCGCGAGGCCAGCGAATTCATGCAGGCCATGCCGAGCCCGGCGGCGACGACGAGGCAGCCGCCCGGCGGCGGCGCGATCGTCCAGACGATGCCGATCAGGACGATCATCCAACCAGAGATGGTGAAGAGTCGTCTCTTCCACATCTTAAAGGCGCTTTCGCCAGCCTCACCCTGGGGCAGTATGCCATGAGCCCCCTTAACGAGTCGATAAGGCGTTCGGCGTCGCGGTGAGGTGCTAGATCCGATCCGTCGGCGTGGCCAGGGTCGCCATGTCCTGCGCCGGCGGTGCCTTCGCTTCGCCCTTGAGCGCCTCCCTCGCCTTCAGCGAGAGTTGCAGGTTTAACTCGCGCAACTGCGCTTCGCTCGCGGTCGACGGCGCCCCCAGGAGCAGTTCCTCGGCGCGCTGGTTGAGGGGGAAGGCGGTGACTTCGCGGATGTTGGCGGTGTCGGCGAGGAGCATGACGATGCGGTCGATGCCGGGGGCGATGCCGCCGTGCGGGGGTGCGCCGTAGCGCAGGGCGCGGAACATGCCGCCGAAGCGTTCCTCCAGCACGTCCCGGCCGTAGCCGGCGATGGCGAAGGCCTTTTCCATGACGTCGGGGCGGTGGTTGCGGATGGCGCCCGACGACAGTTCGACCCCGTTGCAGACGATGTCGTACTGGTAGGCCAGGACGTCGAGCGGGTCCTTGGTTTCCAGGGCTTCGAGCCCGCCCTGGGGCATCGAGAAGGGGTTGTGCGAGAAGACGATGCCCTTCGTCTCCTCGTCCCGTTCGTACATCGGAAAGTCGACGATCCAGCAGAAGCGGAACACGTCCTTTTCGAGGAGGTCGAGGTCGTGGCCGATCCGGTCGCGGGCGGCACCCGCGAACTTGACGAACTTGGACGGGACGCCCGCGACGAAGAAGACGGCGTCACCGTCGCCGAGGCCGAGCTGGCCGCGGATCGCCGCCGTGCGCTCGGGTCCGATGTTCTTGGCGACGGGACCGGAGCCTTCGCCGTCCTTGAAGAAGATGTAGCCGAGGCCGGGCTGCCCTTCCCCCTGCGCCCAGGCGTTCATCCGGTCGCAGAACGCGCGGCTGCCGCCCTTGGGCGCCGGGATCGCCCAGATCTCGGCCTTGGGATCGCGCTCCAGGATGCCGGCAAACACCTTGAAGCCGGAACCCCGGAAGTGCTCGGAAACGTCGTCCATCTCGATGGGGTTGCGCAGATCCGGCTTGTCGGAGCCGTACTTGCGCATCGCCTCCCGGAAGGGGATGTGCGGGAAGGGGCGTTCGCTCACCTTCCTGTCGGAGAATTCCTCGAAGACGCCGTGCATGACGGGCTCGATCGCGGCGAAGACCTCGTCCTGGGTCACGAACGCCATTTCCACGTCGAGCTGGTAGAACTCGCCGGGGCTGCGGTCGGCGCGGGCGTCCTCGTCGCGAAAGCACGGGGCGATCTGGAAGTAGCGGTCGAAGCCGCTCATCATGTAGAGCTGCTTGTACTGCTGCGGCGCCTGGGGGAGGGCGTAGAAGCGGCCGGGGTGCTGGCGGGCGGGGACGAGGAAGTCGCGGGCACCCTCGGGGCTGGAGGCGGTGAGGATCGGCGTCTGAAGCTCCAGGAAGCCCTGGTCGAGCATCCGGCGGCGGATGCTCTGGATCACGCCCGAGCGCAGGCGGATGTTCCTTTGCATCTGCTCCCGGCGCAGGTCGAGGAAGCGGTAGCGGAGGCGGGTCTCTTCCGGCTGCTCGCGCTCGGCGTTGACCTGAAGCGGCAGGGGCGTCTCGGCGGCCGACTGGACCTCCAGGCGCTCGGCGACGAGTTCGACCTCGCCGGTCGGGATGTCGGGGTTCACCGTCTCGGGCGCCCTGGCGACGACCCCACCCTCCACGGTGACGACGCTCTCCAGGCGGAGGTGCGAGGCCTCGTCGAAGAAGGGGGATTCGGGCTGGACGACGATCTGGGTGACGCCGGTGTGGTCGCGCAGGTCCAAAAACAGCAACTGGCCGTGGTCCCGCTTTCGGTGTACCCATCCGCTCAGGCGCGCGCGGCCGCCGACGTGGCCGGGGCGAAGCTCTCCTAGACGGTGCGTCCGGTAACGGTGCATGAAGGTCTCGATCGCTTGAAGGTCGGGGCCGGGGGGCCTTAAAGTCGCGCCGTAAAGGTCATGAAGCGGCCCTGCCTGTCAAGCGCCGCCCCGGCGGCTTTCGGCCGCGTCCATTTGGGAACGACATGCAGCCGATCACCGCCACCGCCGACCTCGCCGACCTCTGCTCGCGCCTGCGGCAAGAAGCTTACGTCACCATCGACACCGAGTTCATGCGCGACCGCACCTACTACCCGAAGCTCTGCCTCGTGCAGATAGCGGGCGCGGCGGAGGCGGTTGCCGTCGACCCGCTCGCAAGTGGGCTCGACATGGCGCCGTTCGTGGAATTGCTCCTCGACGAACGGGTCTTGAAGGTGCTGCACGCGTCCCGTCAGGACATGGAGATCTTCTACCACCTCTGCGGCGGGCGGCTGCCCCGCCCCGTCTTCGACACCCAGGTGGCGGCGCAGGTCTGCGGCTTCGGGGAGGAGGTGGCCTACGAGACCCTCGTCACCAAGCTGACCAAGGGTAGGCTCGACAAGTCGTCGCGCTTCACCGATTGGTCGAAGCGGCCGCTCACCGACGCGCAATTGCGCTACGCGCTGGGCGACGTGACCCACCTGCGCGTCGTCTACGAGAAGCTGGCGCAGCGGATCGAGAAGGCCGGGCGCACCGCCTGGATCGAGGCCGAGTTCGAGAACCTCCAGGACTCCGCCCTCTACGTCCAGGACCCGGAAACGTCGTGGCAGCGGCTCAAGGTGCGCTCCAAGGAACCCCGCTTCGTCGCCATCGTCCGGGCCCTCGCCCGCTGGCGCGAGCTGAAGGCGCGGGCGAAGGACGTGCCGCGCCAGCGCATCTTGCGCGACGACCTGCTCATGGAGCTGGCGGCGAACCGGCCCCGCTCGGTCGAGCAGTTGAAGGATCTGCCCCGGATCAGCCTCGACCGCGAGAGCACGCGCGAGGTCGTCGATCTCGTGGCCGGCGTCCTCGCCCGGCCCGAGGCCGAACTGCCCCGCCTCGACGCGCCGGAGCCGCCGCCGAAGGGGATCGGCCCCACGGTCGACCTCCTGCGCGTGCTCCTGAAGCACTGCGCCGAGGCGAGCGACGTGGCGCAGCGTCTGATCGCCAGCACCGCCGACCTCGAAGCCCTGGCCCAGGACGACGAGGCGCCCGTGCCGGCGCTCAAGGGCTGGCGGCGGCGGACGTTCGGCGAGCAGGCGCTGAAGCTGAAGGCGGGACGCTTGGCGCTCGCCGTCGACGGCAGGCAAGGGGTGCGGCTCATCGAGCTGGAGGGGTGAGGGACGGCGTCCTCGTCACCGGCGCCGGCGGCTTCATCGGCCAAGCCCTCGTCCGCGCGGGCGCCGGGGGCGCTCCGCACGGGCTGGCGGACCCGCCAAGCGGCACCGCCTGCCTCGTCCACGCCGGGCGCCACCCCTCGCTCGGCACGCCGGCGTGGCGGATCGAGGACGACGTGGAGCCCCGCCTCGCCCTCGCCTGCGCGCGGGCGGGCGTGCCCTTTGTCAGCCTGGGCAGCCGCAAGGCGACGACGCCCGCCGACGCTTACGGGTACCAGAAGGCGGCGATCGAGGCGCGCCTGCGCGCCGTCCCCGACCTCCGCCTCACCGTGCTCCGCCTCGGCAACGTGTTCGGCTTCGAGCCGGGCCGGCGCAGCTTCATGGGGGCGATGCTGGACGGGCTCCGCCGCGACGGCACCATCCGCTTCGACATGAGCCCCTTCACCCGCCGCGATTTCCTGCCGGTATCCGACGCGGCCAGGATGATCCTCGCCGTCGCGGCGGTGGCACCCTCCGGCACCTTCCCCCTCGGCTCCGGCGTCGCCCTCGACTGCGGCCGCCTCGCGCTCGCCGTCATCCGGGGCTTCGGGCGGGGCCGCCTCGTCTGCGAAAGCCCGGATGAGCGCGACGGCTTCGTCCTCGACCCGGACCCCCTCCGCGCGCTCGGCATCGAACCGCCGAACGGGGTCGCGATCCTCGCCGAAGCCGAAGCCCTCGGCCGTTGCCTGCGCGATCAGGAAGCGCGAAGCGCGCGACGCCAAAGCCGCTAGGACATCCCGTAGTGGCGGCGGATCGCGTCCCAGGCCCCTTCCGCCGTCTCGACGAAGGTGAGGAGGTCGAGGTCGCCCCGGTCGATGACGCCCTCCTCGACCATCGCCTCGAAGTCGACGAGCCGTCGCCAGTAGGCCTCGTTGAACAGCAGGACGGGCATCCGCCGCTTGATCTTGCCGGTCTGCATGAGGCAGAGCGTCTCGAACAGCTCGTCCATCGTGCCGTAGCCGCCGGGGAAGACGGCGAGCGCCCGGGCGCGCATCAAGAGGTGCATCTTGCGCACGGCGAAGTAGTGGAAGCGAAAGCAGAGTTCCGGGGTGATGTAGGGGTTCGGCGCCTGCTCGTGCGGCAGGACGATGTTGTGGCCGATGCTCAAGGCCCCGACCTCGGCGGCACCCCGGTTCGCCGCCTCCATGATCCCGGGGCCGCCGCCGGTGACGATGACGAAGCGCCGCTTGCCGCCGCCGTCCTGCCCCGCCTTCGAGACGATCCGGGCGAAGCGCCGCGCCTCCTCGTAGTAGCGGGAGCGCTCCAGGATCCGCCGCGCCCGCGCGAGGCCGAGCCCGGCGTCGTGGTCCCCCGGTGCCTGCCGGTACGCCGCCTCGGCGGCGGCGAGGCCCTCTTCGGCCTCCTCGGGCGAGGGAACGCGGGCGCTGCCGAAGACGACGACGGTCGACTCGATCCCGGCTTCCCGCAGCTTCAGCTCGGGCTTCATCAGTTCGAGCTGAAGCCGCACCGGGCGGGTGTCGCGGTGGAGGAGGAAGTCCTGGTCGGAGAAGGCGAGCCTGAAGCTGGGCGAGCGCGTCTGCGGGGTGTCCGGCACGGGCGCCTGCCGCTCGAGGTCTTCCCTGGCGCTCGGGAGGTTGACGTGCTCGCCGTCGGCTCGCTGCATGGAATCCCCTTCTGCCGTCGTCCATCGGGCCGGACGGCCCCGCGGGAGACCCCTACCTAGTACGCCGTCCGGCCGCTTTCCAAGCCGCCCGTGGCCGAAGACCATCCCTTGCTACGCCGCCCTGTCCCGCGAGCAAAAAGACCCCGGCCGCCGCCGGCCGGGGTCCTCGCGTCGGTGATGCCGAGAAGGTCAGGCGGCCAAGCGGCCCTTGACCTCGTCGAAATTCCTGCCGGCCTGCTTGACGAACAGGTCGACGACCTCGTTCTGCGCCTTGAGGCCGAGGTCCATCGTCTCCTTCATGTCGGCGACCGTCCTTTCCAGCGCCGACTTGAATTCGTCGACGTAGGCCTGCGGCCTGTCCTTGGCGTCGGCGTTCCTGGCGAAGCCGCCCATGCGGTCGAGCATGTCCTTCATCAGGTCGGCCTGACGGCGGGTCATGGTCTGCGCGAAGTCGAGCATGACGCGCTGCGCCTCCGCGAAGGTTTCGAGGTTCGTGCGGTGCATCCCGACATAGGAGTCGAGGTCGAACTTCGGCGCGTTGTCGTACATGTCGCGGAACGTGTCCTCGGGCCTGCGAACGGTTTCGGACTTCGTGCTCATGAGGGCTCCTCCTGGCGCTTGGAGTGTCATAGGATCATACACAACTTCGGATTGGGCTCGATGTTGATATAGGATAGTTTTTTGTGCGTTGCAATAAGAATTTATGCAATGCAACAACGCCCGGCAAAGGAAGGCATCCTGGGGAAAGGCTTCAGCCGCCCGCCTGCCCGACGTAGGTGACGTGCCCCATCTTGCGGCCGGGGCGTGCTTCCCGCTTGCCGTAGAGGTGGAGCCGGGCGGTGGGGTCGGCGAGGATCCCCTGCCATCCCCCGGCCTCGTCGCCCAGCAGGTTGACCATCCTGGCCGCCGCGAACGGCGCCGGGTCGCCGAAGGGCAGCCCGGCCACGGCCCGGACCAACTGCTCGAACTGGCTGACGGGCGCCGCGTCGAGGCTCCAGTGGCCGGAATTGTGCGGCCTTGGCGCAAGCTCGTTGACGAGCGGGGTACCGTCCTCGTCCAGGAACATCTCGACCGCGAGCAGGCCGACCACGTCGAGCGCGCCCGCGAGGCGGAGGGCGATCGCCACCGCCGCCTCGGCCTGGGCCGCGTCCAGGCCGGAGGGAACGGAGGTTTCGCGCAGGATCCCGTCCTCGTGCCGGTTGGCGACGGGGGGGTAGGCGACGGCGTCGCCCGCGGCGTTCCGGGCGACGATGACGGAGACCTCGCCTTGAAAGCGGACGAGCCCCTCGATGATGCAGTCCCCGCCGCCGAGACCTTCCCAGGCGGGGCCGAGCGGCTCGCCGGCCGCGAGCCGCGCCTGCCCCCTGCCGTCGTAGCCGAGCCGCGCCGTCTTCAGGACGGCGGCACCCGGGATCCGCCGGCGTGCCGCCTCGATGTCGGCCCCGCCCGTCACCGGCGCCCAGGGGGCGGTGGCGACGCCCTGCGCGTTGACGAAGGCCTTTTCCCGCAGCCGGTCCTGGGTGACGGCGAGGACGGAAGCGCCCGGACGGACGGGGACACGCGCGGCCAGCCGTTCGAGCGCGGCGACGGGGACGTTCTCGAATTCGAGCGTGACCACGTCGACGGCGGCGGCGAAGCGCTCCAGCGCCGCCCCGTCGTCGTAGGCGGCCCGGACGTAGGGCGCCACGTCCGCCGCCGGGGCGTCGGCCTCGGGGGCGAGAACCCGGCAGCGGTAGCCGAGGCGGGCCGCCGCCAGGGCCGTCATCCGCCCCAGCTGGCCGCCGCCGAGGATGCCGATCGTGCCGCCGGGGGCGAGGGTCATGCGTCGTCGTCCGCCGGGGCGGGGGCGACGGCCTCGGTCTGCCGCCGGCGCCACGCGCCCAGCCGCTCGGCGAGGGCGGGGTCGGCGAGCGCCAAGATCGAGGCCGCGAGCAGCGCGGCGTTGACCGCCCCCGCCTTGCCGATCGCTAGCGTGCCGACGGGGACCCCGGCCGGCATCTGGACGATCGAGAGCAGGCTGTCGAGGCCGCTCAAGGCCCGGCTCTCGACCGGCACGCCCAGGACGGGAAGGGGGGTCAGCGCCGCCACCATGCCGGGCAGGTGCGCGGCACCCCCGGCGCCGGCGACGATCACCTTGAACCCCTCGGCGGCGGCGCCGCGCGCGAACGCGAACAGGCGCTCAGGCGTGCGGTGCGCGGAGACGATCCGGGCGTCGTAGGCAACCCCCAGCGCGCGCAGCACGTCGGCGCCGTGGCGCAGTACGGGCCAGTCGGACTGGCTGCCCATGACGATCGCCACCTCGGCCGTCACGCCTTGCGGGCCTTCAGCAGTTCTCCGATCGGCAGCGACGCCTTCGCCGCCGCCTCGTTCTCGGCCTTGACCTGGAGGTAGATCTCCTCCCGCAGCACGCTGGCCGAACTCGGGAAGTTGAAGCCCAGCTTCACGCTGCGCCCCTTCACCTCGACGACGCGCACCTCGATCTGGTTGTTGATGATCACGGCCTCGCCGCTGCGCCGGGTCAGATAGAGCATCCGTCTCTCCTGGTCGATCGTGCCTCTTCGACGGGCACGATACCCTTGGAGGATTAAGCGGTTGTTAACCCTAACAAGATATTTCTGCAATCGCCCCGGCGGCCAGCCGGTCCCGCTTACGATGGGAGAGTCCCCTTGTCCGTCCTGTTCTCGCTGCTTTCGGCCAAGGGTGGCTGGCTCCAGGCGCGACACGCCGTCGTGACGCAGAACCTCGCCAACGCCGACACGCCGGGCTACGCGCCGCGCGACCTGAAGGCGGCCGGCTTCGAGGATCTTCTGGCCCGGGCACGAAGCAACGATCGAGGCTTGAGCCTCAAGGCAACCGACGCCCGGCACATCGAGGCCGTCGCCCTGACGCCGCTGCGGACCGACGGCCGGGCCGTCCACGGCTACGAGACCTCACCCGCGGGCAACGAGGTGCTCTTGGAAGAGCAGTCGGAAAAGCTCATGCAGACCCGCCTCGACTACGAGACGACGACGAACGTCTACAAGAAGTACCTGGGCCTCCTGCGCACCGCGATCGGCGGCGCGTCCTCTTAAGTCTGGGGATACGAGTCATGGACCTTTCGGCTTCGATGCGCATCGCCGCCTCCGGCATGAAGGCGCAGTCCGCCCGGATGCGGGTCGTCTCGGAGAACCTCGCCAACGCGGAATCGACCGCCGAGGCGCCGGGCGGCGAGGGCTACCGCCGCAAGACCCTCACCTTCAAGGGCGAACTCGACCGCGAGACCCAGGCGGAACTCGTCGAGGTGCGGCGCTACGACGTCGACAAGAGCCCGATGGACCGGCGCTTCGAGCCGAACCATCCGGCGGCCGACGGCGAGGGCTACGTGCTCTACCCGAACGTCAACCCGCTCGTCGAGCTCATGGACATGCGGGAAGCGCAGCGCTCCTACGAGGCGAACCTGAGCGCCATGCAGCAGGCGCGCTCGATGCTGCAAAAGCTCATCGACGTGCTGCGCTAGGGCAGCCCCCCCCGTCCAGCCAAAGGAACCACGACATGACGATCCAGCAGGCCGGCATCCAGCAGGCCCTCGGCGCCTACCGCTCCGCCACCGCCGCGACCGAGAAGAACGGCACCGAGGCCGCCCCGGCGCCCAGCTTCCAGGCGCTGCTCAAGAACGAGATCGGCGAGGGCGTCACGGCGCTTCGCCACAGCGAGGAAACCTCGCTCAAGGCCCTCGTCGGGCAGGCCGACGTGCAGGCCCTCGTGGAAGCCATCAGCGCCGCCGAACTCTCCTTGCAGAAGGTGACGGCCATCCGGGACCGCGTGCTGACGGCGTACCAGGAAATCATCCGGATGCCGGTCTGAGGCGAAGCGTAAGGGACATGGGCGTTGAACGAAGAAACCTTCATCGAACTGACCCGCGAGACCCTCTGGGTGATGGTCCAGGTCGGCGCCCCCGTCATGCTCACGGCGCTCGCCGTCGGCCTCGTCATCTCCCTTCTCCAGGCGCTCACCCAGATCCAGGAGATGACGCTCACTTTCGTGCCGAAGGTGCTGGCGCTGTTCGGCGTCCTGGTCCTCACCGTGCCGTTCATGCTGGCGACCCTGAAGGACTTCACCGAGCACCTGTTCATGCGCATCGCCACGATCGGGATCGGCTAGGATGATGGGGCCGATGGGGGGGATGACGGGCCTCGCCGGCCTTTTGAGCCAGGAGACCTTCGGGATCCTGCTCGTCTTCTGCCGCATCGGCGCCGCCTTCACCGTGATGCCGGCGATCGGCGAGAGCTACGTGCTGGGCCGGCTCCGCCTGCTCCTCGCCTTCGTCGTCAGCCTGCTGCTCAGCGTCCCCCTGGCGCCCGTGCTCCCCCCGATGCCGGAAGGGGTCGGCGCGCTCGCCGGCCTCGTCGGGGTCGAGGTGCTGACCGGCCTGTTCCTCGGCGGAACCCTGAAGCTGGCGCTCACCGTCATGCATTTCGGCGGCGCCGTGCTCGCCATGCAGTCCGGCCTCTCGGCGGCGTCCATGTTCGACCCCAACGAGGGCGCGCAGGGCACGATCTTCGGCAACCTGCTGACCACGCTGGGGCTCGTCCTCATCGTCGCCACCGACACGCACCTCCTGATCCTCAAGGGCCTCGCGGCCAGCTACGCGCCGCTGGCGCCGGGGGCGGACCTGCCGCTCGGCGACATGGCCGAGGCCATCCTCCGGCTCCTCGGCCTCGCGGTCGCGGCCGGGCTCCGGCTCTCGGCGCCGCTCGTCGTCGTCGGCTTCGGCCTCTACCTGCTCATGGGCATCCTCAACCGGCTCATGCCGTCGCTCCAGGTGCTGTTCGTCGTCATGCCCCTCCAGATCACGACCGCCCTCGTCGTCATCCTGTTCTCGGTCGGCATGGCGGGACGCCTCTTCCTCGACACCCTGGAGCAGGCGCTCCTCTGGCTCGACAAGGCTTGACGGGAAGCTAGGGACGGATGGCCGAAGAGCAGGACCAATCGCAGAAGACCGAGCAGCCGACGCAAAAGCGGCTCGACGACGCCCGCGAGAAGGGCCAGCTCGTCGCCTCGCGCGAGGTCGGCAGCTTTCTTCTGTTCACGACGGCCGCCCTCCTCGTCATGACGGCGGCGCCCGGCATCGCGCTCGGGCTCACGACCCTCCTGCGGGGGTTCCTCGCCAACGCCGCGACCCTGCCGACCGACCCGGCGGCGCTGGGCCGGGCGTTCACCGGCGCGTTCGCCGCGACGGGCAAGCTGATGCTCGTGCCGTTCCTGGGCTTCGCGGCGGCGGCGATCGCGGCGGCCGCCTTGCAGAACGGCATCGTCTGGAGCGCCGAATCGCTGAAGCCCAAGGCCGAGCGCCTGTCGCCGATGGCGGGCTTCAAGCGGCTGTTCTCGACCAAGACCCTGGTCGAGTTCCTGAAGAACATCGGCAAGATCCTGCTCGTCGCCGTCGCCGGCATGGCGGTCCTGTGGCCCGAGACGCCCCGCCTCCTGATGTCGGCGGAACTCCAGGCCTCGCCGCTCGCCGGCTACATGACCACCCTTTGCCTCCGCCTCCTCGTCGTCGCCGCCGCGATCATGGCGTTCCTCGCCGGGCTCGACTACGCTTGGCAGCGCTTCGACTTCATGAAGCAGATGCGGATGTCGCGCCAGGACATCCAGGACGAGCAGAAGCAGAGCGACGGCGACCCGCACATCAAGGCCCGGCTCCGCCAGATGCGGATGGAGCGGGCGCGGCAGCGGATGATGGCCGACGTGCCGAAGGCCACCGTCGTCATCACGAACCCCACCCACGTCAGCGTCGCGCTGCGCTACGACCCGAAGAAGGAAGCCGTCCCCGTCGTCGTCGCCAAGGGCGTCGACCACTTGGCCCTGAAGATCCGCGAGGTCGCCAAGGCGAGCGGCGTTCCGCTCATGGAAAGCCCGCCGCTCGCAAGGGCGCTCCACAAGAGCGTCGAGGTTGGGCAGACGATCCCGGAACAGCACTACAAGGCGGTGGCCGAGATCATCGGGTACATCATGCGGCTGCGTCAGCGGTAGAATACGCTTCGCGTCCGCTGGCGCGGGGCCAGCGGACGCGAAGCGTAGCACTTCAGGCGGCGTGGCTGCTCTGCTTGCCGACGACGTCCTGGACCAGCCGGTCCGGCACCTCGTCCATATGGTCGAAGCCCCAGGCGAAGAAGCCGACCCCCTGCGTCGCGGAGCGCAGGAGCACGACGAGGTCGTGCATCTCCGCCTGCGGCAGGAAGGCCTCGATCTGGTCCCAGCCGTTCCAGCCGTCCTTCGCCTCGTAGCCGAGGATCTGCCCGCGCTTTTGCGTCAGGATCTGCAAGGCCCGCGAGGTCTGTTCGGCCGGCACCGACACCGTCACCTTGAGGATGGGCTCGAGGAGGACGGGGCCGCATTCCGGCAGGCCCTCCTTGAGCGCGAGGCCGGTCGCCATCTTGAACGACAGTTCGTTGCTGTCGACCGAGTGGAACTGCCCGTCGATCAGGGCGACGCCGACGTCGACGACGGGAAACCCCAAGGGTCCCTTTTGCAGGTGCTCGCGCGCGCCGGCCTCGACCGCCGGGACGTACTGGCGGGGCACCGAGCCGCCGACGACCCGGCTCTCGAAGGCGAAGCCCTGGCCGCGGGGGAGGGGGGCGATCTCGATCTTCACGTCGCCGAACTGGCCGTGCCCGCCGCTCTGCTTCTTGTGCCTTCCGTGCGCCGCGGCGCCCTTTCTTATCGTCTCGCGGTAGGGGGTGCCGGGCGGGCGGGTCTCCAGCTCGACGTGGTGCTTCGTCCGCAGGCGGTCGAGGGCGATCTTCAGGTGCATCTCGCCCTGGCCCCAGAGCACCATCTCGCCCGTGCCGGGGTCCTGGACCACGGAGAGGCCGGGATCCTCGTCGACGAGCTTGGCGAACGCGCCGGAGAGCTTCACGTCGTCGCCCCGATTGAGGGCGCGGACCGCGTAGCCGAACATGGGCTGCAAGGGGGAGTCCGGACCGGGCCTGGCGGGGCCGTTCTCCTCCAGCATCTGGCCGGTGCGCGCCTCGTCCATGCGGGCCAGCGCCACGATCTCGCCGGGACCCGCCTCGCCGACCGCCTCCTGCTGCCCCCCGAACAGCCTGACGATGCCGCCGATCCGCATCCCGCCGAGCGGCATCCCGTCCCTGATCCGCCCCCGCCACACCCGTACCAGCGACAGCTTGCCGGCGTGGTGCTGGTGGTAGGTCTTGAGGACGCCGGCGAGGGCCGGCCCCTCGCCGGCGAGGCCCAGCGCCCCGGCCCGAACGTCGGGCGGCGGGGTTTCCCGCAGGAGGCAGTCGAGGAAGCGCCTCACCCCCATGTCCTTCTCGGCGACGCCGATGAAGACCGGCACCACCTGGTCCGCGCCCAGCGTCTTCTGGAGGTCCTTGCGGATCACGTCCTCCGAGGGCGTGCGGTCCTCGAGCAGCTCCTCCAACAGCTCGTCGTCGAAGTCGGCGAGGGTTTCGAGCATCTCCGCCCGCGCCGCCCGCTCGCGCTCCTCGTAGTCGGCGGGAAGGGGGATCGGCGCGGACGGGGCGTTCGCGTTGTAGCCGTAGGCGTTCTCGGTCACGAGGTCGATGTAGCCGAGGAGGTCGTCGCCGCGGCCGATCGCGTACTGGTGGGGCACGACGGGGCGGCCGCTCGCCCGGCGCAGGGCGTCGATCAGGTCCCGAAAGCGCGCCTCCGAGCGGTCCATCTTGTTGATGAACACGACGTGCGGGATGTCGTTGGCGTCGAGGAACTGGAGGAGCGGGGCGACGACGGCGATGCGCTCTGCGACCGGCTCGACGACGACGGCGGCGAGGTCGAGGCCGGCGAGCGCGTGGCGCGTCTCCGAGGACAGCTCGACCGAGCCCGGGCAGTCGAGCAAAGTGAGGCGTCCGCCGTCCCCTTCCGGCCCCCCCTCCAGCCAAGCCGCCGTGACCTCGGTGCCCATCTGGCGGGCGCGCGCCTCGGGGCTGGCGTCGCCGACCGTGGTGCCGTCGGCGACGCGACCCTTGCGGGTCGTCCTGCCCGCGACGTGGAGCAGGCTCTCGAGCAGCGTGGTCTTGCCGGCGCCCATCGGGCCGACCAGCCCCACGCTGCGCCACGTGCCGGCGTTGTTGACGGGTTCCGCCATCGTCCTGCCTCCCGTTTGCCGTGAACCCTTCCGGTATAGGCCGGCCGTCGCCGGGGAAACAAGCCAAGCGGGCGGGGCGATTTTATGTCGTTGCATCGGTCGGGCCTTTGGAGGAATGTCGATGGCGTGCGGAGGATGCGGGCCTGGGCGGTGACGACGGGAAAGCAAAGCGACGGGGGCGAGATGAACTGCTCTGACTTGGAGCGGTACCTGGAAGCCTGCCTCGACGGGGGCCTCGGGCGCGGCCGGCTCGCGCTGCTCAAGCGCCACGTCGCCGGCTGCAGGGCCTGCCGGGGCCGCATCGAGCGCCTCTGCCGGTTCGAGCGCGACCTCCACCGGCGCTTTCGCTGCATGGAGCAGTCGGCGTCCTTTTGGACCCCGCTCGAGATGAGCCTCGTCGAGCCCGGCCTCGTCATCGACGAGCGCCCCCCGTCCCTGTTCCTGCCGCGCGCCGTCCCGACGGGCCGCTTCCCGCCCCCGGCGGTGGCCCCGCCGGCCGGCGGGGCGGTGAAGGGGCGGAGCCCGGTCGGGCTGTGGCGGCGCTTCGTCGGCTTCGGCGTCGTCTTCGTCGGCCTCGCCGCCCTCCTCGACCTCGGCCTCGGCGGGGACAACGAGTCGCACGCGACCCTTGCCGCCTACCGCACCCTCGCCGACCACGCCCAGGACCTCGACATCCGCACCGCCGACGCGGGGCGGCTCGACGGCTGGTTCAGGGGCCGCCTCGGTACCGCGCCTCCGGCCCTGCCGCAGCCCGCCGGCGCCCGCCTCGTCGGCGCGAGCGTCGACCGGGAGGACCCCAAGGGCGCCGCCCTCCTCCTCTACGACGTGAAGGGCACGCCGGCCCTGCTGCGCATCGGCGTGGCGAAGGCGGGGCAGGTGGCGGAGCCCGCCGCCGTCGACGCCCTCGACGCCGGGCTGAACGAGGCGCGCTGGACCGACGGGCGGTTCAGCTACGCCGTCGTCAGCCCCCTGCCGGCCGACAAGCTGACCCTGTTCGCCGACTAGGGCGGCGCGCCCCGCGTCCGCCGGTGCGGGGTCCACTTTTCGCTTTTTCTGCAAGTCTGGCCGCAACACGGGTTTCGGCGACGGTGCCGGGGAGCAAGCCAAGCCGTCCCCACCGCGTCACCCTCGGGCTTGCCCGGGCTTGACCCGGTTGGAAGCGCCGCTTCCAACCCACGGCCGCACGCCGCCGCGCCCTTGGACCTGTCGTGGCCCCCAGGCCGAGCGCGACGCCCCGCCCGTGGATCCTCCGGCCAAGCCCGAGGGTGACGCGGTGGGGGTCGCCTCGGGTTCGTCCGTGCAAGGGCCGGCATCGTCATCCCGATCGACGGTACCGCCTTCGCCTTCGTTCCAGGCGTCCGCGTCGTCCTCGTCCTCCCATCCGTCCGTGCCGCCCGCGTGGTGCAGCCTGCCGTCGATGAGGCTTCGCAGGTTGCGCCCCGCTTCTTCCATGTCGCGGGCGTTCTGCCTGCGGTAGCGAAGGAGGGTAGCGAGCGACGGCAGGCGTTGTCCCGCCTGGGGGGCGCCGGGTTCGTCCGTGTCGAACAGGAACCGGTCCATCGCCAGGAACTCGATCGCCTCCAGCTTCTCCTGCCGCAGGTGGCAGGCGACGAGGCGCTCCAGCCAGTGCCGCTCCATCGGCGTCGCCACCGGCCAGCGGCGCAGGAGGTCCGAGCGCAGGGCGGCGAGGTGGCGGGCGTCTTCTGCGCCCAGCACCGGCGCCTTGCTCCGCAGGCCGTGCCGGACGGCGTTCTGCGAACTGCGCCGCCTCCCCGCCTCGCTGAGGGGGCCGCGCGAGCGGGCGCCGTTGGTGCGGCTGGCCTGCCGCTGCGCGTCGCTGCGGGGCCTGGGTTCGCTCGTGCCGAGCGTGGCAAGGGCGGCGGGCGCGGTGTTGGAGACGAGGGCGGCGAGGCTGGGCACGGGGTTCGGCTCCTGGCAGGGGTGGTGCCGGGAGGGTAGCACGGACGTAAGAATAAAAGCATATTTCTCGGCTTGGACGAGACCGTGCGCGACGCTGTGCACGATGCCCCAACCCCCGCCCCGGACCGGATCCGGGGCCTGACGGTTCCAACCGCCAAGCCGTCTGCCGGGCGGCTTTGAAGCGTTGAGGGTTGGGCCCCGGATCCGGTCCGGGGCACGGGGCGGGGGAGGGTGGCGCTTCCTCGGCGGTGCGTGCTGTGCCAAGCACCCTCACCCCGACCCTCTCCCGCGGGCGGGAGAGGGGGTGTGAGTCGCGGTTGGAGCGGTGTCGCCAAAGCTTCCGCCTCGTGCCCTCTCTCCCTCGGGGAGAGGGTCGGGGTGAGGGTGTCTCAGCCCTCCTGGGCATCGAATCGACAAGCCGGGCGGCCCCGTTTTTCCGACGGGGCGCGAGACGGCGATTCGGCCCGACACGATCGGCCGCGCGATCCGGTGCGCGATCGGGCGGCCGGGCGGCGTGGACGCGAACGAGACCGTGGTGCGTCCGCCCGCAACGCGGGTCTGGCCTGGGCCGCTTCCTTCCGCGAGTCGGCGTCGGTGCGGGCGCCTCGAAAAAAAAGGGAAGGGCACGGGACCCTCCCCTTGAAGCGGCTGACGTTCCGACGGGAATTCGGACGAATGCAGGCCGACGTTGCTGGGGGGAGAAAAAGCCTGCGGGTCGGCCCTTGGGCCGCCCCGCAGGTTGGTAAATCAGCCCTCAGCGCGTCTTTGATGCCATGAATCACGTATAGTCGATGTGACTTTTCGCACGTTTGGCGGTTTCCTCAGGCGGGGTCGCGGAGCAGGCTCGACTGGAGGTTCAGTTCCCCCCGGTGGCAGAGGTGGAGCAGCTCCGTCGGGCGGCTGCCGTCGTCGGCGACGGGCAGGACGAGCTGCTGGTAGGCGACCGGCCGGGTCCGGCAGCGCAGCTCGATCGTCTGGAAGAGCGGCGTGCCGGTGGCGGCGGCGACCCCCAGCGCCGCCGCCAGCTCGTCGCCGAGCCTCGGCCCCCCGTCGACTTCGCCCCCGTCGGCGTGGCGGACCGACGCCAGCGGCTCGAGCGGGCCGAGGTCGGGGACGCCGCCGCGGGCGCGTAGGTCGATCCATTGGGCGCCCGGCACGATGAGGCGGAACTGCGGCGTGTCGACCCGGCAGCGCGGCGGCAGCCAGCCGCCTTCCTTCAGGTTGTGCCAGTAGCGGTAGGCGAACAGGATCGCGGGGTCGGCGGCGACGAGGGCGGGGATGGGGAGAACGCGTATGGCGAGCCAGAACATGACATTTTCTCTACCTGAGGCTTAAGCGGCGCTCCGGGAAGGACCTCCTGTCCCGCCCTGTGAAGGAATGCCGCACCGGGGCAGATATTGCCGGTTCAGGCTGAAGGATGGGTAAAAATGGCCGGATAAAGTCGCCGCTTGAGGGCGTACCGGGTGGTGCTTGAGCCCTTTCGGGCAAGGGCGGGGTCCGGCCTGCCGAAGAGACGCCGGCCGCGAGGCGTTGATCCTGACGACGGCCAGAAGCCTTGGGAGGAAGCCGTGCATCCCCGTCGATCTTCTACGACGAGGCCCACGCTCGGCTTCGGGTGACTTGGGTACCGACCGGACCCGACGGGAAAACGCCGGTTCGTGGCCTTTCGCACGGACGGGCCGCCGCCTCGGTCGCAGTGTCGGGAGCCTCGCCGGCCCAGGTCCGCCGGCGCGAGGGAAGGAAGGCAGGATGACGATCCGAGTCGAGATCCGGGATGGGGACCCGTACTGGTACCTGAGCCCGGACGTCTGGGTCGTGCCGGGCGACGACCCGAACGGGGCGCCCGGCACGCCGATCGCGGGGCGATCGGCTTTCGTCTGGGCGCACGTCGTCAACCGGGGCTCCGGGGCCGCCAACGGCGTGCGGGTGAACTTCTGGTGGGCCGACCCCAGCGGGCAGGTCCTGCGCGGCAACGCCCACCCGATCGGCTCGGCGTTCGCCGATCTCGCGCCCGACGGGCAGCCGGGCAGCGCCCAGGACGTGCTCTGTCTGGTGCCGTGGCCCGTGACGCTGGTCAATGGCGGGCACGAATGCCTCGTCGCCGAGGCGATCCATGCCGGCAGCTCGGTGCCGTTCCCGCCGCCCGACGCCTTCAACCCGCCTTCTTTCATCGAGATCGCGCAAAGGAACCTCACCGTGCTGGCGCCGATGGCGGGGGCGCCGACGCGGATGCTGACGATCGCCGCCGGTCCGCGCGCCGACAAGCGCGCGGTGGTCACGGTCGAGGTCGGCGGCAGGCTCGACGGGCGGACGCTGGGGCACCTCGGCCTGAAGGGGCTGCGCCCGGGCAAGGGCGAAGGCGTGGAGGTCGGGCTCGCCCCGGCCGCCGGCTGCGTGCCCGAGAAGGGTCCGCTCGGCGGGCAAAAGCTCGCGCTCGACGTGCCGCGCGGCACGCGCAGGGCGGTGCACGTCGCCGTCCGGGCGCGCGATCCGGCCCCGGACGAATACGTGCTGGTGAACGTGGTCGAGCACGGCGCCGACGACCGGCCGGTCGGCGGCTACGGCTACGTCGTGGTTCGGCAGGGCAAGGAGGACGACCGATGACGGCGACCCCCATGCAGGTGCTGACCCGGCCGTTCGCGGTCGAGCCGATCACCAACGTCATGCTGCCGGACGGCATCTTCGACAACGCGATCTACGGCCTGCGGATCGCCTGTCACTACACGAACACGGGCCCGGTCCCCTTGAGCAACGTGCGGATCTACCTCGAAGGCGTCGGCGACCCCGGCATCGCCCCGGTCGCCCGCACCTGGACGTTCCCGACGATCCCCGCGGGGTCTTCGGTCCGGGTGTGGTGGCAGGCCGATTTCCAGCACGCCACGCCCGGCAAGCCCCTCGTGAGCTTCGTGGCGCGGGGCGACGGGTTCGCCTCGCGCCGCTCGATCCAGCGGATCTTCGTGTCGCAGACCCGGTTCGATCCGGGCACCAACACCTACGCCTGCACGGTGGGCGAGGGGACCCTGAAGGTCTCGGGTCTTCAGGCCATCGGCCCGTCGTCGAAGGAATGGTGGCGCTGCGACCCGAAGGCGCCGCGCTGCCCGCCGGCGGTTCTCGGCCCTTGGGTCCCCACCGGCCTCACCATGGCGTGGGTGGCGGACCCGGCCTATGACGGCGTTCACGGCGAGCTGCCCTTCGCCGACCCGTGGTGGAAGATCCTGGCGATCATCGTCGCCGCCGTCGCCGCCCTGGTCGCCATCATCGCCGAGGTCGCGGGGGCCGGGAAGGCCAACTTCAGCGTCGGCGGAACGTTCGAGGAGACCGATCCCAGCGTGAGCTGCTGCACGCCGAAAGGCGCCGCCGGTTCGGGCGACCCCGAGGCCACGGTCGCGGGCGTCGCCTCGCTCATCGCCTCGGGCGCCATCGTCGTCGCGTGCTCGGACGCGGCGGACCCGTTCTGGCGCGGCCAGGAGGCGACCCCGCCGGCGGCCGGCGAGGTCACGGTCGCCGAGCGCGTCACCGCCAAGTGGTCCCTGCCGCAGGCGCCCAACGCCGGGAAGGCGTACACGGCCGACGTGTCCTGGGCCTACGAGCGCGTCACGACCGGCGCCGCCTACGACCACGGCGTCACCGAGACCCAGACCAACATCCACGTCGCGGGCGGGGTGACGGTCGAGACGCCGCCGAAGGTCGCCGCCTTCGACCCGCTCTGGGTGAAGGCCCGCTTCGCCAGGACCGACGGCGGCCTCTTCCGCGCCGCCGAGCTTTACGCCTTCGCGCTGTTCCAGGCGCCGCAGGGCCTGTTCTTCGTGGTCGACCTCGCCGACGACGGCCTCGGCTTCGACGACGCGCCCGGCGACGGCGTCTACGCCGGCAGCCTCGATCTCGAGCGCGCCTACCGGGTGCTCCTGAAGGAGAACCAGGAGCCTTACGGCGTGTGGCGCGTCTTCGTCTTCGCCCAGGACGTGAACCTGACCGAGCCCGGCACGCCGCCCGAAATCGCGGCCCAGCACATCGGCGGCTTCTTCGTCGCCAGCGCGATCGAGCTGACCTTCGACCCGTCGCTGCCCTGCCCGCTCACGGCGCAGGCCGCGATCACCGTCGTCTGACGGGTCCGCGACGGCGAGCCCGCTCCCCGGACGGCGGGGGGCGGGCGGTCCGCGCACCGGCCCTTGAGGGGATCAGCCGCCCCGCGCGCTGTCGATCCCTCGGTGCCGCAGCAGGTGGTCGGCCAGCACGCAGGCCATCATCGCTTCGCCGACGGGGACGGCGCGGATGCCGACGCAGGGATCGTGGCGGCCCCTGGTGCGGATCTCGGTTTCCTCGCCGCTTCGGGTGATCGTGCGGCGGGGCGTGAGGATCGAGGAGGTGGGCTTGACGGCGAAGCGGACGACGAGGTCCTGGCCGGTCGAGATGCCGCCCAGGACCCCGCCCGCGTGGTTGGAAAGAAAGCGGGGGCGGCCGTTTTCCATGCGGATCTCGTCGGCGTTCGCCTCGCCGGAGAGGGCGGCCGCGGCGAAGCCGTCGCCGATCTCGACGCCCTTGACGGCGTTGATCCCCATCATCGCCTTGGCGAGGTCGGCGTCGAGCCTGTCGTAGGCGGGGGCGCCGAGGCCGGGGGGGACGCCGGAGGCCCGGACCTCGACGACGGCGCCGACGGAGGATCCCGCCTTGCGGACGCGCCCCAGCAGGTCCTCCCAGCGCGCCGCCGCCGCCGCGTCGGCGCAGAAGAAGGGGTTCCCGTCGATCTCGGCGTCGTCGAAGGCGGCGGGGTCGATGCGGTCGGCGCCCATCCGGACGAGGCTGCCACGGATGCGGACCCCGTCGCCCAGGATCTTCCGGGCGACGGCGCCCGCC
The DNA here is from genome assembly GCA_020445645.1 of Geminicoccaceae bacterium. Lineage (GTDB taxonomy): Bacteria > Pseudomonadota > Alphaproteobacteria > Geminicoccales > Geminicoccaceae > JAGRGG01. The sequence continues at coordinate 2,501 of JAGRGG010000019.1, read as the reverse complement.
GCGACCCGGCAGGCGGTTTCGCGGGCCGACGAACGCCCGCCGCCCCGGTAGTCGCGGATGCCGTACTTCATGTCGTAGGCGATATCGGCGTGGCCGGGGCGGTATTTGTCCCTGATCTCGCCGTAGTCCCTGGAACGCTGGTCCTCGTTGCGGATCAGGAGGCTGACGGGCGTTCCCGTCGTCAGCCCCTCGAAGGTGCCGGACAGGATCTCGACCCGGTCCTTCTCCTGCCGCTGAGTCGTGAAGCGGCTCTGGCCGGGGCGGCGGCGGTCGAGCCAGGGCTGGATGTCGGCCTCCGTCAGCTTCAGGCGCGGCGGCACGCCGTCGACGACGGCGCCGATGGCGGCCCCGTGGCTCTCGCCCCAGGTGGTGAAGCGGAAGAGGTGGCCGAAGCCGTTGCCGGACACCCCTCAGTCGCCCTTGACGACGCTGATGTCGGGGGCGTCGACCGCCTTCATGCCGACGACGTGGTAGCCGCTGTCGACGTGGAGCACCTCGCCGGTCGTGCCCGCGCCGAGGTCGGAGAGGAGGTAGAGCGCGCCGCCGCCCACGTCATCGAGCGTCGTGTTGCGCTTCAGGGGCGCGTTGTACTCGTTCCACTTCAGGATGTAGCGGAAGTCGCCGATGCCCGAGGCCGCGAGCGTGCGGACGGGGCCCGCCGAGATCGCGTTGACGCGGACGTTCTGGTTGCCCAGGTCGACGGCGAGGTAGCGGATGGACGCTTCGAGCGCCGCCTTCGCCACCCCCATGACGTTGTAGTGCGGCACGACCTTCTCGGCGCCGTAGTAGGTGAGGGTGAGCAGGCTGCCGCCCCCGGTCATCAAGGGCGCCGCGCGGCGCGCCGCGTCGGTGAAGGCGTAGCAGGAGATGCGCATGGTGCGCTCGAAGTTCTCCCGGCTGGTGTCGAGGTAGCGGCCCTTCAATTCCTCCTTGTCGGAAAAGGCGATCGCGTGGACGAGGAAGTCGAGCCGGCCCCATTCGCGCTCGATGGTGGCGAACAGCGCGTCCATGCTGGCGTCGTCGGTGACGTCGGCGGGGGCGGTGATCGAGGCACCGACCTGCTCGGCCAGCGGCAGGACCCGCTTCTTCAGGGCGTCGCCCTGCCACGTCACCGCAAGCCCGGCGCCGTGCGCCGCGAGGCTGCGCGCGGCGCCCCAGGCGAGCGAGCGGTCGTTGGCGATGCCCATGACGAGGCCCTTCTTGCCCGCCATCAGTCGCGGGGCGTCGGTCATGCGTCCGGATCTCCCAAATCGTTCTCGAAGCGGCGGGTGCATCCTCGCGGATGCACCCTACCGGATGCACCCTATAGGGACGCCGTCGCCGGCTGGAAAGGCTTGGTTCGGCGCCTAGACGGGCGGCTCGCCCGGCGGCCGCGCCGCTTCCCGCAGGATCGCGGCGTTGAGCTGGGCGCCGAAGATGAAGATGATCGCCGAGATGTAGAAGTAGAAGAGGGTGAAGATCACCCCGCCGAGGCTGCCGTACAGGATGCTGTAGCGGCCGAAGCTGCGGAGATAGACCGAGTAGAGCGAGGTGGCGCCGGCCCAGACGGCGACGGAGACGATCGCCCCCGGCAGCACGTCGAGGAGGCCGAGGCTCACCTTGGGCAGGAGGATGTAGAGCGACAGGGTGAGGAAGAGGAGGATGCCCGTGCCGATCAGGTAGCGCAGCACGTTCGAGAGGTTGAGCGTGAACACGTCCTTCTGCGCCAGCCACGCGAGCAGGTCCTGCGCGACGGGCAGGCCGATCAGCACCGTCATCGCCGCCAGGATCAGCATCGCCGAGGCGATCGTGATCCCGATCGACTTCAGCCGGTTGCCCCAGAACGACCCGTGCCCCTCGGCGTTGAAGGCGAGGTTGAGCGCGTGGCGCAGGCTCTCGAGGCCCGACGACGAGAACCAAAGGGTGAGCAGGATCGAGAAGGTGATGAGCGTGCCGTGCGGCCCCCGCCGGATCTCGTCGACGACGGGCGAGAGCACCCCCGCGACCTCGGGGGGGAGGAGGTCGAGCGCGATCCGGATCGACTCCGCCGCCGCCGCCCCCTGCCCGACGAACCCCGCGAAGGAGAGGAGGAAGACCAGGAACGGGAACATGGCGAAGACCGAGGTGAACGCGATGTACCCCGCGAGCACGACCCCCTGGTCGCTGATGAAGTGGTCGAAGGCGGGCCAGAGCACCCGCCGGTACCACCCGATGTCCGGCGGCCGGATCCGCCGCGTCCGCACCGGGCTCCCCCGCGCCTCCAGCCCCCCCGACGCGAACGGTTCCATCGGGTCGAGGCGGATCCGGTAGGCTTTATGCCCCCGCCGCCGCAGCACGCGCGCCGTCCCCCGCGAGGGATCGCGGGTCAGGGGGCGCATGGCGGCGTCGGGCGAGGGAGGGAGGACACGTCGGGGCGTTTTCCAAAGGCGCGGTTGCCGGGCGTTCATACGCCCGTGGGCGGCCACATGTCCAAGGGGGGGCTTCGGGGCGGGGGACAGGCAGGCCCCGGATCGGGTCCGGGG